>QHSC01000021.1 GCA_003220345.1 Candidatus Rokuibacteriota bacterium | reverse complement strand
AGGCGACTCTACACCCTGGTTTTCGAGCTCCGAAGGAGGGCCCAAGACGAGCGATTTTCAGACGAGGAATGATATTCGATTCGGTCCTGCCAGTTTGCGCAGCACCGGCCACGGAAGGGTCGCACGGGCGGCACTCATCAGGGCTGCGACTCCATGAACGAGTCACCCGGCCAAGGCTGTCAAGCGGAAAAGCGTGAGATCCCACCGCTTCGGACGATCGTGTCGAAACGAGTTAGTCGACGTGTCTCGGATTCACGAAACTAGCCGCGGGTCAGGGGCTTGTAGCGGAGACGGTGCGGCTGCTCGGCGGCGGCACCCAGTCGTTTCTTGCGGTCGGCTTCGTAGTCCTGGTAGTTGCCCTCGAACCATTCCGCGTGGCTGTCCCCCTCGAACGCCAGCATGTGGGTGGCAATCCGGTCGAGGAACCAGCGATCGTGGCTGATGACGACGGCGCAACCCGCGAAGGCGAGGAGGGCGTCCTCGAGGGCACGGAGGGTGTCCACGTCGAGGTCGTTGGTGGGCTCGTCCAGGAGGAGCAGGTTGCCGCCAGCCTGGAGCAGCTTGGCCATGTGCAGCCGATTCCGCTCGCCGCCCGAGAGGTCGCCCACTTTCTTCTGCTGATCGCTGCCCTTGAAGTTGAAGGAGGCGACGTAGGCGCGCGAGGCCATCTGGCGGCTGCCGAGCATGAGCTGCTCGGCGCCGCCCGAGATCTCCTCCCACACGTTCTTGCTCGCGTCGAGCGCGTCGCGGCTCTGGTCGACGTAGGCCAGCCGCACGGTCTCCCCCACCCGCAGCGCGCCCTTGTCGGGCTTCTCCTGCCCCGTGATCATCCGGAAGAGCGTGGTCTTGCCCGCGCCGTTGGCCCCGATGACCCCGACGATGCCGCCCCGCGGGAGACTGAAGCTCAGGTCGTCGATGAGGAGCCGGTCACCATAGCCCTTGGAGAGATGCTCGGCCTGCACGACCACGTCGCCCAGACGGGGCCCAGGGGGAATGATGATCTCGGCGGAACCCTCGCGCTCCCCTCCGCCTTCGGCGAGGAGGGTCTCGTAGGCCTGCAGACGCGCCTTGGACTTGGCCTGGCGGGCTCGGGGCGACATGCGTACCCATTCCAGCTCGTGCTCGAGGGTGCGCTGGCGCGCGGATTCCTGCTTCTCCTCCTGGGCGAGGCGCTGCTTCTTCTGATCGAGCCACGAGGAGTAGTTGCCCTCCCACGGGATGCCCGCGCCGCGATCGAGCTCGAGAATCCAGCCGGCGACGTTGTCGAGGAAGTAGCGGTCGTGGGTGATGGCCACCACCGTGCCCGGGTAGTCCTTGAGGAAGCGCTCGAGCCAGGCCACGCTCTCCGCGTCCAGGTGGTTGGTCGGCTCGTCGAGCAGGAGCATGTCGGGCTTGGAGAGGAGGAGCCGGCAGAGCGCCACGCGCCGCACCTCGCCCCCCGACAGCGTGGCCACATCGGCCTCGCCGGGCGGGCACCGGAGCGCGTCCATGGCGATCTCCACGGTGCGGTCGAGATCCCATCCCCCCGCCGCCTCGATGGCGTCCTGCACGCGCGCCTGCTCCTCCAGGACCTTCTCCATCTCGTCCGGATCGAGCGGCTCGCCGAGCCGGGCGTTGATCTCGTCGAAGCGCGTGAGGAGCCCGCGGATCTCCGCCACGCCCTCCTCGACGTTTCCCCGGACGTCCTTGTCGGGATCGAGCCGGGGCTCCTGGGCGAGGAAGCCGATGCGCACGCCGTCGGCGGGCTTGGCCTCGCCGAGAAAATCCTGATCCACCCCTGCCATGATCCTGAGCAGCGTGCTCTTGCCCGCGCCGTTGGCGCCGAGCACGCCGATCTTGGCGCCGGGGTAGAAGGAGAGCCAGATCCCCTTCAAGATCTCCCGCTTGGGCGGGACGATCTTGCGGAGGTCCTTCATGATGAAGATGAATTGAGGGGCCATGGGCTCTGGATTATACCGGGCCGTCGCGGGTTTTCATTGACAAACTACCCCGCCCTCCCTATAAACGAGCCCACCATCAGACTGGCAATGACGCCTGCGTCCACCTCCTCTCTCCTCGCGGTTCAGGACCTCACGATGCGCTTCGGCGGTATCGTGGCCCTCGACGGCGTCTCCTTCGCCATGGACGCGGGCCAGATCGTGGGATTGATCGGGCCCAACGGGGCGGGCAAGACCACGCTCTTCAACTGCCTGGGGAGGCTCTACACGCCGCAGCACGGCGATATTCTCTTCGAAGGCCGCTCGATCACCGACGCCACGCCGCACGGGATCGCCGAGCTCGGCATCGGCCGCACCTTCCAGAACCTCGCCCTCTTCACCACCATGAGCGTGCTCGACAACGTGCTCGTGGGCGTCCACAGCCGCACGCGGAGCGACTTCGCGAGCAATGCCCTCCGGCTGCCCTGGGTGGGCCGCGAGGAACGCGAGGCGCGGCAGATCGCCCGCGAGGTCATCGCCTTCCTCGATCTCGACGACGTGGCGGGGCATCCCGCCGCGGGCCTGCCCTTCGGCACCCTCAAGCGGGTGGAGCTCGCGCGCGCCTTGGCCGGCCGCCCCAAGCTCTTGCTCCTCGACGAGCCGGCGGGCGGGCTCAACCACGAGGAAGTCGCCACGCTCGCCGAGCTGCTGCGCACCATCCGGGATGCCCGCGGCGTCACCGTGCTCCTCGTAGAGCATCACATGAGCCTCGTCATGCAGGTCTCGGACAACGTCGTGGTGCTCGACTTCGGACGCAAGATCGCCGAGGGCCCACCCGCGCAGATCCAGCGCAACCCCGACGTGATCAAGGCCTACCTGGGAGAGTGACCGCGCATGCCCGCCCTTCTCGAAGCTGAGAACCTGGAGGCGCAGTACGGCTGGACCAAGGTTCTCCACGGCCTCCGCTTCGCGGTGGAGGCGGGCGGCATCACCACGATTCTCGGTGCCAACGGCGCGGGGAAGACCACCACCTTGCGCGCGGTGTGCGGCATGGTCAAGACGGCGGGGACCGTGCGCTTCGAGGGCCGCCGCATCGACGGCAAGGCGACGGAGGAGATCGTCCGTCTCGGGATCGCCCACACTCCGGAAGGCCGCGGCACCTTCATGAATCTCACGGTGCAGGAGAACCTGCGCCTGGGCGCCTATGTCCGCAAGGACCGGGCGACCCTCGCCGGCGACTTCGAGCGCGTGTATCAGTACTTCCCCGTCCTCGCCCAGCGCCAGCGGCAGCAGGCGGGCACGCTCTCGGGCGGCGAGCAGCAGATGCTCGCGGTGGCCCGCGCCCTCATGTCACGCCCGCGCCTGCTCCTCCTCGACGAGCCGTCGCTCGGGCTCGCCCCTCTCGTCGTGCGAGAGATCTTCCGCATCGTGCGAGCCATCAACCGGGAGGAAGGCGTGAGCGTGCTCCTCGTCGAGCAGAACGCGGCCATCGCCCTCGATCTCGCGGACCACGCCTACCTCCTCGAGACCGGTCGCGTCGTCATGTCCGGCCCGTCGGCCGACCTGCGCCGCAACGAATCCGTCCGCCGCTCCTACCTCGGCTACTGACCGTGGCGAGCTACTGATGGCAATCCGGTGGGGGGGTCTGGGGGAGCTGTGTGAGGCGCAGCCGAAGGCGAGCCGAGCCAACCCCCGACAAGACCGGCGGTCGCTCCCCCCCAGAACATAATGGACATTTTTATCCAGCAAGTCGTGTCGGGATTGGCGACGGGTGGCATCTACGCAAGCCTCGCCTTGGCCCTCGTCATGATCTACCAGGCCACGGACGTCGTGAACTTCGCCCAGGGCGAGATGGCGATGTTCAGCACGTACCTCTGCTGGTCTCTCCTGCAGGCCGGCCTCCCTTACTGGGCCGCCTTCTTCGCCACCCTCGTCATCGCCTTCGTGGGGGGCGTGCTCATCGAGCGGATCGTGATCCGGCCCGTCGAGAACGCCCCCATCCTGACCATCGTGATCGTGACCATCGGCCTCCTCGTGATCCTCAACAGCGTGGCAGGCTGGATCTATTCCTACATCCAGAAGCCGTTCCCGAGCCCGTTTCCGAGCAAGCCCATCCAGCTCGGCAACATCGTCTTCGGCACGCACGACCTGGGCGAGATCGGCATCACCCTCGTCGTCCTCCTGCTCCTCTTCCTCTTCTTCCGTTACACCACCCTGGGGCTGGCCATGCGCGCGGCCGCACAGAATCCGATGTCGAGCCGGCTGGTGGGCATCCGGGTCGGGTGGATGCTCGCCCTCGGCTGGGGCCTCGCCGCGGCCTTCGGGGGTGTGGCGGGCATGATGATCGCCCCCATCGTCTTTCTCGACCCGAACATGATGGGGGGCATCCAGATCTACGCCTTCGCCGCGGCCACGGTGGGCGGCTTCACCAGCCCGCTCGGCGCGGTGGTGGGCGGCTTCCTGGTGGGGGTGACCGAGAACCTCGTCGGGACGTACGTCAGCTTCATCGGGACCGAGCTCAAGCTGACGGTGGCTCTCGCCATGATCATCATCGTCCTCCTGGTGCGCCCGAGCGGCCTCTTCGGCCGCTCCTTCGTCCGGAGGGTCTAGCGAATGCCGCGCGGCGGTGGGGCGGCGTCCAGGATCCTGGGTCTCGTGGTCGTCCTCGCCATCGCCTGCGCTCTCCCTTTCATGATGAGCGGATTCCGCGTCTTCCAGTTCACCCAGGTCTACATCTACGCCATCGCGCTCCTCGGTCTCAACATCCTGACCGGCTACAACGGGCAGATCTCGCTCGGCCACGGCGCCTTCTACGCCATCGGGGCCTACACGACCGCGATCATGATCGACAAGTGGAATATCGGCTACGGCTGGACGATCCCGACGGCGGGGATCCTCTGTCTGGTGATCGGCTTCCTCTTCGGGCGACCCGCGCTCAGACTCGAAGGACTGTACCTGGCCCTCGCCACGTTCTCGCTCGCCCTCGCCGTGCCCCAGATCCTCAAGTACTTCGAGCACTGGACGGGCGGCTCGCAAGGCATCGTGCTGTCCAAGCCCAAGGCGCCCTGGCGGCTGCCCCTCTCCGAGGACCAGTGGCTCTACTTCCTGACCCTGGTCATCCTCGTCGTGCTCTTCCTCCTGGCGCGAAATCTTCTGAAAAGCCGCACGGGACGCGCCATCGTCGCCATCAGGGACAACCACATCGCGGCCGAGGCCATGGGAATCAACAGCGCGCTGTACAAGTCCGTCGTCTTCGGCGTGAGCGCCGCCTATACGGGCGTGGCGGGTGCCCTCAGCGGCATCGCCATCGCGTTCGTGGCTCCCGATTCCTTCAACATCTTCCTCTCCATCACGCTGTTGACGGGGATCGTGATCGGCGGGCTGGCCACCATCTCGGGAGCCATCTTCGGTGCCCTTTTCATCCAGTTCGTGCCAAACTGGGCCCAGGACATCTCCAAGGCGGCGCCCTGGGCCATCTTTGGCATCTTCCTCATCGTGTTCATGTACGTGATGCCGCACGGGATAGTCGGCTTCCTTCGACTCGCCTGGATCCGGATGACGCGGCCGGCTGTTACAGGAAGGAAGGCCGCAGGAGAAGCGCAGTCATGATGCCGAGGTCACAATCAACCTGAACGGGAGGAGACCATGAATCGACCCAAGCGGTTCCTGGCGCTGCTGGTGGCGCTCGGAGTGGTTGCCCTGGCGGGCGTTGGCGGCGTGGCCGCCCAGACGGTCGTGGGGGTCACCGCCACCGAGATCAAGATCGGCAACACCAACCCATACAGCGGGCCCGCCTCGGCCTACGGCACCATCGGCAAAGCCCTCGGCGCCTACTTCAAGAAGGTCAACGACGAGGGCGGGATCAACGGGCGCAAGATCAACTACATCTCCCTCGACGACCAGTACAGCCCGCCCAAGACGGTGGAGATGATCCGCCGCCTCGTCGAGCAGGATCAGGTCGCTTTCGTGTTCCAGCCGCTGGGCACGCCGCCCAACAGCGCCATCCACAAGTACATGAACGAGAAGAAGGTGCCGCAGCTCTTCGTGGCCACCGGCGCCACCAAGTGGAACGATCCCAAGAACTTCCCCTGGACCATGGGCTTCCAGCCCAACTACCAGACGGAAGGCCGGATCTACGCCGCCTACATCCTGAAGAACGTGCCGGACGCCAAGGTCGGCATCCTGTATCAGAACGACGACTATGGGAAGGACTACCTCAAGGGCTTCGAGGACGGGCTCGGCGAGGCGGCCAAGAAAGTCGTCGTGCTCAAGCAGAGCTACGAGGTGACGGATCCCACCATCGACTCCCAGATCGTCAACCTGAAGAACAGCGGGGCCAACGTCTTCTTCAACATCACCATCCCGAAGTTCGCCGTGCAGGCCATCAAGAAGGCGAACGACATCGGCTGGAAGCCCCTCCACTTCCTGAACAACGTATCGAGCTCGCTGGGCACCGTGCTCAAGCCCGCCGGTCTCGAGGCCTCCAAGGGCCTGATCACGGCGCTGTACATGAAGGAGTACAACGTCGCCATCCTGGTGACGCACGTGCTCAAGCAGTGCGGCAACGACCTCTCGCGAGAGAACATCATGAAGCAGGCGGCCAGCGTCAAGAATCTCGAGCTGCCCCTCCTGCTCCCCGGCATCAAGGTCAACACGGGCCCCGCCGACTTCGCCCCCGTCGAGCAGGAGCAGCTCGCCAAGTTCAACGGCGAGATCTGGGCGACCTTCGGCGAGATCATCGACGCTTCGAAGAAGTAGGCCAGCCGCAGAAACGAAGACGGCCGGCGGGATGACCCGCCGGCCGTCTTTCTGTTTCCGCGGGAGTCGTTACTGGCCCTGGCTGGGAACGGCAGGCCCGACGGGCTGGGCTTCCTGGAGCACGAGATCCAGGGAGAGCCCGGGCACGCGCGGCGCCACCGGCGAGGGCGCCGAATACGGCAGCACGTCCGTGCCCTCGTACCCGCCGCCCGGCTGCGTCCAGCATATCTGGGGAACGCCGTCCTGCACGCCGCACGGCGTCCCGAGCGGCACCGGTCCGCTTCTCTTCCCCGCCTCGTAGGAGCCGCCGACGACCACCGTGCTCACCACGCCCATGAGAAGCTGCGCCCCGCTGATGATCAGGCTGAGGGTCATGGGGTCGATCTGGGCACGGGCGGGGGCGGCGAGGGAAAGCACCAGCGCGCCTGCTACCACGAAGGTGACGAGCCGCGAAACCAGCCTGGCTCTCATGGTCGTCCCACTATACGCCGGGGCTGGCTCAAAGGACCAGGCAAAAGTCGGGTCCCGGGCCTTCAGGCGGCGCGGGGAACCACGAGGCCCCGCCGGCGCAGCCGCCGTCCCATCCGCAGGAGGGCAAGGGCCAGCGCCGCGCGCACTCCGAGTGGACGCCTCTGCAGCGACGCCAGCAATCGACCCCGCGCCGCGTCAGAGCGAAGCTGGCGCAGCCTGATCTCCACGTATCGTTCCAGAGCGTAAGTGTTCATGTCCATGATCGCGATCCTCCTGGCTCAGGCTGCGAGCGACGTGCCGGCAGTGCCCCGCGGAGGCACCGCGGGGCGAGCAGCGCGAGGCCACACGCTCGAGGTCTCGGGACTGAGGATGATCTCCAGGGGCACGGTCTCCTGCTCTTCTCGCGAGAAATGCTGACCGGTCACCCGGAGGATGGCAGCCACGGCGGCGGGCCGATCGAGCGGCACGGCCATGGCGACCGCCCAGCCGCCGCCGAGTCGCTGGCGCACGGTCGGAGCGGCAACGGCGCCCAGCTCGCGGTGGATGGCATCGGTGAGGGCGATCTGCCGGTACCTCGCGCGCTCGCGTCGGTCTTGCAGTCGCTCGGCCAGAACGAGCAGCGCGCTTATGGCGAGAAACGGGAGCAGCAGAACTACCACAGTCGTCAGTTGAGCGGTCATGAGTCGGCCTCCTCTCTCTCGCTCAGTGAGACACCGGAGGCCTGCGAGTGTGAAAAGCGGGGAGAAAGCGAGCGACGACGCTATGCGGACAGGGGATGCAGATCGGGGCGGCAGCTCGCGCAGGGCGTGAGACCCAGCGATTCGGCGTGGCCGCGCGAGCCAAAGAGGGTGAGCCCGGCCAGTGATTGGCGCGACAGCGACCCACAGGTGGGCACGCAGTATTCCGTGTCCGCTCCCGCCCGCACGTACATGTGATCGCGCTCGATCCTGCGGCCACGGGCGGCCACCGGCACGCCCTCGAGCGAAAGCAAGGTCCGCTTGAGCGAGATCCTGTTCCCGGCATAGCCGACGAGATCCCCGTCGTTGCCGATCACCCGATGGCACGGGATGACGATGGGCACGGGATTGCGCCGGAGCGCCTGGGCCACCGCCCGCACCGCCGACGGCGTGCCGATGCGCCGCGCGATCCCCGCATAGGAGGTGACGGCGCCATAGGGCAGCTCGGCGGTGGCGGCAAGGACGCGTCGCTGGAAATCGCTCCCCGCCCAGCGCAGGTCGAGCGGCCAGTCCAGGCGAGTGCGTCGACGATCCAGGTACTCGAGGAGCTCGTGGTACACCATCTCCACGCCGGCCTTGTCTTCTCTCACCTCGCCCCCGGCCAGCTGGGCCAGGTAGGACGCAGCGGCCTTCTCTGAGTTCAGGTACTCGACGAGCGCGATCCCCAGCTCGGATCGGGCGATGAGAATCTTCCCGAGAGGAGAGGAGAAGATGCCGTAGGCGACCATGCGCGCGCGGATATCGGCCAGGCGTGACTCGAGCTCGGCGCGTGACAGCGCGGGATCGGCGCCCGGCACGGGCTCGCGGCGAAGGTCTGTGACCATGCTCTCGAGCACACGGTAGCGCTCGAGCTCATCGCGGCATTCGCGGCAGCGGGCGAGATGCCGCTCGACCACGCGCGCGGCCCCGGACGCGGCCTCGCCGGCGGCCATCGCCACCAGGTCGCGCTCGATCTCGCGACAGGTCGGGTTCGCGTCCGTCATGGCTGGGGCTCCGCGTGGACGACCGCGAGGTCGTGCAGCTCCCGCCGGATTTTCTTGAGGGCCTGAAAGACATGGGCGCGGGCGCTCTCGGCCGAGCACTGAAGGCTCTCGCCGATGGCCTCGTACTCGAGCTCGTGGACTTTTCGGAGCGTGAAGGCCAGGCGTTGCTTCAGGGGTAGCGCCGCCACGATCCGATCGAGCCGGGCGGTGGCTTGGTTCGCGATCGCCTCACCCTCGGGCCACGCGGGACCGCGCTCCGAGGCGTTGGCCGCCGCCACGGCCATGGCCTGCCGCCGCCGCTTCTCCGACCGGAAGTGGTTCCGGCAGAGGTTGGTGGCGATGGCGAAGAGCCAGGCCCGGACATTGGCGTCCTGGGGCAGTGCTTGATAGGCCCTGTACGCTCTCACGAAAGTCTCCTGTGACAAGTCATCGGCCTCTCCGGAGCGCGAGGTGGTACGGACGAGATACCGGTGTATCTCGGCGTGATGTACGGCCACCACCGCCTCGAAGGGATCCTGCGTCATACCCTTGACCATGAGACACCGTAGCCCGCCAATTGTGAAACCGCGAGTGACGAATTGGCGAACGGGGGGCTGGCCCGCTCTCGGCTGGCCGGCCGACCACCTCTCAGGTATCGTGGCGGCAAGAGGTTATCGACATGGCCACCCCGGATCAGCCCGCCCCCATGACCTGGCGGCTCCACCGCGAGGTCGTGCTGCTGGCCGGCTGGGGACGGGCCATCCTGCTCCAGCTCGCCCATCCGCTCGTCGCCCAGGGGGTCGCCGACCACAGCGGGTTTGCCACCGATCGTCGCGGACACGTCAAGCGGCTCAAGCGCACGCTGCGCGCCATGCTGGCCCTCACCTTTGGCGGCCCGAAAGGCGCCGCGGAGGCTGCCGCCGCCATCAATCGGATACATGATCGGGTGCACGGCCACCTCGCCGAGGCCGCGGGCTCCTTCTCTTCCGGCGCTCACTACAGCGCGCATGATCCCGCGCTTCTTGCCTGGGTCCACGCCACGCTGGTGGACAGCTTTCTCCTCACTTACGAGCGCTTCGTGGCGCCGCTGACGCCCGCGGAGCGTGATCGGTACTGCCGGGAGGCGGGGGCAGGCGGGCCGCTCCTCGGCATCCCGCCCGGAATCGTGCCCGGCAGTGTCGGCGAGCTCTCCGCGTACATGGAGCGCATGGTGGCGAGCGGCGACATCGCGGTCACCGATACGGCCCGTGCCCTCGGGCGCGAGGTACTCCTGCCGCGCGGGTCATGGCCGTTGCGCCCGGTGCTCGCGCTGGCGCGACTGCCTGCCGTGGGCCTGCTCCCGCCGGCGATTCGCGAGGCGTACGGATTCGCGTGGACGACACGGCACGAGCGCCGGCTCACCGCCCTGAGCGCGCTCGTCCGCCACGCGTTGCCGCTTGCCTCACCGGTCCTTCGACACTGGCCGGCGGCGCGCCGCGCGGAGACCCGGGAGACGGGCTAGACGGGCCTCCGAGCTACCTAGGCGCCGGGAGCTTCGGGCGCCGTCGCGTCGGCGGGGGAAAAGTCCGCCAGTTCCCGGAGCGTCGCGGCCCCGGCCTGCCCGCCGAGGATGGCAGCAAGCTGTCGTTCGTCCTGGATGGGGCCGTGCTCGGCGCGGAACTTCAAGATGGCTTCGACCTGACGCGGGCCGACGCCGGGGAGCTCCTGCAACTCGAGGGGGTTGGCGAGATTCACGCGCACCTTGGTCGGCATGAAGACCTCCCGGGATGGATGAGTTCCTGGGATCAGTCTAGGCTCGTGTCCAGAGGAGTCAAGCCGCAGCGGCGCGAGAAGAACCCTCCGCGCTTCGGGTCACGTCCCCGGCTCGAGCAGGCGCCGGGACGTGGAAACCTTCGGCCCGAAGCGAACGAACATGCAGCCCATGGAGTGCCTGACGTCGCGGGACTGGCGCCGATCGCCGCGGCGTCGATCGACGAGAATGGACTCGGTCGCTCGTCGCTGCTCCTGGAGCCGCCGCTCCCGGATGACCTTCACGCCGGCGACGGCGGCCATGCTCCGAGAGAGATGCTGAAACAGACCGGTGTCTCCGTTCTCCACGACGATCAGAAGCTGAACACCGGGAAAGGAGAGAGAGGGCAGCTGGGCAAGAACCGTCGCCAGGTGAGTCGGACAGAGTCCGTGCGTCTCACTCGTATCGTCGAACGGCTCACGCTCCCCGAGGTCGCCTGGTCGGCCCTCGGCTTTGCACCATGCGCAGATCGCCCTCATCGTCGATGCCAACCTCACCGTTCGGTTCGCCGGAAACCAAGGGCCTCAGCACGGCCAGGTCAGCCCGTTCGGGGCGACGACTCAAGGCTTTACGGCTTTGTCATTTGGCGCAGCGGCGAGGAGGTGAGAGCAAAAAGAATTCCAGCGGCCCCGGTACGAGGCAAACCCCGATAAACAAGGCAATCAGGATGATCCTTCCCGGCGGAGGCCCCTCGACTTGTAAAGAAACCTTACAGAGAGGTGGCGGGCGTCCTCAGAACACCGCGATGGGATTGACGGGCGAGCCCGTGACGTTCTTGAGGCGAAGGGGGGCCACGGTGAGCAGGAACTCCCAGCGTTTGCGCTCCGCGCAGGCCCGCGCGAGATCCTCGAGATTGCCGTTGTCGATGAGCCAGAGACCCATGGCAACGAGGCAGACGACATGGAAGGAGTTGCCGAGCGCCGGATAGGGCAGCGGCGCGATGTCATTGTGGGTGTCGGAGCCGATCATGGCCACGCCGCGCTCGCGCAGCCAGGGGCAGGAGGCGACGTGCACGGCGGGCGTCCCCGCCTCCATTGGATGCACGGGGCCCTCCGCGAGACGTCGTCCGTAGAACCCCGTGCGCACGAGAAGGATGTCGCCCGATTCGACGCGGACCCCCTGCGCCCTCTCCGCGGCCTCGAGGTCTTCGGGCATCACCCCCTGCCCCGCCTCGAGCCACTTCACGCCGCGGGCGCGCGCGATGTCCAGGAGCACACCGCGGCTCACCACGCCGTCGTGCAGCACCTCGACGGAGTTGACGGTGGCGCCCTCGCGCGAGGTGACCAGGTTGCACGACCGGCCGTTGTAGAACTTGCCGTCCCAGAAGTAGTGCGGGGGCGCGTCGACGTGCGTGATGTTGTACCCGTGGAAGACCATGCCGATGAACTCGGCGGCGCCGCGACGCTGGAGGATCCGCTCGTTGGAGTCGTGATCGCGGCCCTCACCGGAGTCGACCATGAAGCGCATCGGCTGCACGGTGGTGTCGGCGGCCAGCTCGGTGCTCCAGGGGCGGGCGCAGGTCACGCTCACGCCGTCCGTGACGAGCCGTGCAGCCGCCGCGCGCTTCTCCGGGGTGATCAGGTTGAGGGTGCCGAGCTCGTCATCCTTGCCCCAGCGGCCCCAGTTGGACAAGGTGCGCATGTACTCGCGCACCTGCGCTTCCGTGGGGACGGTGGCCGCCGGCGCGAGCGCCACGCGACGGGCTACTTCAGCTCGCCGGAGTAGATCTTCATCACCGTCGAGAGGAACTCGAGGGCCCGCGGCTTGGGCCGCTGGAAGGAGTTCCGCCCGATGATGGACCCGAAGCCGCCGCCGTCGCGGATGCCCCGGCACTCCTCGTAGATCGCCTCGTCGTTCTCCTTGGTGGCTCCCCCGGAGAAGATCACCACGCGGCGTCCATCGAAGGCCGACTGGACGACGTGACGCACGCGCTCGGCCAAGGTCGAGATGGGCACGCCGGTCTTCTCATAGACCTTCTTGGCCTCGGGCTGCTCGATGTGCTGGGTGGGCGGCTTGACCTTGATCACGTGCGCCCCGAGCTGGGCGGCGATCTGCGCGGCATAGGCGACCACGTCGATGGCCGTCTCGCCTTCCTTGCTGATGTCGGTGCCCCGCGGATACGACCAGACCACCGCCACGAGGCCGTTGGCCTTGGCCTCCGCGATCATCTCGCGGCACTGCTGGTACATGATCTGGGCATTGGCCGACCCCGGATAGATGGTAAAGCCCACGGCCACGCAGCCGAGCCGGAGCGCGTCTTTCACAGAGCCCGTCACGGCCGAGAGCGGATCCTTCTCGTCGTGGAGGAGGTCGTGGTTGTTGATCTTGAGGATGAGCGGGATCTCGCCTGCGAACTCCGCCACCCCCGCCTCGATGAAGCCGAGGGGCGCCGCATACGCATTGCACCCGGCGGCGATGGCGAGCTGGAAGTGATACGAGGGATCGTAGCCCGGCGGATTGACGGCAAAGCTCCGCGCGGGCCCGTGCTCGAAGCCCTGGTCGACGGGGAGGATGACGAGGCGGCCGGTGCCGGCCAGGCGCCCATGGTTCAGGAGGCGCGCCAGGTTGGTGCGGGTGCCGGGACTGTCGCTGGCATACCAGGAGAGGATTTCGCGAACGCGGGCTTCCATAGCCGTGCCGTCCTTTCTCTCTGTTACCGGCGGTAGAATTCTTCGGCCCGCGTGACGTCGTCGGGGCTGCCCACGATGATCGCCGCGCGCTGGTGATAGTCGGTGGCCTTCAGCTCGAGCACGCGCTCGGTGCCCGTGCTGGCACGTCCTCCCGCCTGCTCGACGACCATGCCCATGGGCGCCACCTCGTAGAGGAGACGAAGCTTGCCCTTGGGCTTGGTAGGGTCGCTCATATCCGCAGGGTACATGAAGAGCCCGCCGTCCAGGAGCGTGCGATGGACGTCGGCGACCATGGCCCCGGAATAGCGCAACGAATAGGGCCTCCCGGTGGCCTTGTCCGGGGTGCGGAGGTACTCGACAAAGGCGCGCTGCCCCGGGTGCCAGGTCGAGATGTTGCCCTCGTTGATGCCGTAGACCTTGCCCTTCTTCGGAATCCGGATATTCGGATGCGTCAGATAGAACGTGCCGGTCGCGCGCTCCATGGTGAAGCCGTGCGTGCCGTTGCCCGCGGTGTAGACGAGCGTGGTGGCGGGGCCATACATGACATAGCCGGCGGCGAGCTGGTCAGTCCCAGGGGTGAGCGCAGCCGGGCCGGCCGGATCCCAGCCGAGGCTTGGCTTGACAGAGAAAATCGTTCCCACCGTGCCATTGACGTCGAGGTTCGAGGAGCCGTCCACGGGATCGCAGGCCACGACGACACCCCGCGGCCCCTTGCCCCCCGGAATCTCGATGGGCTCCGGCGCTTCTTCCGAGACGAGCGCCGCGCAGACCCCGCACTGACGGAGGGCGTCGAGCATGACGTCGTGCCCCCACACGTCGAGCTTCTTGACCTGGTCGCCCGTGACATTGGTGCCGCCCGCCACGCCCAGCCGGCCGCGGAGGGCCGCGTGCGCGAGCTCATCGGCGATGGCGGAGGCGACGGCGGCGATGCAGCGGATGACGAGGGCGGTGCCGCGCGCCTGATCAGAGCCCCGCAGGACCTGCTGGGCGCCGAGATGCTCCTCGAGTGACTGGCGCGTGGCGTTCATTTTCGGATGCTAAGCGATGCGTGCGTTTCAGTCAACCGCCCCCGGAATGGTATTCTTGGCGGCGCCATGGCGTATGTGGGCGCGCCGCGCTTCGCATCGCGACTCTCCGGCCGGCCGCTCACCGCGGTGGTGACGGTGGCGCTCCTGCTCACCTCGGCGTGCGTGTCGCACGTGCCCCGCTATCAGGTGCTGCCCGGCCAGGGCCAGAGCAGCGAGACGCTCGACCGCGACCGTTACGAGTGCGGGCTCCAGGCACAGAAGCAGACGAAC
Organism: Candidatus Rokuibacteriota bacterium; assembly: GCA_003220345.1. GTDB lineage: Bacteria > Methylomirabilota > Methylomirabilia > Rokubacteriales > CSP1-6 > AR37. Next base: position 1,968 of record QHSC01000021.1, on the reverse strand, counting down.
TACGATCCGGGAGGCTCGATGACGGCCGGGGCCCTCACGGGGCTGATCGTGGGCGGGGCCCTCGGCGCGGGACTGGGCGCCGCGGCGGGAATCAGCGGAGGCGTGGTGGGGACGGGCGCATCCGTCGGCGCCATCGCCGGCGGTGGAACGGGCGCGATGCTCGGCGGCCCTTACCTTTACGAGAAGGGACTCAACGACACCCAGCGTGCCTTCTACGCCTGCCTGGCCGGGCGCGGCTATACCGTCAAATAAAGAAGCTTTGACCCAACTGCCCCGCCCCGACTCGGCCCCTGGCCGCTGGCGAGCCCTCGCCCTCCTCTCCGCCGCCGAGCTGGGCGCCCTCTCGCTCTGGTTCAGCGCCTCGGCCGTGCTCCCCGCGCTCTCTCGCGAGTGGGCGCTCGGGGACGGCGGACGCGCGGGGCTCACCATCGCCGTGCAGGCCGGCTTCATCCTGGGCACGCTCGGCGCCGCGCTCGCCAATCTTCCGGACATCGTCTCGCCGCGGGCTCTCATGGGCTGGAGCGCGCTCGCCGGCGCCGCCCTGAATGCCGCGCTGGCCTTGTGGGTGGAGAGCCTCGTCCCCGCGCTCGTCCTCCGCTTCGCCACGGGTCTGTGCATGGCCGGAGCCTATCCGCCGGCCATGAAGATCGTCGCGACGTGGTTCCGCGACGCCCGCGGGCTTGCCATCGGCATCCTGGTGGGCGCGCTCACGGTGGGCTCGGCCGCGCCTCATCTGATCCGTGGCGTCACCGAGCTGCCGTGGCGGGGCACGCTGCTCGCGGCCTCCGCGCTGGCCCTCGGCAGCGCGCTCGTCGTCTGGCGCTTCGTGCGCGAAGGGCCCGATCGCTTTCCCGCGGCGCGCTTCGATCTCCGCATGGCCGCCGCCGTCTTCCGCGAGCGCGGGCCGCGTCTGGCCTGCTTCGGCTACTTCGGCCACATGTGGGAGCTCTATGCCATGTGGACCTGGCTCGGCCTCTTTCTCGGCGCCAGCCTCGAGGCGCGCGGCGCCGGCAGCTATCTCGGCCTCTCATCGCCCGTGGCCACCTTCGCCGCCATGGGAGTGGGGGGCGCCCTGGGCGCCTATGCGGGCGGCGCGCTGGCGGATCGCTGGGGACGGACCACGCTGACCATGGCGGCCATGGCGCTCTCGGGACTCTGCGCCGCCCTCATCGGGCTCTCCTTCGGCGGCCCGCCCGCGCTCACCTTCTGGCTCGCCGTGCTCTGGGGCGTCACCGTCATCGCGGATTCGGCGCAATTCTCCACCGCCGTCACCGAGCTCTCGCCTCCCGCCTATGTCGGCACCGCCCTCACCGCCCAGACGTGCGTCGGCTTCGCGCTGACCATGGTCTCGATCTGGCTCATCCCGCCCGTCGTGCGCGTCGTGGGCTGGCGCTGGGCGTTCGCCTCGCTCGCCCTCGGTCCCGCGCTGGGCGTGCTGGCCATGGGTCGCCTGCGCGGGCTGCCCGAGGCGCTCCGACTGGCGGGGGGACGGCGGTAGATAGTTTTCGGGAACCCTTTGCCCTTCCCTCGGCTTCTTAAGGGCGTGGCCATGCGTGTTGCGAAAATCATGATCGCGGGTGGCATCGCAGGGCTGGTGCTGGCGGTGGGAGCGGCCGAGACTCGCGCCGCCAGCGCGTCCAGCGTGGGCGGCGCCGCTTACGACTCCAAGCTCAGCCTCGACTGGCAGCCCGGCCAGACTCGATCGGGCAAGCCGCTCATCACGGGCTATGTCAACACCACTCGGGGCATGTCGGGCTACTGCAACATCCGCCTTCTCGTCGAGACGCTCGATGCCCAGGGCAACGTGATCGCCAGCTACACCGGCTTCGTCCCCGGCTACGTGGGCGGAGACGATCACGTCTACTTCGAGCTACCCATCAAGGTGGCGGGACCGACCTATCGCGTCTCGGCCGACTCGTGGCTCAAGTGCGCCGGCGGCGGACCGTGAGCGCTCGTCGGGCCGCTTTC
>QHSC01000020.1 GCA_003220345.1 Candidatus Rokuibacteriota bacterium | reverse complement strand
AGCTCGACGAGCCCTACATGCAAGCCCAGCCCGACAGGGCGCGCGCGTACGCGGTGCCGGCCATCGATTGCGCCCTCGCAGGCGTCCGCAAGACCACCGTGGTGCACCTGTGCTTCGGCTACGCCTTCGCGGTCAAGGACAAGCCGAGCGGGTACTCGTTCCTCCCGGAGCTGGACCGCTGCGCGGCGGATCAGATCTCGATCGAGGCAG
>QHSC01000019.1 GCA_003220345.1 Candidatus Rokuibacteriota bacterium | reverse complement strand
AAGCTCAGCCGTGCGCCAACCCCGCCCCGGCGCGCCGGCGGGTGGCTGAGACGGGCCCTCAGGTCAGCGGGACGTAGTCGTACTCGCCGATTCCCTGAAGCACCAGGAAGGTCGCGGAGGCGTTGCCCCCGTTGGTCACCAAGTGCGGGCGCCCGGGACGCACGGCGTAGGTCTCACCGGGCCCGAGCCGCACTTCTTCCTTCGGGTCACGCAGGAAAAGCCGGAGGGTGCCCTCGAGCACGTAGAACGTGTCCTGGACGTTGCTGTGGTAATGCCAGGGCACCTGCTGCGTGGCGCTGATCTGGAGCTCCGAGATCCGGAACCCCGGCCGCTCGGCATGGCGGGCCCTTCGCTCCACCTCGTAGAGCCCACTCGAGTCCTTGACGCCCTTCGCGGAGATCGCCATCTCAGGAGGCCTTGGACTTGCGCTGCCAGGCGGACCAGATCACGCCGGCAACCAGGAGTCCGATGCCCACGAGGAGCGGAGTCCAGTACGAGGGAATCGCGAGGGAATGCCTGATCACGATGAAGAGCCCGACCAGGGTGACGATGAGTCCGGCCAGCACCAAGCCATTCGGCTTCATAGGAACCTCCGTGGTTGCCAAGATTCCCACCCTGCCGCCGGCGAAGTCAAGCCACCGCGGGCTGGCAAGCGGTCGCGCCCACGGCGAGCGCAGCGTCGAACTCCGCGCTTCTCAGCTCGGAAGGACGTCCGTGAGTGCCGCCGGCGTGACAGAGACGCCGCCCCCGAACGGACGGTCGTACGCCATGATCAGCAGCGTGCTCACGGCAACCGCCGTCGCGAAGATGAGCATCGTGATCACCTTGGTGCTTCGGTTCTCCACGTGAATCATCGCGATGGTCAGCTCGATGAGCCCGGCCAGCACCATGAACACGAACCACTTGATGCCGCTCACCGACGTCTGGCTGATGAAAAGCCGTTGCCGTTGCGCATCCAGCGCCCGCTCCAGCGCCCTGACGGTATGCTCCTCCGCCGCTCGTCGATTACCGCCCGCGTGATCGTCCGCGAGGAGCGCCGTCAGGACCTTCCCCAGTCCGTCCCCCGCGTTCCTCGGGCCGTGGTCACCGGCCTTCATGGCCGGCCATTCCACGCTGACCGCATGGGTGATGTGCCCTTGCACGCCGTCTCGGACGAGGCGCCGTTCCTCCGGGGGCAGCGCGTCTGCGAAGAGTAACGCCTGGCGCAGCCCCAAGGCTTCCTGTCCTACCGTGTTGCGGGCGCGCTCGAAGTTCGGCCAGACATCGGCGGCGAGGAACCCGACGAGCAGGCCGAAGATCACGGCGAGCGGCGTCAACGTCACTGGCGAGGCCGCCTTGAACGCGGCCTCGTGACCGCGCCGGGCCGCGAAGCGCACCGCCCCGTAGATCGCGGCGCACATCAGATAGGACCAGGCGAAGCAGAGGAGACCGATGACGAGAGCCGACTGGGAGGCGACCCAGACGAGCATGGCGGCTACGATAACACGAGCGGAACCCGCACTTCGGGCATGGGCGCGTCGGCCGGCGCTGGCCGTGCTTGTCGAGCCAGAGGGGTGGGCCCATTTACAAAGCGGCGGGGGAGTGTGGCCTCTGACGACGGACCTGTGACTCTAGCGACCAAGCCGTATGGCACGCGAGGTGAGCGAACACGGGGCCATTGGGTCCAACCACCTCGCACTCACTGGGGGCGTGAATTCGCTGCTCGCACGCAACGCATTGATGGCCGGTCGCCGGACCAGTCCAGCACTTCGGGGGCTCGCGCGCGACTGAGTGTCCGCGCACCCGTGCGGGTCGGCGTTGCGCTACCAGGTAAGTAGCTCCCCGGGCTTCGGCAGAAGAATCGATCGCGGATCGAGGCCGAGCCGCGCCGCCTCGTCGACGGTCCGGCGCGGGGGCTCGTGGTAGGGCTCCTGAGCCAGCTCGAATGTGCCCCAGTGGATGCCGATGAACTTGCTCGCTCGGAGATCTCGGAAGGCGCGCAGCGCATCTTCCGGCGACATATGGATAGGCTTGGCGATGATCCGTGGCGTATAGGACCCGATGGGTAGCGCGGCCAGATCAAAGGGGCCGAGCACGCGGCCGATCATCTCGAAGTGTGGCGCATAGCCGGTATCTCCCGCGAAGTAGAAGCGCTTCGTTCCCACGACCACCCACGATGACCAGAGCCGCCACCCTCCGTCGGTCAGCGTGCGTCCGGAGCCGTGCTGCGCAGGAGTGCAGACGACCTCGAGCCCCTTGATCGAGATGGACTCGCCCCAATCCAACTCGGACACGTTCGTGAAGCCGCGGTCGCCGAGCCAGGCCTTGAGGCCCAGCGGCACCACGAAACGGGGATTGAATGCGCGGGCGAGCTGCCGAACCGTCGGCTCATCAAGGTGGTCGTAGTGGTCGTGAGATATGAGTACGAAGTCGATCGGCGGGAGGTCCTTGAAGGGGATGCCCGGCGGCGTGAACCGCCGCACGCCCACCGTCCCCGAGAGGGGACCGGCCCTGTTGCTCCAGGTGGGATCGGTGAGAAAGTTGACGCCATCGAGCTGGACGAGAAGGGTGGAGTGGCCGACCCACATGACTGTCGGCTCGTGGTGGTTCTGGCGCAGCGCGGTCACGTCGGGCACGGCGGTCGGCAGCGGAACGAATGGGCGTTCCCCCTTCGCCATCGCGGCAACGCTCAGCAGATAGAACCGCAGGCGAGTCCAGTGGGAAGCTCGGTGGAACTCCGGGTCGAGATTCCGATAGGTGCCGTCGTGCCGTGGCGCGCGAGGGAACTCGAGCCGTAGTTGGTGCTTGTTCTCCTCATCGGCCCCGGTCGAGGCCCCCGACGGCAGCGCAAGCAGGACGAGCATCAAGGCAAGCCAGCGAAAGGATCTACAGCTCGATCCGTACCGTCGGCCCACCCCGACCAGACCGGGTCGCATGGCTCTCAGGCGCCGGTGTCGGCTCACGACTTCACCGTCGCGTACAGACGTCTGAAGCGACGGATAGCGTCGACATTGCTGAATACCGCGACCGCCAAGGCCGCGAGCACCCGACTTGCGTTCGTAATTTATTTGGCCTTGGCGTATTCGAACCTCGGCATTGCCTTGATCGCTTCCTTGGTGGCGCCGGGGAGCACGATCTTCCCGTCGGCGGCCTGTTTCAATTGCGTGACCGGAATCGCGACATCGTGGCGTCGTATCCCTGCGAAGCCGCCCGCCCCGATGATGGCGAAGGACACGGCCCGATCCGGGGCGATGATGAGGTCATCGATCACGCCGACCTTCTCGTTGCTTTCGTTGTACACGGTCTTACCAAGGACTTGTTTCTTGGCACTCCAGCCGAGCATCACTCCCCGCAGCTCCTCCGAGGTCACCCCGAGCGAAGTTGAGCCTGCGACCTGGGCCGAAACGTACGAACTCGAGGTCACCACTACCAACAACGCCAGCAACAACGCTCTGATCCAGTTCATTGTCAGCCTCCTTTTGTCGCGTAGACACGCGCGAGCCGTCTCGTCACTTGAGCATCCATGCAAGAGGTGCCCTGTTAGGCGCTCCGCGAACATCCGCCGACCTGCCCCCGCAAGACGCGTGCCCGGAGAAAAGCTGGGATTTTGGAAGATTCAAGGCCTATCGCGTCATGATGACCGGGAATGAATTTCCGCCACGGCGTCAGAGGTGCTGCGTAGTGCCCTCATTTCAGGTCCATCCCTTCGTCGACCTAGGCGACGGGTTCCGCCTAGGAGTCCACCCTCTGCAGATCCCGCGGAAGTGTCGGATCAACCGGCCCAAGATCCGAGAAAGAGCAACCGTTCGCCTTCCACTTGTGTCACGCTCGACCCCCTAGCCGGAGGTTTTCCATGAAAAATTTGGCCGATCAGTGGGACCGCCGTATGTTGCTCCGTGGCGCGGTCCTCGCAGGAACCGCCGGCCTCGTGGGACTCCGCCCGGACCGAGCACTCGCGGAGCCTCCGCCAGAAATCACGAGGCTCAGACTGCTCGAGGTCCCGATCATCTGCGGGGTACCCCAGTTCGTGGCGCTCGAGCTGCTCAAGAGCGAAGGATTCACCGACGTGCAGTACGTTCCTCATCCGACCGGCTGGAATGACGCAATCCCAGCGGGCGCCGTCGACATCAGCATGTTGTTTGGCCCGCCCACGGTGGTTCAAATCGACGCGGGCGCACCGCTCGTCGTCCTGGGCGGGAGCCACATCGGATGCGTCGAGTTGTTCGGAAGCACCCGTATCCGCACGACTCGAGATCTGAAGGGCAAGACCATCGCCGTGAGCGAGCTGAGAGGCGACGAGCACATCTTCGTCTCGATGTTCATAGCGCACGTGGGGGTGGACCCCCAGAGGGACATCAACTGGTTGGTGCGCCCTCTTGACGTTGATGTTCGCCAGCAACTGCTGGTTGAGAGGAAGGTGGACGCGTTCATGCATGGGCCTCCCTTCTCACTAGAACTTCGCGAGAGGAAGGTCGGTCATGTGCTGGTCAACACGACCACCGACCGCCCATGGTCGCAATACTTTTGCTGCGTGATCGCTGGTCACAAGGATTTCGTCCGTCGGCACCCGGTCGCCACCAAGCGTGCGGTACGCGCGCTTCTCAAGGCCGCCGACGTCTGCGCGCTCGAGCCCGAGCGAGTGGCGCGGCTCATCATGGAACGACATCTTGCGCCGCGCTACGAGTATGCGCTTCAGACCTTGCGGGAGATCCCCTACGGCCGTTGGCGACAGTACGACGGCGAGGACGCCTTGCGCTTCTACGCCCTCCGTCTCCACGAAGCGGGATTGATCAAGTCGAGCCCGCAGCAGATCCTCGCCCAGGGCACCGACTGGCGGTTTTTCAACGAGCTGAAGAAGGAACTGAAGGGATAGCGGGACGGGCCGACGCCGCACAGGTATCGGACCACGCAACGGGGATTCGATAGTGACGACGGCCCCGTCTTTACAAAGTCCTGAAACGACTAACCGAAGGAAATGGTGAGCCGTGGTGGGATCGAACCACCGACCCCCTGATTAAAAGTCAGGTGCTCTGCCAACTGAGCTAACGGCTCATCACGGACCGGCACGTCACTGAGCCACGATCTTATCATCCCGTGCCGGCCCTACGGGGAAGGTCCAATCTCCGCGAAGGCGGCGCCGATCATGGCCGCACGTTCGGGATGGGGACCACGCCCTGGCAGCCCGCCTGGGGTCCGCTGGTAACGGTCACGACGTAGTGGTTGTCGAAGCTACCCGTCTCCCCGATGATCACCTTGGCCCCGGACTCCGCGACACAGCTGACGAGCGGGAGCACGGTGATGGTCGAAGCACTGCTCTTGGCGAGGGCGAAGCCTTCGTCCATGGCGACGGCGCTGCGCCAGACGATGATCGCGGTCATGGACCCGAAGGGCACGAGGGTGGCCGTGCTGCCCGCGCTGGCCCGCCCGTCCGTGGCGGCCTGAGCGTACCGGGGCGGGGCGTCCCCGGCCCGGGCGGGCAGCGGCACGAGGAGGAGAGCGAGCACGACCAGCCAGTGCACGTCGATTCACGCCCGCGGCGCGGAGGGCATCTCTCTCGCTATCTCTCGCGGGCGCGTCCTAGTGCGGCGGGAGCGAGGAGCGCAGCCCGGGGATCCAGCGGGTGAGCGTCGAATCGTTGACGAGAATGGTGTCGTCGCGGACGGGGCCGGTGGAGACCAGCGAGATGCCCACCCCGCACAGCTCGGAGAGCCGGTCCAGGTACTCGCGCGCCTTGGTGGGCAGGTCCTCGTAGTCCCGCAGGCCCGCCGTCGAGCTCTGCCATCCCGAGAGCTCTTCCCACACCGGCTCGGCCTCGTGCCAGATGCGCTCCTCCTCCGGGAAGTCCGTGAGCACCTCGTCGTCGAACTTGTAGCCGACGCAGATCTTGACCGTGTCGCAGGCGTCCAGCACGTCGAGCTTGGTGATGGCCAGGGTGTCGAGCCCGTTGATCCGCGCCGCGTAGCGCAGGCCGACGGCGTCCACCCATCCGCAGCGTCGCGGCCGGCCCGTGACCGAGCCGAACTCCTTGCCGCGCGTGCGCAGCAGGTCGGCAACGTCGCCGCGCAGCTCCGTGGGGAACGGGCCGTTCCCCACCCGCGTGCAATAGGCCTTGGAGATGCCGATCGCCCCGTCGATCTTGGTCGGGGGCACGCCCGATCCCGTGCAGGCTCCGCCCGAGGTCGTGCTCGACGACGTGATGAAGGGGTACGTGCCGTGGTCGAGATCCAGCATGGTCCCCTGGGCGCCCTCGAAGAGCACGGAGGAGCCTGCCTCCATCCAGCGGTGGAGGAGAAGGGCGGTGTCGGTGATATAGGGCGCCAGCCATCCGGCATAGCGGAGATACGAGCTCAGGATGCCCTCGACGGTGAAGCTCTCCGCGTCGTAGATCTCGCGGAGGAGCCGGTTCTTCTGCGCCACGTTGTATTCGAGCTTCTCGCGGAGCAGGCCCTCGTCGAGGAGATCGGCCATGCGGATCCCCACGCGGGCGGTCTTGTCGGCATAGGCGGGCCCCACGCCCTTGCCCGTGGTGCCGATGCGGTGCTTGCCCGCCTTGGACTCGCTGGCCCGGTCGAGCGCGGGGTGGTACGGCATGATCACGTGCGCGTTCTTGGAGATGTAGAGGTTGCCGTCGAAGGCGACCCCGCGCTGGACGAGCGACTCCATCTCCTCGATCAGCGAGGCGGGATCGATGACCACGCCGCAGCCGATGATGTTGCGGCAGCTCGGGTGCAGGATCCCCGACGGGATGGTCTGCAGCACGAACTTCTCGCGCCCCACCACCACGGTGTGGCCGGCGTTGTTGCCGCCCTGATATCGAACGACCACGTCGAAGTGCGGCGTGAGCACGTCCACCACCTTGCCCTTGCCCTCGTCGCCCCACTGCGCTCCCACGATCACGATGTTAGGCATGATGCGCTCCTCCCACGCCCGGGAAGTGCCGGGCGGGATCTGCCAGGATCTCGGCGATAGGCACCCAGCCCTCGCCATTGCCGTCGAGCGAGACGACCCGTACCTGCCCGGCCGGCGCGCCCGGCTCTCCGATGACGAGGGCGCGGCCCGCGCGCTGCTGGCGCGCGTAGGCGAGCGACTCCTCGACGGGCCGGCTCAGGATGTCCCGCGCCACGGCGGCACCCGCGTCCCGCAGCCGTCGCGACAGCTCGAGGGCCCCCGTCTTGTCCGTCGTGAAGTCGATGATGAAGAACTCCGGGCCCGGCGACAGCGTGGCCACGCCCTGGCTCTCCATGGCCAGGAGCGCGCGGCCTACCTCGAAGGCGAAGCCCGTGGCCGGGCAGTCATAGCCGAAGCGCCCGAGCATGTCGTCGTAGCGCCCGCCCCCGACCAGAGTCGCCCCGAGCCCCGTGACGTAAGCCTCGAAGTGCACGCCCGAGTAGTAGTCGAAGCCTCTCACCTCGCCCAGGTCGAGCACGACGGCGTCGGCCAGCCCATAGACGCGGAGCAGCCGATAGATCTCGGCCAGGTTGGCCAGGGCGGCCTCGGAGCGCGGATTCTTGACGAGTCGCTCCGCGCGCTCCAGGACATCGCCTCGCCCGTACAGCGTCGGAAGGGCCAGGAGCAGCTCCGTCACCGTCGAGGGCGCGGCCAGCCCGGCCACGAGGCGCTCCAGGGCGGAGACGTCCTTGCGGCCGAGCGCGGAGCGCAGCTCGCGCGCGCGCGACTCGTCGAGCCCCAGGTCCTCGAGAATGCCCCGGAAGAAATCCGCCTGCCCCACGTCGATCTGGAAGCGCGTCAGCCCCAGCGCGCCCAGCCCTTCCACCGTCATGGCGATCATCTCGGCGTCGCCCTCGGCATTCGGGAGGCCGACCAGCTCCACGCCCGCCTGATAGAACTCGCGGTAGCGCCCGACGTGCGGCTCGTCGTAGCGGAACACGTTCGTGAGGTACGCGAGGCGCAGGGGCTTGGGCGCCTCGCGCAGCCGGGTGGCCACGATGCGGGCGATCTGCGGCGTCACGTCGGCTCGGAGCGCGAGGAGCCGGCCGCTCTCGCGGTCCACCATCTTGAACATCCGCTCCTGCAGCTCGTGGTCCGTCCCCTGCGAGAGCACGTCGAAGTACTCGTAGGCGGGGGTGACGATCTCCCGATAGCCCCAGCGCCGGAACACGGTCAGCAGGGTTTCCTCGACGTGCCGCTTCTGGCCGGCCTCATCGGGCAGGTAGAGCTTGGCGCCCTTGGGCAGCTGGGTCTGCAGCGCCTTGCGACTCGGCGTGGACATGGCCTCTTACCGGCTTCCCGGGACGCCGTCGAGGTGGACCAGCGTGTTCATCCGGTGCAGGGCCGCCCAGTCCGGCCGGAACTCGAGCTCGGAGATCCCCGTGGGCGCGGCGTGGAGCGACCAGATGCGCTCCAGCCCCAGGCCGAGGGCCTCCAGGATGAGGATGCGAACAGGAACGCCGTGGGTGACCACGCAGACCGTCTCGTCCTCGTGGCCCGCACGCAGCCGCGTGAGCCCTTCCAGGACGCGCTCGCGAGCCTGCGCCAGGCTTTCACCTTCAGGCGGAAAGACGAGGTGCGGCGTCTTGATCCACGCCTCGTAGAGCTCTGCGTCGCGGGCGCGCGACTCGTCCAGGGTCAGCCCTTCCCAGCGGCCGAAGTGGAGCTCCTGGAACGCCTCATCCGTCTCGACCTCGAGCCCGTGGGACGCCGCGATCACCGCGGCGGTATCCCGGGCTCTCCGGAGCGGGCTCGCGTAGACCGCCTTGATCGGATGCTCCTTGAGCTCCCGGGCGGCGGCCTCGGCCTGCGTCCGCCCGATCTCGGACAGGGGCGTATCCGTGCGTCCCTGGTGCCGGCGCTCCCGGTTCCAGTCCGTTTCCCCATGGCGTAGGAGGAAGAGTCTCAGTGACATGGCCAAGCCCGCATTGTATCGCACAAGGCACGGTTTAGATCGAAGGGGGGCGCGACGGCCCCCTCCGAGCCTCCCCCAGGATCGGGTTGCGCCGGCGGAGCCGGCGTGCGAGGGAACCAAGTCGCGATCTAGGAACGCTCCGAGAAGATCTTCTGCGCGGCCCGGAGGCCGGCGCCGAAGTCCACGGGCTGCCCCAGCTCGTAGAGCACCTGCTCGAGGGCGGCCAGGGCCGAGATGACGTCGAAGTCGGCGACATAGCCCATGTGGCCGATGCGGAAGATCTTGCCCTTCGTCGGCCCGCGGCCGCCGTCGATCGTGATGTTGTGCGAGGTGGCGAACCGCTCCACCACCCGGTCCGCGTCCACCCCCGGCGGCACCTGCACCGCGGTCAGGGCGGGGCTCGGCGTGGTCTTGGGGAAGAGCGTGAGCCCGAGTGCCTCGGCGCCGGCGCGGGTGGCGCGCGAGAGCCGATCGTGACGGCGGAACACCTCGACCAGGCCCTCCGCCTCGATCATGCGGAGCACCTCGCGCAGGCCGACCATGATCGACACCGCCGGGGTGAAGCGCGCCTCGTT
>QHSC01000018.1 GCA_003220345.1 Candidatus Rokuibacteriota bacterium | reverse complement strand
CATCGCGCTTCCCGCAATCATGTTCTTGCTCGCCGTATTCCTGATGCCCGAGACCCGGAAGAACAGCATCTGGGCCGAGGGGTCTGCAACTCTGCACCAATCCGCGCATAGGGCATAGGTCGGCGCCCCGCCGCGGTCCCGCCGTCTCGGCCCCGGGGGCCCCATCAAGGGGGTTCCCGGGGCCGTCGCACGTTCTCCCACGAAGGGCTTCCAGGTGCGTCCGGACACCCGGATTTTCCCAATTCCAGGTGCTTCAGAATGAGTCATTCTCCAGAATTTGTCGGTTCAGGTGACCGTTTTTCCCAACCCCAAAGGGCACATTGCCCGAAAACGGCCCTCAGATGGCTTCCCACGAGCGAATATCCGGCCCTTTCTAGCGTCTCTCTCCATGTCAGTCGAGGCACGGGGCTTGCACTAACGCGTCCCAAGCCGAGCGGCGAAGAGACGGGTGTACCGCTCAGGAGGGAGAACCGACATGGACGAGGTCAAGAAGAGGCTGGAGTCGGAACTGAACCGGACCGTGGAGCGGCTCCGTCACATGGGCGGGCCACTTCTGTCCGTGGACGTGATGAACCGGGTGGGCGACACGAGCCAGCTGGCCGACGAAGTCGACGTCATCCAGGTCAACGAGGACCGCGAGATGAACTTTGCCACTCGCAGCCTCCTGGTCGAGCGGGCCAACCGCCTCGCCGAGGCACTCGAGCGCCTTCGCGGCGGCGACTACGGCACCTGCGAGGAGTGTGGCGAGCCCATCGCGCCGGCGCGGCTCCGGGTCATGCCCGAGGTCCGCACCTGTGTGCGCTGCCAGGATCGCATCGAACGCATGTCCCGGCACCTCGCAGCCGTGGGCGCGGGAGTCGACGGCGAGGAAGCCGAAGAGGAGTAGCCGTTACCGCCGGCCCATCCGAGCCAGCCATGGCTCGGGTCGGCCGGTGATGATCCCATCGACACCAAGGACGATGAGCCGGTCCGCGAGGACCGGCTCATCGTCTATCTGCACATGGCATTCGAGTCCCGCCGCGCGGATCCGGGCGAGCGTGTCTGAGGTCACCAGCCGACGCTCCACGCACAGCGCCCGCGCCACTCCCGCCTCGGGGATGGCCTCTTGGAGCGCACCTCCCGTCCACACGACGGCACGCCCGACCTCGGCATTCCATGCGCGGAGGCGCGCGAGGCTCTGGCGTCTCGCGCACGCCACCACCGACACGGCGACGGCGTCGTAGATCTCGAGCGTCGAGATCACCTTCTCCTCTATGGTCGGGGATGGGCTGGTGGAGGAGGCCTCCTCGACGTTCGCGAGCTCGAGCCAGAAGCGCGTCCGGTCTCGGAAGCGCTCGAGCACCTCGGGGAGCGTCTGGATCCGCTGTCCGCGAAACCGCGGAGCCATCCATCCCCCAGCGTCCAGCCGCTTGAGCTCGCGGACGGTCAGCGCGCCCACGTGGCCGCGGCCGTCGGTGACCCGATCGAGGGAGGCGCCGCCGAGCACGACGGGGTGGCCGTCCTTCGAAAGCTGGATACCCAGCCAGAGAGCGTCGGCCCCCACTTCGAGGGCCGCCTCGAGGGCCGCGATGGTGTGGGTGGGCGCCACATCCGCGGCGCCGCCACGGGCCATCACGAGTGGGGCGGACCGCGACGCGTCCATTGTCTCGCTCACGACCTCCATGGCACACTCGGTGCGTGCGCACGCCGGTGCTGGACGTGTTTCGTCCCTTCCTGTGGCTCCTGGCGCGGCTCTACTGGCGCGTGCGCTTCGAGGGCGTCGAGCATATCCCGCCGGGGGGGCCCCTTGTCATCGCGCCCAACCATCTGACCTATGCCGATCCCGTGCTCCTGTGCCTTCCCATCCGGATGCCCGTGCACTTCATGGCCTGGGACGCGCTGTTCGAGATCCCCGGGCTCGCGTGGCTCATCCGTCGCCTTCGCGCGTTTCCCGTGCAGCTCAAGAGGCCCGACCCACGCTCCACTCGGGAGGCGGTGCGCCTGCTCGGGGCGGGAGCCGTGGTGATGATTTTCCCCGAGGCGGGCAGGAGCCTCGACGGCTCTCTCCAGCGATTCCAATCGGGCGCCTTCCGGCTTGCCTGCGCTCTCAAGGTTCCCGTGCTCCCGGTGACCATCCTCGGTGGCCACGAAGCCTGGCCCCCCGGGCGCATCCTGCCGCGCCCGGGACGGCTCACCGTCATCTACCATCCGGTGATCGAGCCTCTTCCAGCCCACGACGCGCGGGCCGCCGCGCAGGCGCTGTCGAGGCGCGTGCGAGCAGCCATCGCCGCGCCCCTGCCGCCCGGACGGCGCGAGTCCGCGGTCGACCCGCAATGATCAGTGTATACTTCTCGCGCCATGGCACGTCCGGTTGCCAAGCGCATCCTCGTGCTTCACGGGCCGAACCTCAACCTCCTGGGCACGCGTGAGCCCGCGGTCTACGGGCGCACGACCCTCCGCGAGCTCGACCGGCGCATCCAGCGTCACGCGGCGGCGCGGGGAGTGGAGGCGGTGTGTCGCCAGTCGAATCACGAAGGGCAGCTGATCGACTGGATCCAGTCCGCGGGGCGCGAGGGCTTCGGGGCGATCGTGATGAATCCCGGCGCCCTCACCCACTATTCCATGGGATTGCGCGACGCCGTGTCGGCGGTGCCCGTGCCCGTCGTCGAAGTTCATCTCTCCAATATCCACGCTCGGGAAGAGTTCCGGCGCCACTCCGTCATCGCCGCGGTCGCCCAGGGGCAAATCTCGGGCTTCGGTCCGGCGAGCTACCTGCTCGGACTTGACGCGGCCCTCGAGGCGGCGACCGGGCGGCCGGCCCGGCGCGCTCGGTGAATGAGGGCCGGCGTCGCCGCGTCTAACCGGCTCGACACCGGGACGCGCGGGGGCCGCCCGGCGCGGCCGTGACGCCTCCTACCGTCCCTCCGACGCCTCCGGACGCCGCGCCGCCTTCTCGCCCGGCCGATATCGACGAGCGCGCGCTCCTCGATCGATGCCGGGCGGGGGACGTCGAGGCCTTCGAGCCCTTGGTGGAGAAATACCGTCAGCGCGTGTGGCGCCTGGCCTACCAGGTGCTCCGCGATCGCGAGGAGGCATGGGATTGCGCTCAGGACGCCTTCGTGCGGGCCTTTCAATCGCTGGGATCCTTTCGTGGCCAGTCGGCCTTCTATACCTGGCTGTTTCGCATCGCCATGAACGTGGCGACCGATCGGCTCCGATCGCGCGGGGCTCAGGCGCGCGCCTTCGGCAATCAACCGGTGCCGGAGGAGGAATGGGAGCGCACGGCCGCCGATCCCGGAGTGGGTCCCGACGAGGTGACCGAAGGCGCCCAGCGCAGGGCGCGCATCAGCCAAGCGCTCGATGCCTTGCCGCCCAACGCGCGAGCCATTATCATGCTGAGTGACGTCGAGGGACTGTCGTACCGCGAGATCGCGTCCGTGCTCAACTGCCCGATCGGTACCGTGATGTCGAGGCTTCACAACGCGCGCAAGCGCCTGCGAACCGTGCTGGGGCCCATGCTCGCCGTGCTCCTGTGCCTGGCCACCTTCCTCGGCGCGACAGGCCTCGCCGTCCCGACGGCGGCGCAGACCCCGCCGCCCCCGGCGACAGCTCCCGCCCCCGCCGTCACCCCAGCCAAAGGCACCGTGCACTTCGAGGTGCGCGTCCTCCTGGCCTCGAACCCGACTCAGCCGCCTCCCGGAGCTCCGGCAGCTCCGGCGGGCAAGCAGAATCTCGCCCCCGCGGGCACGAGCGGGCCCGCCGACGCGCAGATGGACGAGCGCCTCAAGCAGATCCTCCCGCGGCTGCGCAAGCTTTTCCGCTACAGCGACTATGCCCCGCTCGACCACCACCAGGTCGATGTCGAGTTCGGCGCCTCGAAGCGGCTGCCCGCCGCGGGCGATCGCTGGCTCGAAGTGGCGCCGCAGGACCTCCAGGGCAAGTCTGTCCGCATGAAGGTGCGGCTCCTGAACGGGGAAAAGCCCGTGATGACCTCCAATATCGTCGCGGCGCCGGGAGCGCCCGCCGTGGTGGGTGGCCCTCGCCACGGCACGGGCGTGCTCATCATCATCTTGTGGGCCGATCCGATCTCGCCCGTTCCGGCAGGGAAGTGAAGGGCGCGGCCCGCCACCATGAGTGAAGGCCGTCCGGATGAGGAGCGGACGGGGGAAGCGGGCTACTTCCGCGAGCGCGCGCGCATCGAGCAGGGCAACCTCAGGCACCGGGACAAGCTCAAGGAGGAAGGCAAGCTCTTCGTCCGCGACCGCCTGAAGCTCCTCCTCGACCCCGGCTCCGAGTTCCAGGAAGATTTTCTCTTCGCGCGCAGCCAGGACCCCGAGACGCCGGCCGACGGCGTCGTCACGGGTGTGGGTTCTGTCGACGGCCGGGCCGTGTGCATCATGGCCAACGACTACACGGTCAAGGCGGGCTCGTGGGGCGAGAAGACCGTGCAGAAGATCGTCCGCATCCAGGAGCGGGCGCAGCGTCTGCAGCTCCCCCTCCTGTACCTCGTGGATGCGGCGGGCGGGCGCATCTCGGAGCAGATCAAGATCTTCCCGGGCCGCTACCACGCGGGCCGCATCTTCTACAACGAGGTCCAGCTTTCCGGCGTGGTCCCGCAAGTGTGCATACTCTTCGGCCCCTCGCCCGCGGGCTCCGCGTACCTGCCCGCCCTCACCGACTGCGTCATCATGGTGGACGGCAAGGCGAGCCTCTACGTCGGCTCTCCCCGAATGGTCGAGATGGCCATCGGGGAGAAGACCACGCTCGAAGAACTGGGCGGGGCGCGCATGCACTGTTCCGTGTCGGGGTGCGGCGACATTCTCGCCGGCTCCGATGAGGAGGCCATCGAGCTCGCCAAGCGGTATCTCGCCTTCATGCCGCAGTCCTATCGGGAGCGCCCGGGAGCCGCGGAGGCCCGGCCGGCTGCTCCCGGCCGCTCGATCGAGGAGATCGTTCCCTACGACCAGCGCAAGTGGTTCGACATGTACGAGGTCATCGGGCACGTGGTGGACGCGGGCTCGTTCTTCGAGATCAAGCGGCTCTTCGCGCAGGAGATCATCACCGGCTTCGCTCGCCTGGGCGGGCGCGCCGTCGGCATCGTGGCCAACCAGCCGAAGGTCAAGGGCGGAGTGCTCATGGTCGACTCCGCGGACAAGGCGGCGCGATTCATCTGGCTCTGCAACGCCTTCAACATCCCCCTCGTCTACCTCGCCGACGTGTCGGGCTTCATGGTCGGCAGCAAGGTCGAACGGGCCGGGATCATCCGCCACGGGGCCAAGATGGTCTTCGCCACCTCGCAGGCGACCGTCCCCAAGATCTCCGTGGTCGTGCGGAAGTGCTATGGCGCCGGGCTCTACGCCATGTGCGGCCCCGCCTTCGAGCCGGACGCCGCCCTGTCGCTGCCCCAAGGGCAGGTGGCGATCATGGGCCCGGAACCCGCCGTCAACGCCGTCTACTACAACAAGATCATGGAGCTGCCGGAGAGCGAGCGTGCGGCCTACGTCCAGGGGAAGCGCAACGAGTACGTGAAAGACGTGGACATCTACAAGCTCGCCTCGGAAATGCTGGTGGACGGGATCATCGCCGGCTCGGAGCTGCGTGGCGAGCTGATGAAGCGGCTCGACTACGCGGCCTCCAAGCAGCTCGAATTTCCGGCGCGCCGGAACCCGGTCCTTCCCGTCTGACGGCCCGCATCGCTTGGCGCACCTGATACTGGCGATCAGGTTCCTGACCGTCGTGCCGGTGCCGGGGCGCGAAGCCTCCGGACCCGGAGCTTTCGGGCGCGCCGCCTGGTGGTTCCCCCCCGTCGGGCTGGCTCTGGGCGCGCTCCTCGTCGGCGCCGATCGCGCCTGCTCCTTCGCCTTTCCCCCACTCCTGGCAGGGGTTCTCCTGCTCGCCCTCTGGAAGGTCCTGACCGGCGGCATCCATCTCGACGGGCTCGCCGACGCACTGGACGGTCTGGCGGGAATCGATGCGGCCGACCGCCTCGCCATCATGCGCGATAGCCGGCTGGGGGTCTTCGGCGCCGCCGGGCTCGTCCTGCATCTGCTGATCTCGGCGGGCGCCATCGATGCCCTGTCCTCGCCGGGACGCGCGGCGGTGCTCCTCATCGCGCCCGGCATCGGCCGGCTCGCGCCGCTTCTGATCGCGCCGCTCTTTCCCGCGGCCACGCCCGGGCAGGGAGCGGGCGCTCTGTTCCAGGCGGGATTGTCGCGCTGGGCCGCGCCCGCGTACCTCGCCTGCCTCTGGGCGCTCGCGGGATGGCTCCTCGGTCCGTGGAGCGCGCTCTTGCTGAGCCTCTCTCTCGGCGGCGTCCTGCTCTGGGCCGTCTTTTTCGCCTCTCGCCTGGGCGGCCTCACGGGCGACGCCCTCGGCTCTTCCGTGGAGATCGCCGAGCTCGCCACCCTCGTGGCCGCCGCCGCCCTAATGCATGTCCGCCTGATTCCATGACTCCGGGAGAGAGCTTGGTCCTCAAGCTCGTGGTCACACCCGCCCTCATCGGGGCGACGAGCCTGGCCGGGCGCCGATGGGGACAGGGCG
Source organism: Candidatus Rokuibacteriota bacterium (assembly GCA_003220345.1). Taxonomy (GTDB): domain Bacteria; phylum Methylomirabilota; class Methylomirabilia; order Rokubacteriales; family CSP1-6; genus AR37. Next base: position 2,590 of record QHSC01000018.1, on the reverse strand, counting down.
TGAGCGGCTGGATCGTCGGGCTCCCGCTCACGTCGGGCCCCGTCGCGTTCTTCCTCGTGGTCGATCATGGCGCGGCCTTCGCCGCGGCCGCCGCCGTTGGCTCCATGGTGGGGACGATCGCCCAGGCCGGATTCTGTCTCGGCTATGGCCGCCTTGCCTTCCGTGTGCCGTGGCCGCTTGCCTTCCTCGTCGGCATCGGCGTGTTCGGAGTGACCGCGGTGGCCTTCCAGGGGTTCAGCCTCGCGCTCATCTGGCTCTTCCCCGTGACCATCTTCGTTCTGGGCATCGTCATCCGACTGATGCCGAAGGGCGAGGATGCCCGCCGCGCCACGCCGCTGCCGAGCTGGGATATTCCGGCCCGGATGGTGATCACCACGGCCATCGTGCTGCTCCTCACCGGCTTTGCGCCCATCCTGGGCCCTCGGTTGAGCGGGCTGCTCGCCACCTTTCCCGTCTACGCCTCCATCCTGACCGTCTTCGCCCATGAGCTGCAGGGACCGGGGCCGGCCGTGCAGGTGCTGAGAGGCCTGCTCTTCGGCCTCTTTTCCTTCGCGGCGTTCTTCTTCGTCCTCGGCTTGCTCATCGTGCAGGTCGGGCTCGCTCCCGCCTTCGGCGCGGCCATCGCGGCCGCTCTGCTGCTGCAGGCGGGATCGTTCAGGGTGATCACGGCCTCGGCAGGCAAGCCGTCCGACCATCGCACGTGAGACGGGAGCGGACCACCGTCTATCTTGCCCGTCACGGCAGCGTGCTCGGATCGGAGAGCCGCCGTTTCATCGGGCACCTCGACGTGCCGCTGTCTCCGCGCGGCGAGGCGGAAGCGGCCGCGCTCGCCCGACGTCTCACCCGCGCGCCCCTGGCCGCCGCGTACTCGAGCGACCTCGTGCGAACCCGTCGCACGGCGGAGATCGTCTGCGCGCCGCACGGGATCGCCGCGGAGCCCCTGCCCGCCCTGCGCGAGTTCTCCATGGGGCGCTGGGAGGGCCTCACGGCCGAGGAGATCCGGGCGCGCGAGCCCGGCGCCTTCGACGCGTGGATGGCCGACATCGGTCGCTTCCAGTTTCCCGAAGGCGAGAGCCTGCCGGATGTGGAGGCGCGCGTGTGGCCTGCCTTCGAGGCGATCGTCGCCCGCCACGCGGGGGAGCGAGTGCTGGTGGTCGCGCACGGCGGGCCGAACCGCATCGTGCTCTGCCGGGCCCTCGGCCTCCCTCTCGATCGCATCCTGATGCTGGGGCAGGACTACGCCGGACTCTCTGTTCTCGAGGCGGGCGGCCATAGCTGGGTCCTCCGCTTGCTCAATCATCGCGAGCCCATTACCGCTTAGACGAGGGGAAGGGGAGGTCCCGCGGGGACCTGCTATACTGCCGCGGTCCGCGACCGTTCACGATCCTCTCGAGAGGTTGTCATGGACCAAGGTGCCGCCAGGCTCGTCGAGCGACGAGATCTTCTCAAGCTCGTGGGAGGCGCCGCGGCCGCCGCCACCCTTCTTCCTCCGGCGGCAGCGATCGGGCACATGCGCCCGAGGCGCGGCGGCTCCCTCAAGCACATCGGCGTCGAGCCGCCGACCTTCGACCCCCAGGCCACCGTGGCTTACCAGACGCAGCTCATGTCCTCGTTCGTGCGCCGGACGCTCTTCAAGTTCGTCAACGGCGCCTCGTACGGCCCTTCGGACTTCACGCTGGTGCCTGACCTCGCGACCAGGGCCGCCGTCTCCAAGGACGGACGCGTCTACACGATCACCCTGCGCAAGGGGGTGCGCTGGGAGGCCAGGCCTCCCGTCAATGGCCGCGAGCTCGTCGCCTCCGACGTCAAGTACTCCATGGAGCGGGCGCTCCGGAAGTCGCCGTACGCGCACCTGCTCGGCCGGGTGGAGGGGATCGAGACGCCCGACCCCCACACGGTGCGGGTGACGCTCGCCGAGGCCTTCGCGCCGTTTCTCCACAATCAGGCCGAGCCGTGGAGCTGCATCCTGCCGCCCGAGATCGAGGACAGGATGGGCGACTTCAAGAGCGCGGAGTCGTTGCTCGGGTGTGGGCCCTTCGTCCTGGAGCGATACGAGCCGGGCCTCAAGGCCGTCTTCGCCCGCAACCCGAGGTACTACGCCAAGGGGCTGCCCTATCTCGACCGCGTGGAATGGCTGTTCGTACACGACCGCGCGACGCAGCTCTCCCTCTATCGCGCGGGGCAGGTGGACGTTCCGTTCCATGACGCGCGCGTTCCCCGTGCTGATGTCGGCTCGTTCAAGCGGTCGAATCCCGCCTATCCCGTCGTGGTCTGGGACTGGCTCGCCAACCGGACGCTCGCTTTTCGGACCGACAAGGCGCCGTGGAGCGACCCCCGCGTTCGTCAGGCCTTCTCCCTTGCCATCGATCGAAAGAAGTGGGTGGCCCAGCACCTCGAGGGGCAGGGATGGGAGGATCCGGGACCGGTGCCCGCGCCCATGCGGGAATGGAAGCTGCCCACGCGCGAGCTGGGCGACGGCGCACGGTGGCTCCAGCACGACCCCGCGCTGGCCAGGAAGATGCTCGCGGCCGCCGGCTTTCCCCACGGCATGCGGGTCAAGTGCACCAACTGGCCCGGCTATGGCGCGGAC
>QHSC01000104.1 GCA_003220345.1 Candidatus Rokuibacteriota bacterium | reverse complement strand
AGCCAGCGCGAGATCGGGCAGGACTCCACGAGCTTCGCCCAGGCCCTGCGCGCCGCCCTCCGTCAGGACCCGGACATCATCCTGGTCGGTGAGATGCGCGACGCGGAGACCATGGAAGTGGCCCTGCACGCCGCGGAGACGGGCCACCTCGTGCTCTCGACCCTCCACACCTTGAACGCGACGGAGACCATCAACCGCATCATCTCCATCTTCCCGCCCCACCAGGAGGACCAGATCCGGGCCCAGCTCTCCGCGGTCATCCAGGGCGTGGTCTCCCAGCGCCTCGTCGTGCGCGCCGACGGCAAGGGACGCGTGCCCGCCGTCGAGGTCATGATCATGACGGGGCTCGTCCGGGAGTCCATCCGTGAAAAGGTCAAGACGGCGCAGATCCCCACAGTCATCGCGGCCGGGCAGGCCCAGTACGGCATGCAGACCTTCGACCAGTCCCTCCTCGGCCTCTATCGCGAGGAGCTGGTGACGTACGAGACGGCGCGCGACGCCGCCACCAACCCGGACGACTTCGACCTCAAGGTTAAGGGCATCTTCTCCACCGGCGAGATGACCTGGGATTCCTCCAACGCCGGGTTCGTCGGCGCCCCCTCGGTCACCCGCCCGGGTATCTTCAAGAAGGGCTGATGCCGCCGCGAGGCCGCGGCGCGCGCGCGCCTCGAGAGCCCCGGGAGCTGGACGCGAAGGCCGCCAAGCTGGCGGCCTTCGAGCTTCTGGCCATGAAGGCCTGGAGCGCGCGCGAGCTGATCCGGCGGCTCCGGCGTCGGGGGGCGTCGGCGGAGATCGCCCGCGGCGTGGTGGACGAGCTCCAGACCCGCGGCTACGTCGACGACGAAGCCTTCGCGCGCTTCTGGGCGGAAACGCGAGCCCGCGGCCGGCAGGTGGGCAGCCGTCGCCTCCGCCAGGAGCTGGGCCAGAAGGGCATCCCGCGCGCCGTGGCGGGTCTGGCCGTCGAGGCCGCCTTCGTCGAGGTCGCCGAGGCCGAGCGCTGCCTCGAGGCCGGCCGCCGCCGGCTGCCCGCCCTGCTCCGCGCGGCCCGCGAGCGCGCGGCGCCGCGTCTGCGCGACTATCTCCTGCGGCGCGGCTACCCGCCCGGCATGGTCATGCGAACGGTTGCCACGCTCACGGGCGCGCGGCCCGACGGGGACGCCCCCGCCGACTGACCCCCGGTATAATGTCGTCATGACCATGACGGGCACCGAGCTGCGCCAGAGCTTCCTCGACTACTTCCGCGAGCGGGGGCACACGATCGTGCGCTCCTCCCCGCTCGTGCCCGGCGACGACCCCACCCTGCTCTTCACCAACGCGGGCATGAACCAGTTCAAGGGTGTGTTCCTCGGCGAGGAGAAGCGGGACTATCGCCGGGCCGTGTCCGCTCAGAAGTGCGTGCGGGCGGGGGGCAAGCACAACGACCTCGAGAACGTGGGCCGCACCGCCCGGCATCACACCTTCTTCGAGATGCTCGGCAACTTCTCCTTCGGGGACTACTTCAAGAAGGAGGCGATCGAGTACTGCTGGGACCTCCTCACCGAGAAGTGGGGACTGCCCAAGGAGCGCCTCAAGGCGACCGTCTTCACCGATGACGACGACGCGTTCCAGCTCTGGAAGAGCATCGCCGGGCTGAGCGACGATCGCATCCTGCGCCTCGGAGAGAAGGACAATTTCTGGGCCATGGGCGACACCGGCCCCTGCGGGCCCTGCTCGGAGATGCACTTCCACCAGGGTGACCATCTTCCCTGCGCCGAGGAGCAGGCGGGAGGGAAATGTCTCGGGCCCGCCTGCGAATGCGACCGGTGGCTCGAGATCTGGAACCTCGTCTTCATGCAGTTCAATCGGGACGCCTCGGGCAAGATGACGCCGCTGCCCAAGCCTTCGATCGACACGGGCATGGGGCTGGAGCGCCTCGCGGCCATCATGCAGGGCAAGATGTCGGACTACGACACCGACCTGTTTCGGCCGCTCATCGGCCACGTCGAGCGTCTCTCGAAGATCACCTACGGAGCCAGCATCGAGCACGACGTGTCGATGCAGGTGATCGCCGATCACTCGCGGACGGCGACGTTTCTCATCACGGACGGCGTCACCCCGTCCAACGAGTGGCGCGGCTATGTCCTGCGGCGGATCATGCGCCGGGCCATGCGTCACGGCCGCATGCTCGGCCTGGCCGAGCCGTTCCTCTGGGACGTGACCAAGACCGTCGTGGAGATCATGGGCGCCGCCTATCCGGAGATCGTCGAATCTCACGGGCGCGTGATCGACGTGGTCAGGCAGGAAGAGGAGCGCTTCGCGGAGACGCTCGATCTCGGCATGGCCAAGATCCGCGAGTACCTCGACAGCCACGGCGGCGACAGGCGGAAAGTCGTCGACGGCAAATTCCTGTTCACGCTCTACGACACCCACGGCTTCCCCACGGATCTCGCCCAGGAGGTCTTTCAGGACGCGGGCTGGTCGGTGCCTCCAGAAGCGCTCCAGCAGTTCGAGGCCGAGATGGAAGCCCAGCGCGAGCGCGCCAGGGCCGGCGCGTCCTTCGGCACCACGCACGACGCGGACGGGTCAGTCGAGGTCTACCGCCAGCTCTCCACCCAGCTCCCCAAGCCGCAGTTCCTCGGCTATAGCGAGCTCGCCTCGCCCGCGCGCGTCTTGGCAATGGTGGAAGAAGGCCGCCGGCTTGGCGAGGCGGGGCAGGGCCAGACCGTCGAGATCATCCTCGATCGCACGCCTGCCTATGCCGAGTCGGGCGGCCAGATGGGCGACACGGGAACCATCGTGGGACGCGACGGGCAGGGCACGATCGAAGACACGTACTACCGGGGCAGTCAGCTCATCGTCCACCGCGTGCGCGTCACCCAGGGCCGGCTCCGCGAGAACGAGGAAGTGGCAGTCAGCGTGGAGTCGCGACGGCGTCAGGGCCTCAAGCTGCACCACACGGGCACGCACCTGCTGCACGCTGCCCTGCGGAAGATTCTGGGCACTCACGTGGCGCAGGCGGGCTCGCTCGTCGCGCCCGATCATCTCCGGTTCGATTTCTCCCACGGCGCGGCCGTGAAGGACAGCGAGGTCGAGAAGGTCGAGGACCTGGTCAACGAGAACGTCCAGGCCAACATCGTGGTCACGCCGGCCGAGATGGATCTCCCGGAGGCCCTCAAGAGCGGGGCCATGGCGTTGTTCGGGGAGAAGTACGGCGATCGGGTGCGTGTCATCAGGATCGGCGACTTCTCGACCGAGCTGTGCGGCGGCACGCATCTGGAGGCGACCGGGCAGATCGGGCTCTTCAAGGTCGTCTCCGAGGGCGCCGTCGCCTCGGGGGTGAGGCGCGTCGAGGCGGTCACGGGGGATGCGGCGCTCCGTCACGTGGGGCGCGAGGAGCAGGCCCTGCGCGAATCGGCGGGGCTTCTGAAGATCCCCCCGCTCGAGCTGCCCCGCCGTCTCCAGAAGCTCCTCGACGAGCAGAAGCAGCTAGAGAAACAGCTCCAGCAGCTCGAGGCGCGCCTCGCCAAGGGCCGCGCCCAGGAGCTGGCGACCTCGGCCCGCGTGGTCGCCGGCGTGCCCGTGCTCGCCGCGCGCCTGGACGGCCTCGACGCCGAGGGGCTGCGCTCGGTGGTCGACACCCTGCGCGAGCGCATGAGCTCGGGCGTGATCTGTCTCGGTTCCTCGGTGGACGGCAAGGTCTCCCTCGTGGCCTCCGTGTCGAAGGACCTGACCAAGCGCTTCGCGGCGGGCAAGCTCGTGCAAGAGGTGGCGCCCATGGTGGGCGGCAAGGGCGGTGGGCGCCCGGATCTCGCTCAGGGTGGCGGCACGGATGCCTCGCGCCTCGACGAGGCCCTGGCCTCCGTTCCCGGCTGGGTCGAGCGAGTTGCCGCGGGCTAGCTCGGCCACGAACGCCGCGCTGCTCTTCGATTTCGGCGGCACGCTCGATGCCGACGGGCTGGCGTGGAAGGAGCGCTTCGCCCGGCTCTTCGCCGAAGAAGGCGCGGGCGTATCCCCCGATCGCTTTGATCCCGTTTTCTACGCCGCCGATGATGCCCTCGTGGGAACGGTTTCCGAGACGCTGTCCTTTCACGATACCGTCCACCAGGTCGCGGGCGGGGTCGCCAAAGCGCTCCGGCCGGGCGATCCGATGATCGCCGGTCGCGTGGCCGGCCGGTTCCTCACCGAGGCTCTGGCGGCGATCGAGGCCAACCGACCGCTGCTCGAGCGCTTCTCCGAGCGCTACCGCCTCGGCATCGTCTCCAACTTCTATGGCAATCTCTCGACGGTATGCGATAATGCTGAATTGACGCGGCTTTTCAGCGTCATCGTGGACTCCGCACGGGTGGGGCTGAGCAAGCCCGACCCGCGCATTTTTTTCCAGGCTGTGCACGAGCTGGGGATAGAGCCTGCCGATACGGTTTTCGTCGGCGACTCCCTGGCGCGCGACATGGCCGGGGCCCGGGCGGCAGGCATGCGGCACGTATGGCTGACCCCGGATCCGGCCCGCCAGGGGCTGCCGTGCTGTCCGGGCGATCGCGTGATCCGTTCACTGCGCGAGCTGGAGGGACTGCTACCGTGACATCCGCGCCGCCGCTTGTGGGCGGCATCATCGCCGCCGGCGAGGGCAGTCGCCTGCGTGAGGCGGGATTCCCGGTGCCCAAGCCCATGGTGCGCGTGGCCGGGGTGCCGCTCCTCGAGTCGGTCATCCGAAACTTCGCCGCGGCCGGCATCGCCCGCATCTCCATCATCGTCAACGAGCGCGAGCGTGACTGCGTGGAGTGGGCGAGTGGTCGTTTCCCGGACATCACCCTCGACTGGACGGTCAAGACCACCGCCTCCTCCCTCGAGAGCTTCGCGATCGTGGCGGGCGGCCCCGCCGCCGGTCGCATGCTGATCTCCACGGTGGATGCGTGGTGCCGTCCCGCGGACTTCGCCGGATTCGTCGAGGCCGCGCGGCGGCGCCCCGAGGAGACGACGGTGCTCGGGCTGACCCCGCTCGTGGCCGACGAGAAGCCCCTCGGGGCAAGGATAGACGGCCGCGGTCGCATCACCGCGCTGGGGATCCCCGCGCCCGCGCTCGTGACGGCGGGCATGTACCTGGTGTCCGCGCGGGCCCGGCGGCTCGCGCCCGGGGCGCCCTGCGCGCGGCTGCGAGACTACCTGGGCTGGCTGATCAAGGAAGGCGAGCCCATGTACGGCGAGACGATCGAGACCGTGGTGGACGTGGACCGAGCCGAGGACGTGGCGCTGGCCGAGTCGCTGGCCGCCCGTCCCTCGTGAGCCGATAGGAGGCGGTCGCGCGTGGGCGATCCTTACTGCTGGGGCGTCTTCCGGGAAGAGGCGCACTCGCCGGGCCGCGAGAGCGACGACGCGGAGATCCTGCGCCTGGCCGCCAAGAGCCTGGAGGCGAGAGGCTTCCAGGTCGAGCTCCGCGATCCAGACGAGCTCGCCCGGGCCTCCGGTCACGCGCGCCCACGCGCCATCTTCCTCATGTGCGAGCGGCTGCCCGTGCTGCGCGAGCTCGCCTCGTGGGAGCGGGACGGCATCGTCGCGGTCAATCGGCCCTCCGCCGTCCTCGACACGTACCGCGAGCGGATGATCGCGCGCTTCGCCAGGGCCTCCGTCCCCTTCATCGAGAGCCGGTCGGTGGCGACCTCGGGAGAGGCCGCGACGGCGCCCGTGCCCGTGTGGGTCAAGCGGGGTGACGTGCACAATACCCAGGACGGCGACGTGATATTCGCGGAGGGTCAAGCGGCGATCGCGCGGGCCCTCGAGGGGATGGCCGGGCGCGGCATCCCGCGCGCGGTCATCCAGCCCCACGTCGACGGTGACCTCGTCAAGTTCTACGGCATCGGCCGCCCGGACGCGCCCGCCGACGCCCCGCCGTGGTTCCGCTGGTTCTACCACAAGGGGCAGCGGCTCGCCGGTCACCGCTTCGACGAGGCCGCCCTGGCGCGGCTGGTGTGCCGGGCCGCGGAAGCCCTCGGCCTCGAGATCTACGGCGGCGACTGCATCGTGACACCGGGCGGGCTGGTCCTCATCGACCTGAACGCCTGGCCGAGCTTTGCCCTCTTCCGCGACGAGGCCGGGCCGACCATCGGCGCGTATCTCGCCGCGCGCTTCCGGGAGTCCGCGCCATGACAGAACGCCGCGAGCCCGGCCCGCGCTCCCGGGCCATCGTCGAGCGCGAGCGCCGCGTGGCCGCCGCCGGCATGCAGGGCTTCGCCCTCTACGCGGGCCTGGCCATGGCGCGCGGGCAGGGCTCGACGCTCATCGACGAGGACGGGCAGGAGTACATCGATTTCATCGCGGGCATCACCATCGGCTCGGTCGGCCACTGCCACCCGCACTACGTCGAGGCGCTCAAGCGGCAGGTGGAGAAGCTCACCTTCGGCAGCTTCACCACGGAGACGAGGACGCGCTTCCTCGAGATGCTCGCGTCCCTGACCCCGGAAGGGCTCACGCGCATCCAGATGTTCTCGGGGGGCGCGGAGGCCGTGGAGGCCGCGCTCCGACTCGCCAAGGCGGCCACGGGCAAGCGCGAGGTCATCGGCTTCTGGGGCGGCTTTCACGGCAAGACGGGCGGGGTGCTCGGCCTGCTCGGCAGCGACTTCAAGCATCACCTGGGGCCGTTTCTCCCGGGCCAGTACCTGACGCCGTACGCGGACTGCTATCGCTGCCCGCTCCGTTTGACATATCCCGACTGCGGCATCGCCTGCGCCGACTATGTCCGCGACGTCATCCGTCACCAGACGGGCGGCGAGATCGCCGCCATCATCGTCGAGCCCGTCCAGGGCACCGCCGGCAACATCGTCCCGCCCGAGGGCTTCCTCCGCGCCGTCCAGCAGATCGCCAAGGAAGCGGGGGCGCTCCTGCTCTGCGACGAGATGATCACGGGCATCGGCCGGACGGGCTCGATGTGGGGCTCCGACCACGATCAGGTCGTGCCCGACATCATGACGGTGGGCAAGGGCGTGGGCGGAGGCTTTCCTCTCTCCGCCGTGGTCTCGACGGAGGAGCTGACGAGCAAGAAGCCCTGGTCGAACCCGAGCGCGTCCTCGTCGAGCTACGGCGGCAATCCGCTCGCCGCGGCGGCGGGGCTCGCCTCTCTCGAGATCATCCTGAAAGAGAACCTCGTCAAGAACGCGGACCGGGTCGGCGCCGTCATGCTCAAGCGGCTCGAGGCCCTGAAGGAGAAGCACCGCGTGGTGGGGGAGGTCCGGGGCCGCGGCCTCCTGCTCGGCATCGAGCTCGTGAAGGATCGCCGGACCAAGGAGCCACTCGGCAAGGACGTCACCCAGGCCCTCTACCAGGAGTGCCTGCGTCGCGGGCTGGCGGCCATGACCTACTCGGCCACCGTGCGCATCAACCCGCCCCTCATGATCAGCGAAGAGACCGCTCTGGCCGGGCTCGCGATCCTCGACGAAGCCCTGGAGGCCGTCGGCCGCGAGCACAATCTCCAGTAGGATGCGGCGCGGCGGGATCATCGGTCTCGGCAACGTCGCCATCCACGGGCACCTGCCCGGCTGGCTCGACCGTCCCGACGTCCTGATCGCGGCCGCGGCGGACGCCCGCCCGGGGCAGCGGGCCGAATGCCAGCGCCTCCTGCCCGAGGCGCGCTGGTACGATTCTCCCGACGAGCTCCTGGAGGGCGAGCCGCTCGACTTCGTCGATATCTGCACGCCGCCCTCGAGCCATGCCCCCCTCATCGAGCGCGCCGTCGACCGCGGGCTTCACGTGCTGTGCGAGAAGCCGCTCGTGTCCTCCCGAGAGGAGCTCAGGGCGGTGGCGGGAGCGTCATCGAGGGCGGGCCGAGTGCTGTTCGCGGTCCACAACTGGCACCACGCGCCCATGATCCGGCGCGCCACCGAGCTGGTGAGAGATGGCGAGATCGGCCCCCTGCGCAGCATTCTCTGGGAGACGCTCCGCACGCGCCCGGCCGTGGCCGGAGACGGCCGGGAGCAGAACTGGCGCGTGGACCCGGCGGTGTCGGGAGGCGGTGTGCTGACCGATCACGGCTGGCACGTCGCGTACATCGTGCCTGCCTGGATGGGCGCACGTCCCCTGACGGTGGCGGCGCGGCTCGAGACGCGCCGCCACGCCGCCTTCGCCGTGGAGGACACGGCGGCCGTGCGGCTCGCCTTCCCCGAGGCGACCGTGGACATTCTGCTGACCTGGGCGGCCGACGAGCGCGGGAACCGCGTGGAGCTCGAAGGGACGGAGGGCCGCATCGAGCTGATGGGCGACACCGTCGTGCTGAGCCGCGGCGGCGTCGAGAGGCGCTTCACCTGCCCCCCCGCTCTCTCCGACGGCTCGCACCATCCGGAATGGTTCCACCAGGTCGCCGACGATTTCCTGGCGTGCATGGCGGTCGGAAAGGTTGCGGGCAATCTCGCGGAGGCGGAGCTCTGCGTGGAGATCGTGGCGCTCGCCCGGCAGTCGAGCGAGCGGGGCGGCGAACCCCTGGCCTGCGAGGCCACGGCCGTGGGAGGTCGAGCGTGAGCGCGTCGCTCATCATCGTCCCCGCCGGGCCTGGAGCGGGGCCCGGCCCCGGGCCGGATGCCGTCCTCGTCGGCCTGTCGCTCCGCCGCCGGGCCGTGCTCGCGGCGGCGCGGGCGGGGATCCGTGACGTGCGCGTCGCGGAGCCGGGAGCGGCCTGGGCCGAGGGCGTCGTCACGTCGGGACGGCATCGGATCATTCTCCTGCCCGCCAACGTCATCCCCCAGCCGTCATGGCTGCGGCGTCTCGCGGAGATGCCGCTGACGCCCGACACGCTCTGGGTCGATTCCGCCGACACCGTGGTCGTGGAGAGCGAGCGCACGAGCGACGTGTTCGAGGCGGCGCGGGCCGCCGGGAGCGCCGTCGAGCTCGTGACGGCCCTCCGGATCTCCTTCGGCAAGGTCGACGGCGAGCTCGATCCGCGCGGGCGCTTCGTGCTGGAGTCCGCCGACGACTTGCCGGCCGCCGAGCGGTGGCTGCTCAAGAGCCTCATCAAGGACAGCGAGGGCTTCATGTCACGCCACGTGGAGCGGCGGATCTCGCTCGCCGTGACGAGGCGCCTGGTGGGCACCCGCGTCACTCCCAATCTCATGACCATGGTCAGCCTCTGCATCGGGCTCTCCGGGGCGCCGTTCTTCCTGTCCGGAGAGCCCGCGCTCCAGCTCGCGGGGGCGGCCCTCTTCCTCCTGCACTCCATCCTGGACGGCTGCGACGGCGAGCTGGCGCGTCTCAAGTTCCACGAGTCGCGCTTCGGGGCGGCCCTCGACTTCTGGGGCGACAATGCCGTTCACGTCGCCGTCTTCTCCTGCATGGCCCTGGGCTGGAGCGTGCGGGTCGGGGCGGCCTGGCCGCTGCTCCTGGGAACCGTCGCGTGCGCGAGCACGCTGCTGGCGGCGACGGCGGAGGCGCCTCACTTGCTGACGCCGGCCGTTCCGGGCGCGCCGCGCTCGGCCGGGGCGAGGCTCGCCGATGCGCTCGCCCATCGTGACTTCATCTACGTCGTGATCGTGCTGGCCGCCTTCGGTCAGGCCGCCTGGTTTCTCTTCCCCGTGGCCATCGGCACGCCGCTCTTCGTCCTGGTCCGGCTCTGGGCCGACCGTCCCGGACGGCGCTAAGCGTCCGTGGCCGGCTTTCTCGACGTCATTCTTCGCGGGCTCGCCCTCTGCGGCCAGGCCGCGGCCATCGGCGGGGTCTGCTTCGCGCTTCTCGTCTTGAGGCCGGCCGCCCGCCAGCGCCCCGAGCTCGCCGGCCTCGTCGGCCGCGCCCTCGTCCTCATCTCGATCGGCGCCGCCACCGTGGCAGCGGGACAGCTCCTGGCCCTGGGCGTCCAGCAGGTCGCCCTCGAGAGCGACCGGCACTGGCCCGTCGGAGAGATCCTGCACACGGCTTATTTCCAGTCGAGCGCGCTGCGCGTCCTGGACTGCGTCGCGCTGACCGTGGCCGCCCTGTGGCTCCGCCGCCGGACCGAGTCACGCGCGGGGTGGGCGACCTTGGCGGGGCTGACCATTCTCCTCGCCGTCACCGCGGCCGCCATCAGCCACGCGGCGGCCCGGCTCCAGTACGAGGGCTTCCTCCTCGTGATGGACGCCGTGCACCAGTACGCGGCCAGCGTGTGGGTGGGCGGGCTCATGCATCTCACGGTGGCGGCGGCGGGCCCGCGCGACCGACCGTGGCCGCCCGTGCTCCTCCAGCGCTTCTCGTCCATGGCCTTGGGCGCCGTCGTCGTGCTCGTGGCGGGCGGCATCGGGCTCACCGCCGTCTACGTCGACGGGCCCTATGCCGTGATCGGCACCGCGTACGGGATGATGGTGCTGACCAAGATCGCCATCCTCGGGCTCCTGCTCGTCCTGGGCGCCCTCAACTTCTTCGCGGTGCGCCGGCTGCCCGCGGCGAGCGACGTGTCGTGGGTGCGCCTTCGCCGCTTCATCGAGGTCGAGCTGGGGCTCGGGATCACCGTGCTCTTCGCCGCCGCTTCCCTGACCTCGCTGCCTCCGGCCGTGGACGTGGTCGCCGACCGCGCCACCCCCGCCGAGGTCGGCGACGTGTTCACGCCGCGCCTGCCCTCCTTCACGTCGCCGCGCATCGAGGAGATGCCCGTGGACGACCGGAACGCGCCGCGCACGGCCGAGGATCGCGCGTGGTCCGAGTACAACCACCACTTCGCGGGACTCTTCGTGCTCGCCATGGGGCTCCTGGCCGTCCTGCACCGCACGGGATCGGCCCCCTGGGCGCGACACTGGCCGCTCGTCTTCTTCGGCCTGGCCGCGTTCCTCCTCGTGCGCAACGACCCCGGGGCCTGGCCGCTCGGCCCTCTCGGCTTCTGGGAGAGCATGCAGTACCCGGAGGTCTTGCAGCATCGCGTCTTCGTCCTGCTCGTGCTGGGCTTCGGCACCTTCGAGTGGATGGTGCGCACGGCACGCATCCGCGCTCCGCGCGCGGCCCTCATCTTCCCCATCCTGTGTGCCGTGGGCGGCGCCCTCCTCCTCACGCACTCGCACGCGTCGCTCAACTTGAAGTCGGAGTTCCTGATCGAGGTGACCCACGCGCCGCTGGGAATCCTGGGCATGCTGGTCGGCTGGGGACGCTGGCTCGAGCTCAGACTCCCGCCCGGCGAAGGCAACATTCCGGGACGCATATGGGCCGTCTGCCTGATGCTGGTCGGCCTCCTCCTAATTTTCTACCGCGAGGCCTAGGAGATTCGTTCAAGGAGGAGGCCTGAGAGGTAGCGCGACTCGGGGACGGTGAGCAGGACGGGGTGATCGCGGCTCTGGCCGAGGCTCTGGAGGACCCGGACGGCGACGCCGGCGTCTCCCGCGGCGTCCCGGCACATCTCCTCGAAGAGCGCGGGCGTGACATGGTGCGAGCACGAGAAGGTCGCGAGCACGCCGCCGGGCTCGAGCAGGCGGAGCCCCCGGATGTTGATCTCCTTGTAGCCACGCGTCGCCGCGGCCAGCGAGTCCTTGCGCCGCGTGAAGGGCGGGGGATCGAGGACGACGGCTCCGAAGCGCTCGCCTGATCCCTCGAGGCCCCGCAGGAGATCGAAGGCATTACCCTCTCGGATCTCGGCCCGGGCGCTCAGCCCATTGAGCTCGAGGTTGCGCCGCGCGAGGGCAAGCGCGTCGGCCGAGGAATCGAGGAGAAGCGCCCGCCCGGATCCTCCGGTGAGGGCGTGGCAGGCGAAGGCGCCCGCATAGCAGAAGCCGTCGAGGATCCGGCGGCCTCGCGCGTGGTGGGCGAAGAGGGCGCGGTTCTCGCTCTGGTCCAGGTAGAGCCCGGTCTTGTGACCGGCGCCCGGCGTGACCGCAAAGCGGCAGCCGCCCTCGGTCACGACGAGCTCCTCGCCCGAGGGGTCGTGCTGAGCTTCGAACCCTTCGAGCCGCGCCGCCGTCGCGTCATCCGACCGGTGGACGCGGCCCTCGGGAAAGAGGCGATGGAGCCCGTCGGCGATGGCCGGGGCGGCCCTCGACATGCCGAGGGTGAGGCACTGGACGACGCTGACCGCGCCATACCGATCCACCACGAGACCGGGGAGACCATCGGCCTCGCTCCACACCAGGCGATAGGCGTCCGAGGCCAGCCCCGCTTCCCGGCGGTATTCGAAGGCCTCCCGCAATCGTCGGTGGAAGAATCCGGCGTCCACGGGCTCGTCGCGGCGGGTCAGCAGCCGACAGCAGAGCGAGGGGCGAGGGTTGTAAAAGCCGCGGCCGAGGAAGCGGCGGGACCAGTCCACGATCTCGACGGCCTCCTCGGCCTTCCACCTGCCCGTGAGATCGGCGATCTGGGTGCGGTAGATCCACGGGTGGCCGGCCTTGATCCTGGCCTCGGCGCCCCGCGTGAGCTTGAGCGTGGCCATCGGATGGCCGCTAGCGCTTCCTCAGGACGACGACCATGAGGAGCGGGTGGTGCGCCCGATCGAGCTTGAGGTGCGGCTTGAAGCCGTAGAACCACTCCACGAACTCGAAGCCACCCGCCAGCTCGACGAGGGCCCGCAGCTCCTGAGGGAAGACCATCCGCGAGGCATGACGCTGGCGGTAGACGTGGCGTCGACCGTCTTCCTCGGCCTCCAGCTCCATGTCCTCGAAGAAGGTCTGGGTCACGGGATTCAGGTCCTTGAGGGCCTCGAAGGTCGCCCGCACGGTGGCCCGCCCGCGTCGTCGCGTCCAGGACCAGCGCCGCGCGGGATCGGTCCACGAGGAGCACATGTAGCGATCGAAGATGTAGAGCCCGCCCTTCCGCACGGCCCGCGCCACCGCGCGGAGATGAGCGAGCAGCGCCTCGTTGGTGAGGAGGTGGCCCTGGGAGTCCTGCATGCAGATCGCGGCGTCCACGGCCGTGGGCAGCCGGAAGCGCGTCATGTCGGCGACGTGCAGGCCCACGTCCAGACCCTCCTCGGCGGCCCGCTCCTGGAGAAAGCTGATGTTTTCCTGGGAGAGGTCGAGGCCGGACATGCGATAGCCCCGTCGCCCCAGTCGGATCAAGTGCGGGCCGGTGCCGCAGGCGATGTCCAGCACGGTCGCGACGGGGCGCTTCGCATAGCGACGGAAGCAGTGGACGAGAAAATCCACCTCCTGCTTGCGGTTCATGTCGAAGGCGATCTCGTAGTAGCGCGGCGCGGAGTACTGGGCCTTGCTGTCCGTTCTCAGCATGCGCCCCACCACGTGAGAATCGCCTCGCGAAGGATCCAGGAGGCCGTGATGGCCGTCCGGCCCGAGGCGTCGAAGGCCTGGGCCACTTCCATGAGGTCGGTGCCCACGATGGGGCAGGGCTCGAGCAACCGGATGATGGCGATCAGCTCGGAGGCGGTGAGCCCACAGGGCTCAGGGGCGCCGGTGCCCGGGGCCTCAGAGGGGTCGAGGACATCCACGTCGATGGTGACGTAGAGAGGGTGACGGCGGAGCTCGGGGAGCAGGCTCCGGACGGCCTCGACCGGGTGGACGGCGTGCGCGGGGTAGAGATGCGGCGTCTTGCGCCGGTATTCCTCGCGGGCGCCTGTCCGCATTCCCACCTGGTAGACGCGCTCCGGCGCCACCACGTCCATGACCCGGGCCATGGCCGAGGCATAGTTGTAGCGCTCCCCCAGGAACTCCTCGCGCAGGTCCGGATGGGCGTCGAGCTGGAGGATGCGCAGCTCGGGGATGGCGGGAGCCAGGACCTCGATCACCGGAAGCGTGGCCGTGTGGTCGCCTCCCAGCATGACGGGGCGGAGGCGGGGCCGCCAGAAGGCGCGGATCTCGTCGCGGGCGCGGTCCAGCTGGGCGCGCGGGCTGCCCGTTCCCAGCTCGCAGTCTCCCAGGTCGGCGATGCCGAGATCGTCCAGGTCACGCTCGAGGAAGGGGGAGTACGTCTCGATGGAATCCGAGGCGACGCGGAGATCGCGGGGACCGTGATCGGCGCCCGTGCGGAGATTCACGGTGCCTTCGAACGGGATGCCGAAGAGGACGATTCGAGCGTCCGGATGGGGCGCCCGGCAGGCGATGAACCTCGGGTCGGCGGGCTTCACGTGGGACGCTCACCTCGGACGGCGGAGCTCGCGCCCCGCGACGTCCGGCGGCTCACCCGGCTAGACGACGTCGTCGTCGGCGAGGAGCGTCACGGCGGCCAGGGCGCAGCCCGTGCGCTCGACACGGTGCTCCGCGGCGCAGACCTGCATCTCGTGGATGGTCCAGCCGCGGACACGGAAGGCTTCCGCGAGCATGTGCACGATGGCCCGCTCGGCTTCCTCTCGCGTGGCCTTGTCGTGGAATTCCATGATGACGCCGTTCTTGGTGGGATCGGCCGGCCGCGCCCAGCCCACGGCCGCCGCCACCACTTCGCCCGGGACCTCGCTGGTCATGGCGGCGTAGGCGGTGGGCACGAGGGCGCCGGGGCGAAGCCGGGGCAGGTCCACCACGGCCGTCTCCGGCGGCAGGATGCTCGAGACCTTGACGAGGTTGATGTTGCCGATACCCGCAGCCAGGAGCGCGTTGTCGAAGGCGTTGAGCGGAGTCGTTCCCTCAGCGCTTCCGGAGGTTGTCGCGGCCTTGGTCACCGGTTTCCAGCCCATTCGTTCCTCGCCCTCCTCGCTCATCGCGTGCACGGCGCGACGGCTTCTCGTGAGCCGTCGGATACTTTTTCTCGGCTCATGTTAGCGAGTCGAGAGGGGAACGCAAGAGAAAAGTGGCTTCCCGAGGCCTCCCGGAGGCTCCGCGGGCGCTCGGCGAGGGCGCTGGGCGGGCGCCGAGCGGCCCTGTCGCGGGCGATTTGCCCGCGCCGAGCCGCCGGGAAAGACCATTTTTTCCTTGCAATGCTAAAAACATGGCCCTACATTCAGAAAAATCAGACTTGCGAATTTTTCGCGAGCGAGAGACGAACGGAGAGGAGGGAGAGAGTGCAAGCACTGGGGCGACACCTGCTTCTCGAGCTCTTCGACTGTGACGCGGACGCGATCAACAGCCTCGAGGCGGTGAAGACGGCGATGGTGGAGGCCGCCAAGGCGGCGCAGGCCACCATCGTGGACGTCGTGTTCCACGAGTTCAATCCGTTCGGCATCAGCGGTGTCGTCGTCATCGCCGAATCTCACCTGGCCATCCACACCTGGCCGGAGTACCGCTACGCCGCCGTGGACGTGTTCTCCTGCGGCGACGTGCTGCAGCCTCAGGCGGCCGCCGATCACCTCGTCGCCGAGCTCGGCGCGGCCCGGGCCTCCGTCGTCGAGCTCCAGCGCGGCATCTTCCTCAGCTCCGTCCCCATGCCCCACAAGCCGGCCCACGCCATCGGCAAGCCGGTCGTCCGCCGCTAGATGGCGGGTCCTCCGCAGTACAAGTGGTTCTTCGAGACCACCACTCCCGTCGAAGGCCACATGCACGCCATCGCCCGCACCATCGCCACGCGCCAGACCAAGTTCCAGTTCATGGAGATCTTCGAGACCCACTCGTACGGCAAGGTCTTGGTCCTGGACGGCCGCATCCAGTCCAGCGAGCACGACGAGTTCATCTATCACGAGATCCTCGTCCAGCCCGGTCTCCTCGCCCACCCCAAGCCGGTGCGGGCCATGGTCATCGGCGGGGGCGAGGGCGCCACCGTTCGGGAAATTTTGCGGCATCCGTCCATCACCGACTGCCTCATGGTGGACATCGACGGTGAGGTGGTGGAAGAGTGCAAGAAGCACCTGCCCGAGATGCACAAGGGCGCTTTCGAGGACCCGCGCACCCGCGTGCTCCACGAGGACGCCAGAGCGTATCTCGAGAAGACCAGAGAGCGCTTCGACCTCATCGTGGTCGACCTGCCCGAGCCCCTCGAGGAGGGGCCGGCCTGCCTGCTCTTCACCACGGAGTTCTATGGCCTCATCCGCGACCGCCTGACGGACGACGGCGTGATGACCATGCAGGCGGGCATGACCAAGATCAACGAGCTCTTCTTTTTCGGCGCCGTCAACCGGACGCTCCGCGAGGTCTTCCCCGTGGTGGCGCCCTACCAGGGCTTCATCTCGTGCTTCGGGACGCCGTGGGGCTTCATCCTGGCCTCCAAGGGCACCGATCCCCGGGCGCAGACGGCGGCCGACATCGACCGGCTCATCAGCTCGCGGATGAATCCAGACAGCCTCGGCTACTGGAATGGGGCGGCGCATCTTCACTCCTTCAATCTGCCGAAGTTCCTCACCCAGGCGCTCGACAAGAACACGCGCATCATCACGGACAAGCACCCCTTAATCGTCAGCTGAGCGGCATCACGCAGCTCGTTCTCGCCTCCGCCTCGCCCCGCCGTCAGGAGCTCCTGGCCAGCCTCGGTCTCGCTTTCACGGTTCAGCCGAGCCATGTCCCCGAGCGGCACCCACCCGGCGACGCCGCCCTCGCCATGATCGCCGTGGCCCTCGCCAAGGCCCGTGCCGTCGCGCAGCAGCAGACGAGCCCGGCGGTGGTCCTGGGCGCCGACACCGAGGTGGTGCTCGACGGGCGATATCTGGGCAAGCCGGCCGATGTTCCCGATGCCCTCCGGATGCTGCAGACTCTTCGCGGCCGCACCCATGAAGTCATCACCGGCGTGGCCCTCGTGGAGTCGCCCGGGAGCCGCGAGGAGACCGCGGCCGTGGTGACGCGCGTGACCATGACGAATGCGACAGACGAGGATCTCGCGGCCTACGTCGCGACGGGCGAGCCCCTGGACAAGGCCGGCGCCTATGCCGTTCAGGGTCGAGGAAGCCTCCTCATCGACCGTATAGACGGCTGCTACACCAACGTCGTCGGCCTCCCCGTCGAGACGACCCGCCGCCTCCTCCAGCGCTGGGGCCTCCTCTAGTCTCCGCACCTGTTCATCGAGTAGCGGAGCAGGGAGGGGCGGGGGCACTCTCCCCGGAACCATATCTTCTGCGGAAAATCGAAAGCCGCAGACTTCCATCTCGTGGCCCCATACGAGTGGAGGAAGCGGGTTGCGCCGCAGCGTGTTCCGGGGAGAGTGCCCCCCGCCCCTCCCTGCTCTTTGTCGGCACGCTACCTGCGCGACGGCTCCTGAGCCTTCCGGAGAGGCTCCGCGAGGATGAGGGGATACCAGCGGAGCAGCGGCAGCTTGACCGTCTCGGGCAGCGGGGCCCGCTCGCGTGCCTGCTCCACGCTGACCTTGAGCATCTCCTCCGTGACTCGGCCGCGTGGCAGCCAGGATCCGCGCGCGCCCTGGAGTCGCGTCGCGAAATCCTCCGGGCTGCCCTTCACGGAGCCGGGCAGGGCGGCCGCCAGGGCCTCGGGGCTTCCCTCGCTCAGACGGGCGACGGCCCGCAGGAGTGCCCGCGCCACCGCCGTCAGCTCTCGCTCGCTCAGCTTCGAGTCAGGGCGCACGAAGACGGCGGCGTGCACGGTCTCGGCGCCCAGCCAGCGCCGCGCCCCTGCGCGCGTGCGGAGGTCGGCGAGGACGCCGCCGCCCTCACCCGCCAGTCGCGTCACCCACGGATCGCCCAGGACGGCCGCGGCGACCTGTCCCTGCTCGAGGGCGCCGGCGAGGCGGAGAAGACCATAGCTGTGCACCGGGACCTGCTGGATCCGGATCCCGGCGTGGGAAAGAACGGAGGTGAGCATGGCGTGCTCGGGAGTGCCCGCTCCCGGCAGCCCCACCGGCTGTCCTCGGAGATCCGCCAGCGAGCGAATGCTCGCGCGGTGGCTCGGCGAGACGACGATCGCCACGGGCGGCGCCGCCGTGAGACCGAAGAGGAGGAGAGGCGGCTCGCCCCCGACGTGCCCCTGACCGTACGCCGTGTCGATGGACGTGGCGGTCAGATCGGCCTGACCGCGCGCGAGGGCCCGGGCGGCGTCGCCTTCGCTGCGCTCCACCTTGAGCGTGATGTCGAGCTTTTCCTGGGCGAAGTAGCCCTCGGCCTGGGCGACATGCACCGGCAGGTATTCGGGCGATGTCACGGGGCCCGCCACCGCGATGGTGATCGCCGCCCAGATTCCGAGTCCCGCCGTCAACATGGTCGCTCTAGCCCTCCTCTGAGCTTCTACGCGCCCCGCTGCGGCCACTTTGGCCCCCGAGCATGGCAATGCCCGCCGTGGCGCCTCGAGGCCGTCCTGAGCCAGCATGGCGCCCGCGCGGCGGTGCCTCCGTTCCGTGCTTCACGGACGGGCGACCTCCAGGATGAGCCGCGCGAGCCGCTCGGCGGCGTCGGGGAGGGCCAGGCTGCGGGCCCGAGCTCCCATCGCGGCCAGCGCCTCGCGGTCGTCGAGAAGTCGTCGCACCGCTGCCGTCAAGGTCTCGGGCTCGAGCTCGCTCTGGGGCAGGACCACGGCCCCGCCTGCATCGGCGACCAGCCGTGCGTTGGCCGTCTGCTCATCGCCGCTCGTTCCGGGAAGCGGAACGAAGAGCGCGGGCACGCCCAGCTGACAGCATTCGTTGACGGTGCCCGCGCCGCTCCGCCCGATGCAGAGGGCCGCCGCCGCGTAGACATCACGAAGCTCCTCGCCCACCCAGGGCCTCACGGCGAAGCGCGGCTTGAGCGCCGGCGGAAGAGCGAGTGCCCTGTCCTGGAGCCAGAGACGATCGCCGGTCTCCCGATTGTCGCCGCACTGATGGAGGATCTGGCAGAAGAGCAAGAGCTGGGGGAGAGCCTCGCCGACCGCTCGGTTGATCCGATGCGAGCCCTGGGCGCCCCCCGTGACGTAGACGAGGGGCAAGCCGGGATCGAAGCCGAACCGCGCGAAGGCGGCCTCGGAGCTCCCGTCGCGCAGGGTCGGTCTCAGGGGATTGCCCGTCAGCACCACTCGCTCGGGCGGGAAGACGTCGCCGCGGACCGGGAAGGACACGGCGATGCGCTCGGCCCAGCGACCGGTCAGCCGATTGGCGAGTCCCGGAACCGAGGTTTGCTCGTGAACGACGACGGGAATGCCGAGCGCGCGGGCGGCGAGCGATGGAGGCACCGACACGAAGCCGCCCGTGGCAAAGAGAAGGGCGGGATGGAGACGGCGCAGCAGCAACCAGGACTGCAGGAAGCCGGCCGGGACGTTCAGGAGGAGATCGCTGATGTTCCGGCGGTCCCAGTAGCGGCGGAGCTTGCCCGTGGCGATGGGATGAAAGATCAGCCCCGCCTCCGGGGCGCGCGTTGCCTCCAGGCCGTCGTGGCTTCCGATCCAGCGGATGTCCGTGTCGCCGCCGCGGCGCAGGATGGCGGCGACGGCAAGGGCCGCGCTCGTGTGGCCTCCGGTGCCGCCGCCCGCGATGACGATACGCACGGGTCTCAGCCGTCCCGACCTCAGCAGCCCCGACCGGACGACGGGCTCGGGGGGGGCGGGGCGCCGCCCACATCGCAGCGTGACACCATGCCGCCCGGCGTGGCGAAGAGCGAGGCGGAGAAGCCCGCGGCGTTGCCGCCAAGGCCGGTGATGGAGACCTGTCCGGTCAGCGCGCCACTGCCGCCCGCGCTGATCTCCGCCGAGCTGATCTGCCAGCGACCGTCGGCCGTGACGCCGCTGGGACCGACCCCCGCGCCGGAGGCGATCTCGGCCAGCGAGCAACGTCCGCCCGCGCCACCGGGCATGCCTGCCGCCATCCCTGTCGTCTGGGCGCAGAGAGTGAGGGCCGTCATGGCGCGACTCGAGAGCGCCTGGGCTTCGGCGAGCCGCGCCGACTGGTCGGGGCTCACGCTCTCGCCGGGGGCGCCGCCGGCACGCGGATCAGGGGTCGCGCTCCAGTAGTGGTTGAGCGCCACCGCGCCCAGGAGCCCGATGACGAGGAGCGAGAGGAGAACGGACAGGAGGCCGAAGCCGGCGCGAGCCATGCCGGGCTCAGCGTCGTTCGCGCGCGAGATCAATGAGCCGGGAGATGAGCTCGGTGTAGGAGATGCCCGAGGCCTCCCAGAGCTTGGGATAGGCGCTGGTGGCCGTGAAGCCCGGCAGAGTATTGATCTCGTTGACGAGGACGTGGGAATCGTTCTCGATGAAGAAGTCCACGCGCGCGAGCCCCGCCCCGTCGATGGCCTGGAAGGCGCGGATGGCGAGCTCGCGCACGCGCGCCGTCACCTCGGGAGCGAGGGGCGCCGGCACCTTGAAGGTCGTGTGCCCCTGGCCGTACTTGGTCTCGTAGTCGTACCACTCGCCCGCGTAGCAGACCTCGCCGGGAACGGAAGCTTCCGGCGCGTCGTTGCCCAGGACGGCGACCTCGACCTCGCGTCCCTGGACGGCGCGCTCCACGAGGAGGCGGCGGTCATGGCGGGCGGCCAGATCGAGGGCGGCCGTCAGCTCCTCCGCGGCCTTGACCTTGCTGATGCCCACGCTCGAGCCAAGGTTCGCCGGCTTGACGAAGCAGGGAAAGCCGACGGCGTCCGCCACGGCGCCCTGCACCTCGGCCGGGCGCGATCGCCAGTCGTGACGCTTGACCACGAGGTAGTCGACGATGGGCAGGCCGTGGGCCCGGAACATGTCCTTCATGGCGATCTTGTCCATGCCCACGGCGGAGGCGAGGACGCCCGCGCCGACATACGGCACGCCCGCCAGCTCGAGCAGGCCTTGAATGGTCCCGTCCTCCCCGCGCGGACCGTGGAGCATGATCCAGACCACGTCGAGCCGCTCGCGCAGGCCCGCAGGCAGGCTCTCGGAGCTCTCCATGCGCGCGAGGGCCGTCGTCCCCGTGGCATCTCCCGCGCGCGCGGCCAGCTCCTGCTTCACGGAGGCCTCGACCCCGCCCTCGGCAAGCGCGCGGCGGGCCGCGTCGTGAGACAGCGCCTGGAGCGGATCTCCGCCCATGAGCCAGCGTCCTTCGCGGGTGATGCCGATGGGCACGGCCTCGAATCGCTCGCGATCGATGGCGGCCAGCACGGAGGCCGCGCCCGCGAGCGAGACCTCGTGCTCGCCGGATTGCCCGCCGAAGATGACGCCCACGCGGAGCTTTCTCTTTGCCATCGTCCTACTCTAAACCCGTCGGGGGGTCCGGGTGAACTCCTTGAAGCCGACGGCCGCCGGCCCCAGGAGAGCGACGGCCCCGAGGAGCCCGAAAGCCCAGGTCCACTTGGCATCGCCGGTCACGCCCAGGCGCGGAGCCCAGTCGAGCACGACTCCCACCGCCCAGGGGGAGAGGGCTCCCGCCGTGAAGCCGACGGTGGACTGGAGCGCCATGGTCCGTCCGAGATAGGCGGGCTCGGCGGCCTCGGCGATCCCCGTCGAGACGATGGCCGACTCCGAAGTGATCAGAATGCCGTAGACAAGCCCGAGGGCGATCAGGCTCGGGAAGGACCAGTCGTGTGCCCAGCCGATGGCGAACGAGCAGCATGCGGAGAGCAGCATGAGAGCGCTGATGGGCATGGCCCGGCCGAAGCGATCGGAGAGCAGGCCCGAGAAGGGATGGGGCAGGGCGCCGATGGCCAGGACGGCGGAGGCGGCGAGCGCCGCGCGCTGATTGGCCTCGACCAGCTCCGCGCCCGAGGCGATCAGGCTCGCGGTGAAGAAGGGCACGATCCACCCGCGCATGCCCATCAACTCGAAGGTGTGGGCGGCATAAGCGGTGATGAGGCGCAGGGCGGCGCGGTTCTGAAGGACTGGTCCGAGCCGCTCGACTCTTTTCTCCGCGGGTAGGGGCCTCTGAGCGGGCGGCGCGGCGGCCATCGTGCGCGGCAAGATCAGCCAGCCGATCACACCGGCCGCGAGAGGGCCCACCGCGGTCAGGGCGAAGGCCGCCCGCCATCCCCAGTGCCCATTGGCCCAGCCCGTGAGCAGGAGGGACAGCGAGGTCCCGAGGGTGAAGGTGCCGATGTAGCACCCCATGGCGAAGCCGCGTCTCCCCGAGGCGAAGCGCTCGGCGACCATGCGCATGCCCGGCATGTAGGTGCCCGCGAATCCCAGGCCGACGGCGCCGCGCAGGATGACGGCGGAGAGGAAGCCCTGCGCCCAGAAGGCGAAGGCGAAGCTGGCCGCGGCCATCCAGAAGGCACTCCAGAGATAGATGCGACGCGGCGGCATGTAGTCCGTCAGCGTGGCCAGGATCATGACCGCGCCGATGTACCCGAACTGGTAGAAGGACACGATGAGCCCGGCCTGACTGTTGCTGAGGTCCCACTCGCGCTGAAGGAGCGGGAGCAGGGCGGAGAAGTTCGAGAAGACCAGAAGCGTGCCGAGCTCGGAGGCGCAGACCGCCGCCAGCCAGGCCCGCTCGCTCACCGCCGGGTCTGCTCCTCCCGCCATCTCCGCCACGCCTCCAGGCGCGCGCGGAGCTCTTTCTCGAGCCCGCGATCCGTGGGCCGGTAGTACACGCGCCCGCTGAGGGCTGCGGGCAGATGCTCCTGATTCACCCGGGCCTCGGGCGCGTCGTGAGCGTACTGGTAGCCCTTGCCGTAGCCCTGGTTGGCCATGAGACCCGTGGGCGCGTTGCGGAGATGCAGCGGCACGGGCTCGGCGGGCTTGTCCTGGATGTCCTGGGCGACCTCGTTCCAGGCGGCGTAGACGGCGTTCGATTTCGGGGCCAGCGCCAGGTAGCAGGTGGCCTGGGCCAGGGCGAGCTCGCCTTCGGGCGAGCCGAGGAAGTGATAGGCCTCCTTGGCGTCGAGCGTGATGCGCAGCGCCTGCGGATCGGCATTGCCCACGTCCTCGGAGGCGAAGCGCACGAGCCGCCGCGCGATGTACAGGGCATCCTCGCCGGCCTCGAGCATGCGCCCGAGCCAGTAGAGGGCGCCGTCGGGATCCGAGTCGCGCAGCGACTTGTGGAGGGCCGAGATGAGGTTGTAGTGCTCCTCACCCGACTTGTCGTAGAGGAGGGCCTTCTTCTGGACGGCCTCGCGGATCCCTTCGGCGGTGATCCGGCCGCCCTGGAGCTGGACGGCCAGCTCGAGAATGTTGAGGGCGCCGCGCGCATCGCCGTCCGAGAGGCGCGCGATGAGGGGCAAGGCGTCGGGATCCGCCGAGACCTTCCTGGCGCCGAGCCCGCGCGGGACGTCGTGAAGGGCGCGCTCGAGGATGCGCACGATGTCGGCCTCGGACAGCGGACGGAGGACATAGACCCGGCAGCGCGAGAGGAGCGCCGCGTTCACCTCGAAGGAGGGATTCTCCGTGGTCGCCCCGATCAGGATCAGCGTGCCCTTCTCCACGTGCGGCAGGAAGGCGTCCTGCTGACCGCGATTGAAGCGATGAATCTCGTCCACGAAGAGAATGGTCCGCCGGCCGCCGCGGGCGCGCTCGGCTTCCGCCTCCGCCACGACCTGGCGTATCTCCTTGACGCCCGCCAGGACGGCCGAGAAGGGCACGAAGCGCGCCCCCGCGACCTGGGCCATGAGGAAGGCCAGCGTGGTCTTGCCCGTGCCCGGCGGTCCCCAGAGGATCATCGAGTGCAGGGCTCCGTCCTCGAGGGAGCGGCGCAGGACCTTACCGGGGCCGACGAGGTGCTCCTGGCCCACGACCTCGTCCAGGGTTCGCGGCCTCATGCGGTCGGCGAGGGGGGCGGGCGCGGCGGGCGGCCTTTCCGTCGGCGGCGAATCGAAGAGATCCACGTCGTGAAGTATACAATTTACTCAGCCCTCGCCTCAGGGCTTCGCCCTTCAGTTCGAACGGCGGCGGGTTGGGGGCTCAGGCCAGCGCGGCGGGCAGGTCGAGGAGGGAGGCGATGTGGGCGGCGATGGCGATGTCGCGCCGGGCGAACTCTTCGGGCTGGCCGCGATAGCGGATGAAGGGAATGCCCCCGGCCTGGGCGGCCGCGCCGTCGACCCAGGAGTCGCCCACCATCACGATCCGATCGGCCGCGGGCCATCTCTCTCTCACGACGCGGAGGCCGTCGGGGTGCGGCTTGAGCGCCGTCATCTCGTCGCGCGTGACGACGAGGTCCAGATGCGCGTGGAGAGCGAAGCGCTCCAGCACGAAGTCGGCGACCACGCGGTCGTTGTTGGTCCAGATGGCCGTGGCATAGCCGAGCTGCTTCATGGCGGCGAGGGCTTCCCTCGCGAAGGGCTCGAGGATGGCCTCGGCCATGGCGGCCCGCTCGTGGCGCCGGGGGATCTGCATCAGCTCATCCTCGAGCTGGGCGGCGTCCTGGCGCACCAGCCCCAACAGCTCGGCCCCGGACCAGCGAAGCTCGCGCTCGGGTACGGTGACGCCGCGCGCGCGGATGAAGACTTCCATCTCGCGGCCGACCGCCCGGAGGTCGAGGGGGGAATTGACGAGGGTGTGATCGAGGTCGAAGACGCAGACGGACTCGGGAGCGCTCACACGGGCAAGCCTAGCAGAACGTCGCGGCCACCTCACGCATGGACTTGGCCGTCCTCGTCCATCTGCGCGAGGAGGTCACAGAGCATGTCGATCCCCCCACGGTCGAGCCTGCGATCGGCGACCACCAGCTCGACGTCGGGAGGCAGGAGCCCGCGGATCTGCTTCACGGCGTGCTCGCTGGAGACGACGATGCGCGTCTTCTCCAGCATGCGGTCGATGGACCAGGAGTCGTCGGTCGAGGCGAGCACGGGAGTGATGTGCATGAGCCCGGCCGACTGGACGGAGCGCAGCAGGTTCTGTCCACCCGCCGCGGAGGCGCACACCAGGCCGACCGTCGTGCCTTCGGGCAGCTCCGTCAGGCGCAGGAGCGTCTTGATGCTCGCCTCCGCGAGGAGGGCCACCGAGGGCGGCGCATCGGGGGGCATGACCCGCCGGACTTCGTGAATGTGGAAGAACGTGGTGATGACCACCCGGTACGCCTTGACGAACGTCGGATCCTGATTCACCCGGGCCTCGAACTCCTCGACGAGCATGCGGTCGATCTGCAGGGGCAGCTCGGCTTCGAGCTCGTCGCGGTAGCGGGTGAGCTCGGCGTGATTGCATTCCACGAGGAGGACCCGGTGCCTGACGGCCTTCGACGCCCGTCCCGCCGGTTGACTCGAGGCGAGGGCGGCCAGGAACTCCTCCGCGGTGAAGCCGAGCCGGCGGGCCCGCTCCAGGCTCTCACCCACGAGGCGCTCGAGGCTCCTGGCGGCCCGGCTTTCGCGCGGGGGCCGCCCGGTGACGAAGGTGCCGCGGCCCTGGTGGCCCTCGATGAAGCCCTCGCGCTCGAGATCCGCCAGCGCGCGGGCCACCGTGCTCGGATTGATCCGAAGGAAGCCGGCGAGCTGGCGGACCGTGGGCAGCTGTGTGCCCGGCTTGAGGGTGCCCGTCGAGATGAAGTGCCTGATCTGGGTCATGAGCTGCGCATGCACCGGGACGGCGCTCTTCGGGTTTACCCGGAGGCCGGACGGTGGCGCGACTCGGCACGCTTCTCGCGACATAGGGGTACCTAGGCAGCGACCCGTCTCGCCGCCTGTCGCTTGGCGGGCGGGCCCGCCAGCCAGCGGCCCATCCTGATGAGCCCAAGCCCGACGGTCACCCGTAGCGGCTCGTTATTTCTGGGCAAATCCTTGATAAGATTGGCCTGAGCAGCCATCTGCCGGGCCTCCCTCAGCCTGTCCCTCGCGATCTGCTCTGCGACATGATAGTTCATCACGTTCATCCTCCTTCGGGCCCCCTCGCCCGTCTCCGCAGTTCACCGTAATAATGTACTAGTACATTAGTACACTAAATTCGGCGTGTCAAGAAATTGCCGGGTCGTGGGAGCCGGAACGGGTCAGCGAAGGGTGCAGCGTGACTAGACGAGCCAGTGCAGCAGCACGGTCGCCAGCGACAGGAAGATGGTGACGCCGAGAACGTCCTGGAAGGCCGTCTCAAAGGGCCCCGCCGTCAGCGCGGGATCGAAGCCGAGCCGCTTGGACACCATGGGAATCGCTGTCCCCGCGAATCCGGAGAGGTTCACGGACACGAACATGGAAATCGCGACGACCAGGGCGAAGGCGGACGAGTGCCACAGGAGCCCGATCAGGCCGACCACCACCGCGCACACCGCGCCGATGATCATCGACGTCTGGATCTGCCGCCAGAGCGGTTCCCACCACCGCACGAGCTGGACCTGGCCCGTGGCCAGGCCTCGCACGATCATGGTCACGGACTGAAGCCCCGTGTTGCCGGAGATCGCCTGGATCACCGGCATGAAGGAGGCGAGCAGGATGACCTTGCCCAGCGTCTTGTCGAAGAAGTGGATGACCACGCCCGCCATCATCTCGATCAGCAGGGTCAGGAGCACCCAGGGCAGGCGCAGCATGGCGACCTGACGCGGCGAGCGGCGCTCGAGCTCGGCCGCGTCCGAGCCCGCCATCCGGAAGATGTCTTCCGACGCCTCCTCCTGGACGATGTCGATGACGTCGTCCACCGAGATCGTGCCGACCAGGCGGTTCTGATCGTCGACAACGGGGACGGTGACGAGGTCGTACTTGGCCACGAGGCGGGCGACCTCTTCCTTGTCCATGGTCGCGTTCACGCTCACCACGTCTTCTTCCAGGATGCCCAGGACCAGGCTTCGCGGATTCGCGAGGAGGAGCCGCCGCAGAGGGATGCGTCCGATGAGGTGCCCGTGATCGTCGACGGCATAGACGCCGAAGGGGCGCTCTTCGGTGACGGTCTTCCTGATGTGCTGGATCGCCTCCTCGACCGTCGAGGTCTCCCTGATCGCGACGACGTCGGCGGACATGAGGCGCCCTGCCGAGTCTTCGGGATACTCGAGGATCTCCTGGATCTCCTCGGACTTCTCGTCCTCCATGAGGTCCAGGATCTTCTCGGCGTGCTCCGTGGACAGCTCGTCCACGACGTCGGCGGCATGCTCCGGCGGCATGCGGTCGAGGATCAGCGAGACCTCGACGTCGTCCAGGGAGCGGACGAGCTCCAGCAGCGTGGCGTCGTCCAGCTCGGAGAGGACATCGCCCGCCTGGTCCGGCCGAAGTGAGCGGAAGATCGTCGCGCGATCCGCCCCGGGCAGCTGCTGGAACACGTGCGCGATGTCGGCGGCGTGCGCCTCGGCCAGGGCCTGACCCGCGCGCACGTCATTGCGGTCCTGCAGCAATTCTTCAGCAGCGTGAAGCAGCTTCTCGTTTTCGTCCATGACGTCGTCTCCGTTGCCGATTGTACACGGGCGAGTAGGCCGCGGAAGCAGATTCCCCATCAGAACAGGGACTTGGAGATCTAAAGTCGGCTACCGCCTGGCCGCCGAGTCGTAGGCCCCGCTGGAGGGCCGTGGTAGCCTGACCGTATCCGTATGGCGCACCTGCGCGCGTGCCTGGTTCTCTCGCTGCTCGTGGGACTCGTCGTCCTCGGCGCCTGGGCAAGCCCCGGGGCCGCCCTCGAGGAGGCGGATCGTCTCTTCCTGGTCGGCGAGAAGGCCTTCGACGACGGCCTCTACCCGCTCTCCCGCCGCATGCTCGAGCGCTTCGTCGAGCGCTTCCCGAGCGAGCGACGGGCGGGAGAAGCGACGCTGCTCCTGGGCAAAGCACGACTCTCTCAGGGCGCAGGCGAGGCCGCCCTCGAGGCATTCAAGAAGGCCGAGAGCTTCCAGCCGCCGCCGGGGAAGCCGGGCGAGCTTCGCTTCTGGGAGGCCGAGGCCTTCTATCGTCTCAAGCGCTTCAGCGACGCGCGCACCGCGTATTCCGACGTCATCGCCGGTGGTGCGGCGGGACCGCGAGTGGCCGACGCGCTCTACGGACTGGGCTGGAGCGAGCTCGAGGCCAAGCGTCGGGAGCCGGCCGCCGCCGCCTTCCAGCGTCTCGTCAGCGAGTTTCCCGACCACGCCCTCGCGCCCACGGCGACCATCCAGCTCGCGCGCACGTTCATCGAGCTCAAGCGCGCCGAGGATGCCCAGGGGGTGCTGCAGGCCTTCGTGACCAAGAATCCCGAGCACAAGCTCGCCCCGGAAGCGCGCTACTGGCAGGCCCGGGCGCGGCTGGCCGCGGGGCAGACCGACCAGGGCGTGACCGATCTGCGCGCCTTCGCCAAGGCCAATCCGACGAGCGAGCTGGCTCCCGCGGCGCGTCGGGCCGTGCTCGACACGCTCATGAAAGACGGCCGGAAGAGCGAGCTGGCCGACGAGTACACCGCGCTCATGTCGCAGAAGCCCGTCTCGCCCGACGGACTCTACGATGCCGGCGCCATCGCCGAGCGTCTCGGCCGCTCGCGCGACGCGGAGACGGCCCGGGCCCGGCTGCGCAGGGAATTTCCCGAGCATCCGCTGACCGGGCGGACTTCGCTCCAGTCGGCCCAGGCCGCCTTCACGAAGAACGCCTTTCGCGAAGCGGCCACGCTGGCGCGCGCGGCGGCCAAGAGCCCGGAGGACGCGGTGCGCGGCGAGGCCTTCCTGCTCGTGGGCGAGAGCGAGATGAAGCTCAAGCGCCCCGCGCAGGCGCTGCCCGCCTTCCAGGCCGCCGGCGACACGGCGGGTCTCGAGCCTGCCCTTCACTTCCGGGCCCTCGCGGGCTCCGGGCTCGCCCTCGAGGAGCAGAGGCAGTGGACGCAGGCCGCCAAGTATTACGACGAGGTCGCCGAGAAGAGCCCGGACAAGACGCTGGCCGCCTGGGCCAGGACACGCAAGGCTGCCGTCGCGGCGAACATCAAGCCTGCTCCCAAGGCCGGGGGAAAGAGCGAGAAGCGATGAGGGTGCTCGGGTCGCTCGCGTTGCTGGGCCTCGTTCTTGGCCCCTCCGCCGCGCAGGCCGCGGAGGTGTCGTTCACCTTGCCTCCGCCGGATCTCGCCGCCGTGTTGCCTCTGGTGTCGCCGGCGCTCGACAAGGGGCCAGTGGGCAGCGGGCCGATGAGCCTTCCGCCCTCGCCGCAGCCGGTGCCCCCGCTCCCGCCTGCGCGGATCGTGGTCGACCTGACGCAGCTCCCCCTCGCGCCCGCGCCCCCGCCGCGCTTCCTCGCGTGCAATCCGCTCGGGACGGTCTTCGGGGTCGCCTCCGAGCTGGTCGAGTGCGGGCGGGCGCGCTTCCAGCGAAGCGAATTCGAAGAGGCGCGCGAGGCCCTCGAGAACGCCGTCAAGAAGAACACGGACCGGGCACTCCTGCGCGAGGCGCGGTACTGGCTGGCCGAGACGCTGATCCGCCTGAAGCAGACGGACGGTGTCGAGCAGGCGCTGCACCTGGCCATCCAGGACGAGCCGCGCTCGGACATCGGGTACTACGGCGGCCTGACCTACGGAATGGTCCTGCTCAACGCGGGCCAGCCCGCGCGCGCGCTCGAGACCTTCGACAACATCCTCAAGGCGGGCGCGCCGCCCGAGGTGATTCCGTGGGCTCGTCACGGACGCGCGCTCGCCCTCTACGGCCTGGGCCGCTTTCCCGACGCGCGCGAAGCCTGGACGGGGCTCCTCGCCCAGAGCCTGCCGCGCTCCGTGGCCGGCGAGTCTCAGTTCTGGCTCGGCGATACGCTCGGCCGGCTCGGCGACTACAAGAACGCCGTGGCCAGACTCTCCACGTTCACCGCGCGCGGACCGCAGCTCAATATCGAGTCCGGCCTGCTCCGCCAGGCCTGGTGGAGCCGCGCGGGCGGCCAGCCCCTGGAGGCGGTGCAGACCTATCGCGGGCTCCTCTCGGCCTACCCCAAGCTGAGCGAGATCCTGTGGGCGCGGGCGGGCCTGGCCCTGGCCCTGCTCGACATCGGCGACTATGCCGCCGCCCTCGACGAGGCGCGACGGCTCGACCAGGCCGATGCCAAGGGCGCCCTGGGGCTGCCCGTGCTTCTCGCCGTGGACCGCTGGGCCACGGAGAAGCATCGAGTGGAGGAAGGGCGGACCCTCTCCCTCGAGCTCCTGGGCAAGAATCTCGAGCCCGCCGCGCGCGCCTACGTCGTGCTCCTCGGCGCGGAACTCGAGCGCGAGGCGAAGCAGCCGAGCGAGGCGCGCAGCGGCTTCGAGCTCGTCGCCAGCAATCCGAGCACGCCTGCCCTCGGCTGGTACGCGGGCTATCGCCTTGCCCAGATGGACATCGAGGGCCGCGAGTTCGCCCAGGCTCAGGCGCGTCTTGACGCGCTCCTCCGCCAGCCGCTCGATCCGGATGTCCGCGCGGCCGTGCTCGCCCTCGGCGGCGAGGCGGGCTATGCCGCGCGCGACTGGGACCAGGCGGCGGACCGCTATGGTCGCTTTCTCGCCGACTACGGCTCCTCCCCCGAGGCGCCGTCGGTGCAGCTCGCCCTCGGCTGGACCCAGTTCCGCCGCGGTCGTCCCGAGGAAGCGCGGAAGCTCTGGACCCAGTTCGCCACGAGCCAGGCCAAGGACCCACGCGCTCCCGCCGCGCTCCTGCTGGCCTCCGAGATCGCCGCGCGCTCCGGCGACACGGCGGGCGCCCAGACCCTCCTCGACGGGCTGATCCAGCGCTATCCAGAGGGT
The DNA here is from genome assembly GCA_003220345.1 of Candidatus Rokuibacteriota bacterium. Classification (GTDB taxonomy): domain Bacteria; phylum Methylomirabilota; class Methylomirabilia; order Rokubacteriales; family CSP1-6; genus AR37. Next base: position 9,070 of record QHSC01000104.1, on the reverse strand, counting down.
GAGCACGCCGAGGTCGCTCGGCTCAACCGCGCCATCCTCCTGCTCCGGGCGGGCAAGGGCGCCGGCACGGTGGGCGACCTGACCACCCTGGTGCGTCGCGCGCCCCTCTCGCCGTACATCGGCCGCATGCGTCTGGCCCGCGCCGCCGCCCTCATGGCCGACGGAAAGCCGGAGGAGGCCACGCGCGAGCTCACCGCCGCCCTCGCGCAGGGCGAGAGCGCGGTGGCCCACCTCGGGCTCGGCCGCATCGCCTTCGACCGCAAGCAGTGGGACGAGGCCGAGCGCGAGTTCGTGGAGGCGCGCGATGGGGGCACGACCCCCATCGTCGCCGCCGCCGAGTACGGCATCGCCGCGGTGCTGTGGAACCAGGGCAAGCGCGCGGACTTCAACCGGTTCGCGACGGCGATTCTCACGCAGCCCACCAACGCGACCACGACGCCTCAGGTGCTCGGCGCCACGGCGGTGGTGGCCGCCGACGAGCAGAAATGGAAGGAGGCGCGCGCGGCGACCCAGAGGCTGATCAAGGAGTTTCCCGCCAGCGACACGACGCCGGCGGTCCTCGCCCAGGTGGGAGCCGCCGCGGGGCGGGGCGGGGAGTGGACGCTGGCCGGCGACGTTCTCCAGACCCTGGCCACGCGCTATCCGACCCATGGGGCCGCTCGCGACGTGCGCCTCGACTACGCCGAGGCCCTCGTGCGCACGGGCGCCGTCGCCGAGGCGCGTACGCGGCTCCAGGCATTCGTGGACACCTCGCCCGCGCAGGACCCCGCGCTGCCGCGCGCCCTTCTGCTCCTGGGCCGGAGCTACGAGACGGCGGGCGATCAGGCGCAGGCCCTCGACCTCTACGCCCGCGTGACGCGCGACTACCCGGCGTGGGAGGGCGCGGCCACTCTCGGCCAGGCGCGCGTGGCCATGATCGACGGCAAGTGGGCCGAGGCGCAGCCGCTCTTCGAGCGCGCGCTGTCGGCCAGCGATGTCCAGGTCGCCACCGAGGCCGCCTATCGCCTCGGCGAGGGCTATCGGGGCGCGGGCCGTCACCAGCAGGCCGTCGATGCCTACATGACGGCGGCCTACGTCGCCCCCGACACGCCGCTGGGCCGGCGCGCCCTCCTCGGCGCCGGACAGTCCTTCGCCGCCCTCAAGCAGCCCGACTTTGCCGTCATCGTCTACAAGAAGCTCCTCGCCTCGTCGGGCATCGAGGCCGAGCTGGCCGAGGCGGCCAAGAAGAACCTGCGCGCCCTTGGCGCCAACTAGGAGACATTCCCACTCGCGAGGAGCACGGAGTTACTCGGACAAACTCCTAGCCGCGCCTCGTAGGTATAATGGGCGCCGCCCCACTCGGGAGCGGCCATGACGACCAACGTCGGGATGCTGATGTGCGCGCGCCCATGAAGGGCTATGGCGGGCGGATTCTCTTCGTCGATCTCACACGCGGCACGAGCCGCGTCCAGAGTCTCGACGAGGGCACGGCCCGCACCCTCCTCGGCGGCAACGGGCTGGCGGCGCGGCTCCTCCTCGATCACGTGCCGGCGCTGATCGACGCCTATGATCCGGCCAACGCGGTGGTCTTCGCCGTGGGGCCCGTCACCGACACCACGGTGCCGGGCAATAGCCGCGCCTGCGTCGCCTCGAAATCGCCGCTGACCGGCCTCTTCTTCGACTCGACCTTCGGCGGACGGTGGCCCGCCACCATGAAGCGCACCGGCTTCGACGCCCTCGTCATCACTGGCCAGGCTCCCACCCCCGTCTACCTGAAGGTGACGGAGTCGGGGCTCGAGGTGAAGCCGGCCGCCGGCCTGTGGGGCCAGACCACCCGGGACACCGTGCATGCCATCCAGGCCGTGGAGGGCGACGCCACCGACGTCATGGCCATCGGCCCCGCGGGCGAGCGGCTCGTGCGCTTCGCCTGCGCGGCGACGTACTGGAAGAATCGCGAAGGCGTGGCCGGGCGCGGCGGGATCGGAGCCGTGCTCGGGGCCAAGCGCGTCAAGGCCGTGGTCGTGGCGGGGACGAGGAAGACCGAGGTGGCGGACGCCGCCCTCCTGAAAGCGCTCCTCGAAGAGAAGCGCGATCCGCTCAAGACGGGGACCGCGGCGCTCTCGAAGTACGGCACGTCGTTCCTCGTCAAGCCCATCAACACCCTGGGCGGGCTCGGCGCCTACAACCTCCGTCAGGAGACCTTCGCGGAAGCGGGAATGATCTCCGGGGAGGAGATGCACGCGCACCATCACGACCGTGACACGACCTGTCTCAAGTGTCCCGTCGCCTGCGGCAAGCAGTACGAGATCCGCGACGGCGAGCTGCAGGGCATCAAGGCCAAGATGCCGGAGTACGAGACCATCTTCGCCTTCGGCTCCATGCTGGGCAATGCGCACGCGGGCTCGCTCGCCAAGGCCAACGACCTCTGCGATCTCCTGGGGCTCGACACCATCTCGATGGGCGTGACCCTGGCCTTCGTGGCCGAGGCGCTCGAGCGCGGCTGGCTCACCCAGGCCGAGGTCGGGCTGCCCTTCGGCTGGGGCGACTGGCGCGGCATGCTGCGGCTCGTGGAGATGACGGCGGCGCGTGAGGGATTCGGCGACAGGCTCGCGGAGGGCGCCTGGCGCCTCGCCGAATCCATGGGGACAGAAGCGACGCGGGCCGTCTACGCCGTGAAGCGCCTGGAGCTCCCCGCGCATTCCGCGCGCGCCCTCAAGGGCATGTCCATCGGCTACGCCACGGCCACGCGCGGGGGCAGCCATCACGACACGCGCCCCACGCCCCAGTATGCGCAGGGGTACGATCGCCGCGGCACCGGCGGCAAGCCGGAGTTCGCCGTGCGCAGCCAGCACTTCACGGCGGTGGACGATTCGCTCGTGCTCTGCCGCTTCACCTCCGAGCGTGGCTTCGGCCTCTTCGTGGACGAGCCCTACGCGCGCATGGTCCGCGCCGTCACGGGCTGGGACATGACGGTGGAGGAGCTGGAGAGGGTAGGCGAGCGCGTGATCAATCTCGAGCGGCTCTTCAACGTGCGCGAGGGTGCCCGGCGCAAGGACGACGTGCTGCCCTGGCGCGTCATGAACGAGCCCATTCCCGACGGGCCCTCGGCGGGGATGTACTGTCCGCCGGAGGAGCTGTCGATGATGATCGATCGGTACTACGGCCTGCGCGGCTGGGATGATGACGGTGTGCCGACGAGGGCTCGCCTGGCCGCTCTCGGCATCTGACGTCTCCGTCATGTGACAGGGAAATCTTCCTGGCGTATCGACGTCACCAGCCCCGTCGATCGCAGGACGTCGATCGGGTCTGGGCGCCCGGCCCGGCGGGGTTGACTCGGTAAAAGACGCCACCAGCGAATCGTTGCCTGTCCGAAGAGCCCGAATAGACGTCCTTCGAATTCGGCACGGCGGTTGCCTCAGACTCTTCTATGGCTTCGGGCAACCACGCTGTCCGCCCACTGACACTGCCCGAGAGCAAGGGTCAGCCCGCCCGGCAGGCTCGCGCGCTCCTCGCTCAGCTCCGGCCTTATCTGATCGGCGCCTTCGCCATCCCGATCGTCGCCGCGCTCTACTGGGCGCAGACCGTTCTCATTCCCGTCGCGGTGGCCCTGCTCCTGAGCTTCTTGCTCGGTCCGCCGGTGCGCGCGCTCCAGCGGACCGGCCTCGGGAACACGCGCGCGGGTCGGGTCGGGTCGGTGGTTCTCGTCGTCGTGCTCGTGTCCCTGGTCCTGGGAGGGATCAGTTACGTCGTGGCCCAGCAGATCGTCCTGATCAGCCACGACCTGCCGCAGTATCGAGGAAACCTCAGGCAGAAGATCGCCGATCTGCGCGGTGTGAGAAAGCCGGGGGCTCTGAAGGAGGTCGAGTCGACGGCCAACGAGGTCATCAGTGAGCTCCAGAGACCGGCGCTGCCGCCGAAGCAGGAGCCCGTGCCCGTTCCCGTCACCGTCAGGAACCAGGGCATAGCCTTCCTGCACGTGCCCAGGCTGCTCGACGCCTTGACGAGTGCGGGCTTCGTGATCGTCCTCGTCATCTTCATGCTCATCGAGCAGCGGGACCTGCGCAACCGGCTGATCCGGCTGATCGGGCTCCGCCGGCTCGCCACCACCACACGGGCCCTCGGAGACGCGAACAACCGCATCACCCGCTATGTGCTCGTTCAGACCATCATCAACCTGGGCTATGGCGTGGCCATCGGGCTCGGGCTCTATCTGATCGGCATTCCCTACGTCGTGCTGTGGAGCTTTCTCGCCTTCGCCCTTCGCTTCGTGCCCTACATCGGAACCTTGATGGGGGCGCTGGCGCCCGTGGTCGTGAGCCTTGCGATATTCCCCGGCTGGCCGCGGCCCCTGCTCACCGTAGGTCTCTTCCTCGTCGTCGAGGCCCTGACCTACGTCGTGGTCGAGCCGCTACTCTACCGGCAGACGCTCGGCCTGTCGCAGACGGCGCTTCTCGTCGCCATCGCCTTCTGGACCTGGCTCTGGGGTCCCATCGGCCTTCTCCTGGCCACGCCCCTGACCGTCTGTCTCGTCGTCCTGGGCAAGCACGTGCCCGCCCTCGGGTTTCTCACGATCCTCATGGAGAACCACGAGCCGGTGCTGCGGGGCCATGTCAGCTACTACCAGAGATTGCTCGCGAGAGACGAGGCAGAGGCGAACGACATCGTCCGCGTCTACCTCGAAAGGCATCCGCCAGAAGACGTGTGTGACGACATTCTCCTTCCTGCCCTGAGCCGTGCAAAGCTGGACCATGACATGCAGCAGCTCACCGACGCGGAGGCCCGAACTATCTACCAGGCGGCCGCGCAGACCGTGGGGGATCTGGTCGCCGCGCGACCCTCATCACCCGCGGGAACGGACGGCGAGGGCCGTGCCCCCAGCGCCTCGGAGATGCCTGCCTCCAGGCTGCCACGCGTGCAGGGATGCGTGGCGGGAGACGAGGCGGGCGGGGTGGCGCTCGGGATGCTCGAGCATCTCCTGCGACCACATGCCATTGTTCTCGAAGTCGACTCGGCGCATACGCTGCCGGGCGAGGTCCTCTCCCGTGTGGCCGCGAAGAATCCGACCATCGTCTGTGTCGCCTCGATCCGGCCGGGCGATCTCGCCCACACGCGCTACCTGTGCAAGCGCCTCCGCGTTCGATTCCCCCACGTCAAGATCGTCGTCGGACGCTGGGGCGAGAAGGACAGGGGTGAGCAGGACCAGCTGCTCGCCGCCGGCGCGGACGCGGTGAGCGCAACGCTTCGAGAGGCGCGCGATCAGATCCTAGAATACGCGCGCCTCGGTTCCGGGGCTCCCGACGCGCTCCTCGAAGGCGCGTGACGGCGGTGCCGGCCAAACTCGATCGCCTGGCCATCGCGCGAGCGCTCCGGGAGATGAGCAGCCTGCTCGGTCTGACGGGCGGGGAGCCCTTCAAGGCTCGCGCGTACGAGCGAGGCGCCCGCGTGCTCGAGCGCGTTGATGTCGACATCGGCCGCTTGATCGAGGAGGGCCGGCTCACCGCCCTGAAGGGTATCGGGCCGGGCCTGGCCAGGACGATCGCCGATCTTCATCTCACCGGTACCTCCCGCGTTCTCGAAGAGCTCCGCCGGCACTTTCCCCCGGGCGCGGCCGAGCTCGCACGTGTACCTGGCTTGGGCATCAAGCAGATTGCCGCCCTGAATGCCCATCTCGGCATCGAAACCATCGCGCAGCTCGAAGCCGCGTGCGAGGCCGGGGAGCTTCGGGCCGTCAAGGGGTTCGGCGAGGCGAGGGAACGGCGCCTTCTCGCCGCCGCACGAAAGCTCACATCGCCTCGGCCCGCGAAGGTGCTCTTGCCTGCCGCTCTCGAGGTGGCGGAGGAGGTCGGCGACTACCTCCGCCATGGTCCCGACGTCGGCGCCGTGGAGATGGCGGGCGACCTGCGCCGGTGGACGGAGACGGTGGACGATCTCGTTGTCGTGCTCGGATCGACGGACCCTCGCGTGGCGCTCGAGCACGCCCTCGCTTTTCCTCAGGTGGCCGCGGTGAGCAGGCGGAATGGATCGGGCTGCCGTGTCGTGCTCACCACCGGCCTGCCGCTCGACGTCAAGGTCGCGACGCCGGACCGGTTCGTGACCGAGCTCTTCCACGCGACGGGCGCGGCCGCGCACGTGGAGCATGTGCAGCGTCTTGCGCGCGATCGGGGACTTCGCCTGCAGCCTTCCGGGCTGTCGCGGGCCCGGGGCGGGCGGCGCGTGGGCATCGGCTCGGAGGCCGAGCTCTATCGCCAGCTCGGTCTTCAGTACGTGCCGCCCGAGCTGAGGGAGGACGAAGGCGAGATCGACGCGGCGCTCGCGGGAAGCCTCCCCGATCTGGTCGAGGTCGACGAGATCCGGGGCTTTGTCCACTGCCACACGGACTATTCCGATGGCCGCCACACCGTGGAGCAGATGGCCCGCGCCGCGGAGTCGCTCGGGCTGCAGTACCTGACCATCACGGATCACTCTCCCGAGGCGTCCTATGCGGGCGGCCTCAGCATCGAGCGCCTCAAGGCGCAGTGGGACGAGATGGCCAGGGTGCAGGAGACGGTCACGATCAAGCTCCTGCGCGGCACGGAGTCCGACATTCTCGCCGACGGATCCCTCGACTATCCCGATGCGATCCTCGAGCAGCTCGACGTCGTGATCGCCAGCATTCATCGCCGCCATCGCATGAGCGCCGAGGAGATGACCCGCCGGATCGCGCGGGCCATGGAGCACCCGTGCTTCAAGATCTGGGGGCATGCCCTGGGCCGGCTCATCGAATCCCGTCCACCCGTGGAATGCCACGTGGAGGAGATCCTCGATGTCATCGCGCGCTCTCGCGCCGCGATCGAGATCAACGGGGATCCCCACCGCCTCGACATGGAGCCACGCTGGGTGCGCGCGGCCCGCGGGCGCGGGATCCGCTTCGTGATCTCCACGGACGCTCACTCCGTCAGCGAGCTCGGGAACCTGCGATACGGCGTGGCCATGGCCCGCCGAGGCGGAGTTCCGGCCCGCGAGGTCCTCAACACCCTCGACCCGGTGGAGTTCGCGCGCGAGGTGTCGCCAGGCCCGCGGCCCCGCGGCGGGAGCGACCGATAGGCATTCTTACCGCTTGCGACGTTTTTTCCCGGTAAAGGCCGAGGGCCCGGCGCGACACCCGCGCCCCATGTCCACGTGGATGCGAGCACATGGGCAGCCCCTCCGAGGCACGGTCCTTGCTCCCTCAGCATCACGTTCGGCTGTGTCGCTGCTGACTCATCCGAAGGAGGAACCCAGATGACTGACGAGAGCCGCACGCGGCAAGTTCCCGGGGGGACGCCGACGAAGGCCGAGGTGGGCACCAAGGCGGCCGAAGGCGCAGGGATCGGCGGCACCATCGGCGGCGTGGTTGGCGCAGTGCTGGCGGCGGTCGCGACCACGGCCGCCATCGCCATTCCTGGCTTCGGGCTCATCGCGGCGGGACCGATCGCAGCCGGACTCGCGGGAGCCGGCGCGGGCGGACTCGCGGGCACCATCGTGGGTGCCCTGGTCGGCGCAGGAATTCCGGAGGAGCGCGCGCGGCTCTACCGTGCACAGCTCCACCGTGCGCGGCTCTACGACGAGCGGCGGAGGCAACGCGGCATGCTTCGGAAAGCGCCCCCGCGATCCAGGGCCGCCGCGGTACAGTTCGGGCGCGAATGGAAGAGCCACCGGGGCGGGACCATCTACCCGTAACGCGGCTGTCCGGGCGGGCGCGCAGAGGGCCGCGCCGCGTGGCCGGTCGCGCCGCGCCCGTGTCGCACCGGCAGGCGGCGTTCCGGACGGCGACAAAGGATCGCATCATCCCGCTCGGCGTGAACGTGGTCGAGGTGGCGCTGGCGGATCGGACGGTCACCCTGACCAATCTCCTCAAGCCGTTCTGGCCTCGGCTGGGGCTGACCAAGGGTGATCTGCTGCAGTACTACGTCGAGGTTGCCCCGGTCCTGCTTCCCCATCTCCGGGATCGCGCCATGGTGATGAAGCGGTATCCCAACGGGGCGGCCGGCCCCTTCTTCTTCATGAAGCGGGCGCCGACGCCGCGCCCGAGCTGGATCGACACGTGCTCCATCGAGCACGCCTCGGGCAGTGTGATCGACTTTCCCATCGTGCAGGATCTGGCGTCGCTCCTGTGGGTGGTCAACCTCGGTTGCATCGACCTGAACCAGTGGTACGCGCGCTGCGACGACGTCGACCGCCCCGACTATCTGCACTTCGATCTGGACCCCGTGCCCGGCGCCACCTTCGACAGGGTGAGGGAGGCGGCCCTCCTGCTGCGCGATACGCTCGAGGATCTGGGCGCGCCCAGTCACGCCAAGACGTCCGGCTCCAAGGGCATCCACGTCTACGTGCCGATCGTGCGGGGCCCGACCCAGAAGAGCGTGTGGCAGATCGCGAAGACCTTCGCCCAGACCGTGGCTGCGGCGCGTCCCGCTCTCCTCACGGCCGAGTATCACGTGGCGAAGCGACCGGCGGGCCGCGTGCTCGTCGACTACAACCAGAATGCCTGGGGACGCACGCTCGCCTCTGTCTACTCGGTCCGGCCCACGCCGGGAGCCTCCGTGTCGACGCCCCTCGAATGGAGCGAGGTCGAGCGCGGAATCAAGATCGAGGACTTCCGCATCGACAATGTCCCCGCGCGCGTGAAGCGCACGGGCGATCTCTGGGCGCCTCTCCTCGCCACCCGGGGACGATTCCGGCTCGACCGTCTGGCATGAGCCTGCCGCTGTCGCCGCCGTACCCGCCGATGGAAGCGCGGCTCGTCGAGCACATCCCGGTCGGAGCGGAGTGGCAATACGAGCCCAAGTGGGACGGCTTCCGCTGTCTCGTCTTCAAGGACGGCGGCTCCGTCGAGCTGCAGTCCAAGTCGGGTCAGCCCCTGGCTCGGTATTTCCCGGAGGTCGTGGAGCACGTGCGATCCGTGCCGGCGGGCGTCTTCGTGCTTGACGGCGAGATCGTGGTCCCCGTGGACGGCCAGCTGTCATTCGACGATCTCCTCCAGCGGATCCATCCGGCGGAGCGACGGATCCGGAAGCTGGCCCAGGAGCGGCCGGCGGTCTTGATCGTCTTCGACATGCTCGTGGATCCGAGC
>QHSC01000378.1:3000-6080 GCA_003220345.1 Candidatus Rokuibacteriota bacterium | reverse complement strand
TCCCACCGGAATGATCTGCTCGCCGAGCAGGATGCCGAGCAGGCCCACTAGGGCGACGACCGGGGGAGCCGGGGAGCGGACGTTGACGAGGCTGTAAATGACGCCGACCAACAAGCCCGCGCCAAGTGACAGTAGATAGATTTTCATGGGCGATCCTCGCGTGGGCCGAGCAGAACCTTAGTCATGAGACTTCCTCCTTTGGGCGCGTATGAATCAGATGAGAGATTTGCGGAGGCGCATCGGCGACATGGAAGGCGCGAACCCGATCCTCGACGCCACGGTCTGCAACAGTGCCCCGCTGGTGTTGCCGGAGATGTTCGACCCAGGACTCGACCAGAAAGGTCTCGACGTAGCGGCTCGGCTCGGCAGTATCGTGATACACGCCCCACTGAATCGCCCCATCGCGTCTCCGAACCCTGCCCAAAGCGTGTATCGCTTCCATGAAATCATTCTCTTTGCCAGGAGCGATGAGGTACTCCACCGTTACCAAGACCGGTCCCTCATCTCATAGGCCACCGTGGGGCAGCCGCCAAACCGGCGACGAGGGCGACCGCCGCAATGATCAGAGCAGTTCGGGTTCCAGCTCGCGTCGCGATGGTCCCCCAGATGATCCCGCCCAACGCGAGGCCGCCCTGGAAGACGAGCAGATACGCACCCAGCGCGCGGGCACGCACCCACGCCGGCACCATATTCTGGGCGGCGGTATTGAAGCTGGCCATGAGCATGATCCAGGCCACTCCCCCCGCTAGCATCACGGTGGAGAGAACCGCCAAATTGGAGAGCAGCGCCGACGCTGCAGCCACCAGCGCGAACATCAACGTCGCCGCGACGAGGACCTGATCGAGAGAGTATTGTCGTCGCACGCGTTGCAGGAACGTCGCTCCGCCGATAGCGCCGAGCCCGATGCAGCCCAGCAGAAGACCAAATCCCGCCGCACCCAGGCCAATCTCTCGCCGCGCCAGAGCTGGCAAGAGCGCCCAGAGCGCGCTCCCAGCGGCGATGAACACCCCGGCGCGGACCAGGACAGCTCGAATCTCCGGTGCATACCGTATGTAACGCAGGCCGGCCCGTGTGGCGCCGAGCACGCGCTCTGCGGGCAGGACGCTCTCAGCGAACTTGGCGGGCCAGCGGTATAGCACAACGAGGACCCCGACAAAGGAGAGCGTATTCAGGAGGAATACGGCGCCGGGCCCGGCGGCGGCAACAACCACCCCGCCGAGAGCGGGCCCAACTGCGCGGCCTACGTTGACGGTGACTCCATTCAGCGCGACTGCCGCGGGAAGCTCTCGCCGAGAGACAAGATCTGGCATCACGGCTTGCCAGGTCGGCGTGTTGAGCGCGGTCCCGAGCCCAAGGATGAAGGTCAACGCGAGCAGTCCCCTGGCATCGATCGCCTCGGCGATCGTGACCGTACTGAGGACAGCCGCAGCGATCAGCATGAGCCCCTGCGTGCACAGCAGAAGTCGGCGGCGATTGACGATATCCGCTAACGCCCCGGCGGGTATACCGACGAGGAACACCGGCAAGCTTGTAGCCGTCTGCATCAGGGCCACAAGAAATGGCGAGGGAGAGAGGGAGCTCATCAACCAGACACCGCCCACGTTTTGCATCCACGTCCCGATGTTCGACACAAGGGACGCAATCCACAGCGCCCGAAATACTGGATACCTCAGCGGACTCCAGGCGGAGGTCGGCTCCTCGTCGGCCATGACTTAGAACCTGTATGTCACCCAGCCTGACGCATAGTCAACGTCGTGGGCGGGTCCGGTGTCCTTGAGAAAGGGTCCGGCGAAGAAGTGAGCATAGTTCATAGTCAGCGCCAGATGCCGGTTGACACGCCACTCCATCTGCACTTCGGCCTGGTGCCCTATGAACAGAGCCCGGCTCGCTCGACCCGAGCGCAACAGGACCAGCGCACTGTTGTAGATTCCGTCGTCGCGGCTCTCGCGCCAGAGCCGAAGTAGGCTCCCTTCGGGAACAGTGCGTTGAAGGTCCCAAGGGTCCGATCGTCACGGTCGCGGTCCCCGCTGATGATGTCTGCCTTGAGTCCCAGCCGCGGGGTGAGGGGAAGCCCACTCAGTGTGTAGCCGATGTCTGACGCTGCCGTCCACGCCTGAATCTCACTCCGACCAAACTTGCCGAATTGGTCGAGCGCTTCTAGATTGTAGTCCCAGTCGCCCGCCCGACCCCATAGACGTATCCCGAGCGAATGCCGCAGCTCGTGAGCGATGATCCCTGTATCGAACTTTGCATCCTGCCGTCTGAACCCCAGGTAGTAGGTGTCCAGATTCAAGACTTGGCCCGCCGGGGACGGCCCGACGGCATAGACGCCCCAGAGGCGTCTCTTCTGGTCGGTCTTATCATCGAAGATTCCCTCGTTGGTTTCCGCAGGTTGGCTGACGAACGCGTCGACGCGCCACGATCCGTACCTCAGAATCCCCCGCACGGCATCGAAGCTCTGTCGCACGTTAGGGCCTTCTCGAACCGAGATGATTCGCTGGGAGCCATACGCGAGCTCCTGGCGACCGGTGCGGAGCGTGAGGGCGTACTGTGGATCCGGAGGGAGCGACAGGTCGACGAACACTTGATGGACATCCAATTCGTCACGGTCGGTGGGTCGTGGTCCACCCGTCCGCCCACTCTCGAGATTGCTCTTGAGCTGGCCGAAGAACCGCCCCCAGGGCCATAGGTGCAGGTCCAGATAGGCCATGTACCGCTGCGTCAGGAATCCGTCGGGATCCTGTGGGCCTTGGCCCCACTGCGCGTTGTGGAAGTATTCATATCGCTCGCGCAGGTCACCGCCGAGCGATAGGTAGACGTCGCCCGCCTCGTTGAGCGGCATGTACTTTATCCGATCCCACACATCAGTGCGGCAATCTGGATCGCGGAGGAACGAGTAGTCCTCTTCGTAGCGGAGTGTCTGAAACGATGGCCGAGTTGATGGACACGCTGCGGAGGCCGCGCCGGGAACGAACGCGATCAACACCATGCACAACATCGTCGGGAACGCACGCCCGATGACGATCGCGAAGACATCTGTGTGGATCGTCCGACGACGGCTGGGCGGGGCGATGGAGTGC
>QHSC01000378.1:0-2858 GCA_003220345.1 Candidatus Rokuibacteriota bacterium | reverse complement strand
ATGAGAAACGCCGCCAAGGCCAGCGCCGCGAGCCGCTCTCTGACTCCGAGGAGCAGCGCCACGCCCGCCACCACCTGCAGGACGCGGCCGCCAATCATGAGCAAGGGCACCAAACTCATCGGGACGCCGTGCCCCGCTAGTTCTTGAGCGCCACGCGCTTGATCGATCACGCCGAGTCCGTTGAGGAGAAAGATCAGCGCTAGGAAGAACCGGCTGAGCCAGACTCCGTATTGCATTCTCAAGCGCCCTTCAAAACGCAAAGCAGTCGCAGCCGAGGTACCAGGGTCGACGGGGAGAGTCTATTGTGCGGCCTCTGGGCTCGACCATGTGAACGCTGGTTGCAGGAGTGCCCTGTCGAACCGCGCTCGAGCTACGCGAGTAGCCGCCAAACTTCGTGCCGGGTGCCCAGCTCGGCGAGGCTGGAGGTGGGGGGGGCGCCAGAGCCGCGAACTCTGCAGCTCCATACACCGGGCGACCCCCAACGATCGTCAACACCGATTCGAGACGCTTGATGTCGTCATCTGCCACCGAGAAGTAGTCCGCCGACAGCACGGCAAGGTCTGCGAGCTGCCCCGGTGTGAGCGACCCCTTCACGCCATCTTCGCGTGAGAACCAGCTGCTTCCCTTCGTGTACAGCTTGAGGGCTTCCTCCCGGCTCAGCCGGTTCTTCTCGGGATAGAGCGCTGTTCCCCCTACGGTGCTGCCCGTGCTCAACCAGTGCAGAGCAACAAACGGGTTATAGCTGGCGACACGCGTCGCGTCGGTTCCGGCGCCCACCGGGACACCCATTTCGAGCATCCGCCTGATCGGCGGTGTTCGCTTCGCGGCCTCCGCACCGTAGCGGTCGATGAAGTACTCGCCCTGATACGCCATCCGGTGCTGAATCGCGATACCCCCGCCAAGAGCCCGGATCCGCTCGATATTCCGATCGGAAACGGTCTCCGCGTGATCGAAGAACCAGCGCAGTTCGCCAATCGGGTTCTCACGGTTGACGCGCTCGAACACGTCGAGGGCACGCGCGATGGTTTCGTCGTAGGTGGCGTGCATCCGAAACGGCCAGCGATTCCTCGCCAGGATCGTCACGACGTCGGCCAACTCCGGTTCCATGGTCGGCGGCATTTCCGGTCGCGGCTGCAGAAAGTCCTCGAAGTCCGCCGCCGAGAAGACGAGCATCTCGCCCGCTCCGTTCATGCGGTAGAACTCGTCACCATCCCCGGGCCGCGTGATGCCCACCCATTTCGCGAAGTCGTCCGTCTCGTGCTTTGGTCGCTGCGTGAAGAGGTTGTACGCGATGCGGACGCTGAGCTCTCCGGCTTTGTGAAGCTGAGCGATCACGCTGTAGTCGTCGGGATAGTTCTGAAATCCGCCGCCGGCGTCGATCGCGCTCGTGACGCCGAGCCGGTTGAGCTCGCGCATGAAATGGCGCGTCGAGTTGATCTGGTCCTCTCGCGAGAGCCTAGGCCCCTTGGCCAGCGTCGCGTAGAGGATGTTCGCGTTCGGCTTCGCGATCAGCACGCCCGTCGGATTGCCTGCCTTGTCGCGCTGTATCTCGGCGCCGACCGGGTCCGGAGTGTCCTTGGTGTATCCGACGGCTTGTAGCGCCGCTCGGTTGAGGAGCGCTCGATCGTAGAGATGAAGGACGAAGACTGGCGTATCGGGCGCCGCCGCGTTCAGCTCATCCAGTGTCGGCAACCTCCGCTCCGCGAACTGGAATGCGGCCCAGCCCCCAACAACACGAACCCACTGGGGTGGCGGCGTGCGTTGCGCCTGCTCGCGCAGCATCCTCATGGCCTCAGCGAGCGAGGGAACCCCGTCCCAACGGAGCTCGAGATTGTAGTTAAGCCCGGCGCGGATGATGTGGAGATGTGAGTCGTTGAGTCCGGGGATCACTGTCCGGCCGTTGGCATTGATGACCGTGGTCTCGACACCACGTTGCCGCAGGACCTCGTCACTGGGACCAGCGGCGACGATCTTGCCATCCTTGATGGCAAGCGCTTGGACAAACGCTGGAACACCGTTGGTGGCGATCTTCGCATTGTGGATGATGCTATCGGCCGCCATGAGGGCCTCCCTTTTCATACAACTCGCGGGCCGCATCTCTGCGGCCCACGAGTGTCCGATCGCTATTTGTGCTTCGCCGCGCCCGGAATGAAGTACTCGGGAAACGTCGTCGCCGCCGCACCGTGCACCATCGTGTAGGCGTACTCGACGCCGATACCGTATGCGCCGTAATGACTCTTGACGATGTCCATGACGGCGTCGTACGTCTCACGGTGCGCCCAGTCCCGCTGCCATTCGAGCATCGCGGACAGCGACGTGACAGGCTTCGCGCCGGCCTGGATCACCCGCTTCATGGCATTGTCGTGTGCGAGCTGGCTGACGTCGCCGCAGCAGTCCTCGACTACGTGGATGTCGTAACCGTCCTGCATGGCCTGCACGGTGGGCAGCGCGACGCAGGTCTCGGTCCACAGGCCGGCCAGCACGATCTTCTTCCGCCCCGTCTTCTTGACGGCGGCGACGAAAGTCTCGTCGTCCCAGGAGTTCATCGACGAGCGCTCGATGATGGCGTGGGCCGGGAACACGGCCTGCACCTGCGGCCAAATGTTCCCGCTGAAGGACTTGGTCTCGACCGTGCTGAGGACGACCGGGACGTCGAACACGCGCGTGGCCTTCGAGAGCGCGACGACGTTGTTGATGATCGTCTGGCGGTCGAAGTTCGCGACGCCGAACAGCATCTGCGGTTGGAAGTCGATCAGCGTAACGACGCAGTTGTCTGGAGTCAGAAGTCCCTTTTCGCTGAGTTTCGGTCGACCGTTGGTCTGAGTCATGACGTCCTCCATGAAAGTTGAGTTGCTCTG
>QHSC01000377.1 GCA_003220345.1 Candidatus Rokuibacteriota bacterium | reverse complement strand
GACTGGGTCATCACCGCGCAGCAGGTTGGCAGCTACAAGCCCAATCCCCGCAATTTCGACTACGCCTTCGAGAAGATCGGCCTGCCACGTGCGCGGATCCTCCACGTGGCCCAGAGTCTGTTCCACGACCACGTGCCTGCCAAGAAGCTGGGCATGACCACGGTCTGGATCAACCGACGCCACGACCGGCCCGGGTCCGGGGCAACGCCGCCAGCCGAAGCGGCGCCGGATCTCACCTTCCCGGACATGGCGACGTTTGCCAACGCCGCCACGTCCGAAGTGGGCTAGTCGGGCCGCCGGCCTCGGCCAACCGGAAGATCAGCCGCTGGCGGCGACCGGGACGGGCTTCTCGATGGGCACCCCCACCATGCTGCCCCACTCGGTCCACGAGCCGTCGTAGTTGCGCACCCGCTCATAGCCGAGGAGCTCGTGGAGCACGAACCAGGAGTGGCTCGAGCGCTCGCCGATGCGGCAGTAGGCGATGACGTCCTTGTCCGCGCTGACGCCCTTGGCCTCGTACAGCGCCCGGAGCTCATCCGCGCTCTTGAAGGTGCCGTCCTCGCGGACGGTCTGGGCCCACGGGATCGAGGCCGCGCCCGGGATGTGGCCCGCCCGCTGGGCGGTCTCGCTCATGCCCGGCGGGGCGATCACCTCGCCATTGAACTCGGCCGGTGAGCGGACGTCGACCAGGACCAGCTCGGGATCGCCAAGGCGGGGCAGGATGTCGTCGCGGAAGGCGCGCAGCGCGAAGTCGGGCTCCGCCAGCTGATAGCCCGTCTCGGGATAGGCGGGCACGTCGGTCGTGAGCGGCAGGCCCTGGTCGAGCCAGTACTTGCGCCCGCCGTTGAGGATGCGCGCCGGCTCGTGGCCGAAGAGCTTCAACTGCCAGTACGCCCAGGCGGCGAACCAGTTGTTGTTGTCGCCGTACAGCACGATCTCGGTGGCGGGCCCGATGCCCGAGCGGGACAGGAGCGCGCTGAAGTCGGCGCGGCTCGCGATGTCGCGCCGGATGCCGTCCGCCAGCTGGCTCGTCCAGTTCCAGGCCACCGCGCCCGGCAGGTGGCTCTGCTCGTAGGCCGTCGTGTCGACGTCGACCTCCACGAAGCGGACCGCCGGATCGTCGAGATGGGCCTTCGCCCACTCGGCGTCGACGAGGGTGTCGGTTGCATATTCCTGGTTCAGTGCCATGAGGGATTCCTCCAGAATCTGCCGCGGATGGATGGCGGCGCGACCGTACAGGTGCGAGCCGGCGCTTGAGATCCAAGCGACCGCGAAGCGACCGGCCGGGGAACGGGGGACGCGAGAGCCGGTCGGAGTGAGCTAGGAGCGCTCGAAAAGCAGCACTACCGATAGCCGCACGGCCGGACCTCGCCGGCTACACAAGCAGCGGCCCATCGCGCGCGGATGCTCGTTCACGAGGGGAACGATTGCACGCAAGGACCGGGCTGTCCAGCCTGCTAACGCGCGGCCTTTGATTTACGAATCATTGCCAACGATTCACCCGCTCTTTGTTGTAGAGCGCGACTGTGGCCCACAGATTGGCCTCAGCAGCCGTCGCGGCAGAATGGGCCGTAACGGCGTGTTCGGATGCCTGCCCGTAGCGAGGGAGCTCTGCGGCCGGCTCGCCCGTCCAGCAAAATGCTGGATGAAGCAATCGCGAGGAGGAGTCGAGTTGCCGTCGATCGCTCATGCATGGGGACGATTCCGTGGCCGGGCGGGATCGGCCGCGGTGGCCCTCGCGTTCGTGATGACGATCCTCAGCGCCGCCAGTCCCGCGGTTATCCTGGGCGCCAGCCTGTCTCTCGATACGCCCTATCCGGCGGTCGAAGCCGCGGCCGGAGGCAAGGTCTCGTTGACTCTCAACGTCCGAACGGATGCGGCGCGCCGCGTCGACCTTGCCGTGACCTCCGTCCCCAAGGGTTGGGGTGCTTCCCTGCATGGTGGCGGATTCCTGATCGGGAGCGTGACCGCCGATCCCAAGGCGCCACCCGACATCAAGCTGGAGGTGAAGATTCCGGACGACGCTGCCACTGGCACCTACCGGATCGTGGTGCGGGCGACCAGCTCCGGTCTTAGCAGCAGCCTGCCGGTAGACATCAGGATCGCGGAGGCAACCGGTGGAGGCCTCTCGTTCACGACCGACTTCCCGCAGCTTCAGGGACCATCGAGCACCACGTTCACATTCAATCTGACACTCAACAACGACTCACCCGCTGACGTCACCTATACCCTCAACGCCACGGGACCGGACGGCTGGCAGGTCAGCGCCAAGCCGGCGAGCCAGAGCCAGGCCGCCAGCGCGACGGTGACTGCCGGCTCGACCTCCGCGGTGACGGTCACGGCGACGCCACCCTCGAGCGCTGCGGCCGGGTCATACCCCATCGCGGTTCAGGCAATGGCCAACGGGCAACCGGTCAATCAGGCGCTCGCGGTCGAGATCACGGGCGAGTTCAAGCTCGACCTGTCGACTCCCGACCAGCGGCTCAGCACTCATGGGGTCGCGGGCTCGGCGACCCAGCAGCAGTTCGTCGTGCAGAACACCGGCAGCGCGCCGCTCACCGGCGTCAAGCTCACCGCCACTCCCCCGACGAACTGGAAGGTCACCTTCGACCAGCCGTCCGTGGACATTGCCGCCAACGACAAGGCCACGGTGACGGCAACGATCGTGCCTTCCGGCGACGCCGTCGCAGGCGACTACGTGATCAGCGTGACGGCGACCGCGGAGCAGGCCAATCAAAGCCAGGACCTGCGCTTCACCGTCGAGACCTCGACGACCTGGGCCATCATCGGGATCGGCCTCATCGTGATCACGCTCGGGGCGCTGGGCTGGGTCTTCCGGCGTTTCGGCCGGCGGTGACGACCGCACCGCAACCGCCGCTCGACCAGGAGGCGCCGTCATTGGC
>QHSC01000103.1 GCA_003220345.1 Candidatus Rokuibacteriota bacterium | reverse complement strand
CGGCCCAGGATCACGTGGTCAGCACGGGCGGGGTCCTCCTCAAGCGCGACGCCCGATGATCGACCGCCTCATCGCGTTCTCGCTACGCCAGCGCTTCATCACGCTGGCCCTCGCCCTCCTCCTGACGGTCATGGGCGTCGCCTCCTTCCGGAACCTTCCCATCGAGGCTTATCCGGATGTCGGCGATGTCCGGGCCGAGGTCATCACCCTGTGGCCGGGGCACGCGGCCGAGGAGGTCGAGCGCCTCATCACTATCCCGCTCGAGAACGAGCTCAACGGCATCGCGCGCGTCACGGTGATCCGGTCGGACACCCTCTTCGGCCTGTCCAACATCCGTGTGGTGTTCGCCGACGGGACCGACGACTACTGGGCCCGGCAGCAGGCGCAGGAGCGTATCGCCCAGGCCCAGCTACCCGCCGATGCCAAGCCCGGCCTTGGCCCCATGTCGAGCGTGATCGGCGAGGTCTACCGCTACACCCTCGAGTCCAAGACCATGTCGCTCGTCGACCTCAAGGCGCTTCAGGACTGGGTCCTGGAGCGCGAGTTCCGCCAGGTCCCGGGCGTGGCCGACGTGGTGTCCTGGGGCGGCGGCACCAAGCAGTACGAGATCACCGTGGATCCGGCCCGTCTCCGCGCCTACAACCTCACCCTCAAGCAGGTACTGGACGCCGCCGCCGCCTCCAACTCCAACGCCGGGGGTGGCTACATCGCCCAGGGCGAGTACCGCGTGACCGTGCGCGGGCTCGGGCTCGTGCAGTCCATGCGCGACATCGAGAACATCGTGGTCAGCGCCCAGAAGGGCACGCCCGTCCGCGTCCGCGACATCGGGACCGTCGGCGTCGGCACGGCCATACGGCTGGGGGTGCTGGGCCGCGACCATGACGACGATCTCGTCCAGGGCATCGTGCTCATGCGCAAGGGCGAGAACCCGGATGCGGTGATCCAGGGCGTGGCGCGAAAGATCGAGCATCTCAAGCGAACGCTGCCTGCCGGCGTCGAGCTGCGCGACTACTACAGCCGCGACCGGCTCGTCCGCACCACGGTGACGACCGTGATGCGCAATCTGATCGAGGGCGCCGTTCTCGTGGTCATCCTGCTCTCGCTCTTTCTCTACAACATCCGCGCGGCCCTCATCGTCACCGTGACCATCCCGCTCTCCCTCCTCTTCGCCTTCATCTTCATGGATCTGCGCGGCATCCCCGCCAACCTCCTGTCCCTGGGCGCCATCGACTTCGGCATCATCGTCGACGGCGCCGTCATCATGACCGAGAACATCCTCCGCCATCTCTCACAGCACAAGCCGACGGGCCGCCGGGTCGTCCGCGAGGTTCAGCACGCGGCCATCGAGGTGGCGCGGCCCCTGACCTTCGCCGTGCTCATCATCATGACGGTGTACGTCCCCATCCTGACCTTCCAGCGCATAGAGGGAAAGCTCTTCCGCCCCATGGCTGTCACCATCTCGCTCGCGGTCATCGGCGCGCTCCTCCTGACCCTCACCCTCATCCCGGTCCTCGCGAGCTATCTCTTCCGGCGGCCGCCCTCCGAGCGCGAGAGCCCGCTCCTCGCCATGCTGCGTCGTCCCTATCTACCCGCTCTCCGCTGGTGCGTGCGCCGGCCCGTCATCCCCATCCTGGGGGCCGCCGGTCTCCTCGCGATCTCCTTGTGGACGTTCAGCCTCCTCGGAAAGGAGTTCCTCCCCGAGCTCGACGAGGGAGATCTGTGGGTGCGTGTCCAGTTCCCCGTCGGCGTGTCGATCGAGGGCGTGCGCCCGTACGTGCGGGAGATCCGTGAGCGGCTCCTTCGCTTTCCCGAAGTCCGCGTGGTCGTGTCCCAGCTCGGCGCCCCGGACGACGGCACCGATCCCGAGGCGCCCGACAACTCGGAGTTCTACGTCGGGCTCAAGCCGCGCGAGGAGTGGGCAAATCCGAACAAGGAGCGGCTGGTCACGGCCATGACCGCCGCGCTCGCTGACATTCCCGGCGTCACCACCAACTTCTCCCAGCCCATCAAGGACAACGTCGACGAGGCGCTTGCGGGCGTGAAGGGTGAGCTGGCCATCAAGCTCTATGGGCCGGACATCTTCGTGATGGACGGCGTGGCCCGGCAAATCGCCGACACGCTCCGGAACATTCGCGGCGTCGCCGACCTCGACTATGACCACTGCACGGGCCAGCCCCAGCTCCAGCTCGTCATCGACCGCGCCGCGGCCGCCCGCTACGGCATCAATGTCCAGGACATCCAGGACACGATCGAGGCCGCCACCAAGGGCCGAGCCGTCACCGAGATCTTCGAGCAGGAGCGACGTTTCAACTTGGTGGTCAAGGTCGGGCTGCCCGGCGAGCCTACCGCGAGGCTCCGCAACGTCATGGTGAGCGCCCCGAGCGGGGAGCGCATCCCCTTGAGCCAGCTGGCCGAATTCGTCCGGACCGACGGCTTGGCCGAGATCTTCCGTGAGAACAACGTCCGGAGACTGTCCGTCAAGTGGAGCGTGCGCGAGCGCGACATGGGCAGTCTCGTCGCCGAGGCGATGCAGAAGGTGGAGGCGGCCGTGCAGCTGCCCCCGGGCTACCGGATGGTCTGGAGCGGCCGCTTCGAGGACCAGCAGCGCGCCCTTGCCCGCCTCTACGTCATCGTGCCACTGGTCATCTTCATCATCTTCGTGCTCCTCTTCGGCGCCTTCAATTCGGTCGGTGACGCACTTCTCATCATGCTCAACCTGCCCTTCGCGCTGATCGGCGGCACGCTGGCCCTGTTCTTCTGGCAAAGCAACTTCAACATCTCCGCGGCCGTGGGCTACATCGCCGTGTTCGGCGTCAGCGTGCTGAACGGCACCGTTCTCGTCTCCTCCATCCGTCAGGCCTTCTCCGACGGACTGCCCCTGCGCGAGGCCATCGCGCGCGGGTGCGAGATCCGCTTCCGCCCCATCGTCGTCTCGGCCATCGTGGCCGTCATCGGCTTTCTCCCGGCCGCCCTCAGCCACGGCATTGGCGCGGAGATCCAGAAGCCGCTGGCGCGGGTGGTCATCGGCGGGTTGATCTCCTCCACCGCGCTGACCTTGTTCGTGCTGCCCGCCGTCTATGCGCTCTTGGCGGGCCGGCAGGGCGCGCGGGGCGGCTCGCCCGCGGCGACCGACTAGAAGAACACGTACGTCAGGGCGATCGAGAGCGTGTCGAGCGTCTTGGACTGGGGCGTCACCCCGAGGGACTGATCCGGGCGCGACGTCCGGGCCTTGAAGACCTGCTCGTCGGCGGCATCGTGGCGGTACTCGAGGCGGACCTCGAGCCCTTTCCAGACGCGATAGTCAGCGGTCAGCGTGGTCGACCAGAGCCTGAGCATGCCTCCGAAGCCCGTGCGCGCCCCGTCCGTGTCCTGGAAGTACTCCTGTCTGAGGGCGGTCCGGATCTTTGCCGTCCAGTCATAGGCGCCGTGGAGCGCCCATCCCCACCACGAGGCATTCGTATTTCGACGGGTGCCGAGGCTTCTCAGGAAGGCCTCCTTCTCTTCGTATCCGTAGGTCGCCTCCAGGGCGAGGGTGGTGTGCTCGAGCCTCGTGTAGGACAGGACGAGATCGAGGACATAGCGAAGGTTGCCGTCCTGGCGATCCTGCTCCGGGCCCGCGAGCCAGCCAAGAGCCGCGCTGAAACCATTGGGCAGCTCGACGGCCACCTCCCCCGTCACCGAGGGGGTCGAGTTGTTGTCCGCGGTGGTATCCGAGCCCGTCACCAGCCCGGCCCCCACGGTGAGCCCGCCCAGGAACGTGTAGCTCGCGAAGCCGCCCGTCACGGTCGTCGGCCCCGCGTACGTGTAGAGGTAGCCGCGGGACCAGTTCAGGTTCAACGGCCCCTCGGGGTTCTCGTAGCCGAGCAAGCTCACGAACTTGCCCCCGCTCACCGTCAGCCCGCTGCCGAGCGGCACGCGCGCGCTGACATACGCCTCGAGGACGTCGAACTTCGAGGTGTTCCGGAACGGGAACTGATCGTTCCTGCCACGGAACATGCCCAACGAGTGGTTCTTCTGCGAGTCGAGGCCGGCCGTGAGCGTCACGCCGAAGCCGAAAGGATGCGGCTCGGATGGATCTCGCTTCAGGCTGAACGAGGCGGCATTGAAGGTGAAGCCCTCGTCGTAGTCGTACAGACGGAGCTCGTTGGTGCCGCCACGACCGGCGCCGGTAGCGTTGAACACATAGCTGCTCTCCACATAGGCGAAGGGACGGATGTCTCGCGCCCACTCGGGAAGGCGCTGCTGCCACGCCTCGGGGGGACCTGCGGAGAACGGGCCGGCGGCTGTCCGCACACCCACTCCGGCCACAGCGAGAACCCGAGAACGAGGGCCAAGCCAAGAACGGGCGGCCGCATCTCCGCCCTCTATAGCACGGACAGCGGAGGGGACAAAAAACGGCGGCCGCCCGAAAGGGACGGCCGCCGTCCGATCGCCGATATGGACTAGATGTCGTAGTAGAGGGCGAACTCGTACGGATGCGGCCGCAGCCTTACGGGATCCACCTCGTTCTTCCGCTTGTAGTCGATCCAGGTCTCGATGAGATCCGGCGTGAAGACGTCGCCCTTGAGGAGGAAGGCATGGTCCTTCTCGAGGTTGTCCAGCACGATATCGAGCGCCCCCGGAAGCTGCTTGATCCGCTTCTGCTCGGCAGGCGGCAGCTCGTAGAGATCCTTGTCCACGGGCTTTCCGGGATCGATCTTGTTGGCCACGCCGTCCAGGCCGGCCATCACGCACGCGGCGAACGAGAGGTACGGATTGCACGTCGGGTCCGGCGTCCGGAACTCGATGCGCTTGGCCCCCTCCTTCTTGGAGTACATGGGGATGCGAATGGCCGCCGAGCGGTTCCGCTGGCTGTACACGAGGTTGATGGGCGCCTCGTAGCCCGGCACCAGCCGCTTGTAGCTGTTGGTGCTGGGGGCGATGAAGGCGAGGAGCGCGGGCGCGTGCTTGAGGATGCCGCCGATGTAGTACAGGCACATCTTCGAGATGTCCGCGTACCCGCCGCGCTCGTAGAAGAGGTTCTTGCCGTTCTTCCAGATCGATTGGTGGGTGTGCATGCCCGAGCCGTTGTCCTGGAAGAGCGGCTTGGGCATGAAGGTGGCCGTCTTGCCCCACTTCTTGGCGGTGTTCTTGGCGCAGTACTTGTACCAGCACACCTTGTCGGCCATCTTCGTCAGCGTGTCGAAGCGCATGTCGATCTCGGTCTGCCCGCCCGTGGCCACCTCGTGATGGTGCACCTCGATCCGGACCCCGACCGACTCCAGGGCCAGCACCATGTCGGAGCGGATGTCCTGGAACTTGTCCATGGGCGGCACCGGGAAGTAGCCCTGCTTGTAGCGCGGCTTGTAGCCGAGGTTGGGCCGGTCGGCCGTGCCCTCCAGGCCCGTGTTCCAGGCCCCCGCTTCCGAGTCGATGAAGTAGTAGCCGGAGTTGTACGTCTGGTCGAACCGAATGCTGTCGAAGAAGAAGAACTCGAGCTCGGGGCCGATATAGATCGTGTCCCCCGCGCCCGACTTCTTGACGTAGGCCTCGGCCTTCTGGGCGACGTAGCGGGGATCGCGCGTGTACGCCTTCCCCGTGATCGGGTCCTTGACGTTGCAGATGAGGACCATGGTCGGCACGGCGGTGAACGGGTCCATCTGCGCCGTCGAGGCATCGGGCATGAGGAGCATGTCCGACTCGTCGATGGTCTGGAAGCCTCGAATGGACGAGCCGTCGAAGCCGAGGCCCTCCTCGAAGATGCCCTCGTTCAGCTCGGAGACGGGAATCGAGAAGTGCTGCCAGAGGCCGGGGAGATCGATGAAGCGAAGATCGATGATCTTGACGCCCTTCTCCTTGGCCATTTTCAACACGTCCTTCGGGGTCATGCGCTCTGCCTCCTTTGCAATGACGTGGGAGCAAAATGCCGGGCCGGCGGAGCGTCGATGGCCCGCCGGCCCGGATACCCTATGCGGTTGTCAGGAGCCCGTCAAGACCGCGGCCTTCCTAGCTCGCGGGACGCTTGGCCTGGGCGGCGCGCATCGCCTCCGAGAAGGGCCCGCTGCCGCCGCCGCTCATGCCGTATTCTCCGTAGGTCGAGCCGCCGAGGGCATAGGCCGTCTCCGAGTGCTGCGAGAGGTCGAGGCCCGCCATCTCATCATCCTCGTTGACGCGCAATCCCATGATGGCGTCGAGCACCTTGAGGATGACCACCGTCATGACGAAGCCGAGCACGATGGTCGCCGCCACCGCGACGATCTGCTTCCACACCTGGCCGGGGTCGCCGTGGAGGAGGCCATTGGCCCCGTCGGCGTTGACGGCCTTGGTGGCGAAGATGCCCGTGGCGATCGCGCCCCAGGTGCCGCCCACGCCGTGCACGCCGACCACGTCGAGCGAGTCGTCATAGCCCAGCTTGGTCTTGAGGTTGCACGCGCTGTAGCAGAGGATGCCCGCAAGGGCGCCGATGACGAGGGCGGCCATGGGTGTGACGAAACCCGCCGCCGGCGTCACCGCCACGAGACCCGCCACCGCGCCCGAGGCGGCCCCCAGCACGGTAGGCTTGCCGCGCGAGCTCCACTCTGTGAGCATCCAGCCGAGAGCGGCGGCGGCCGCCGCAGTGTTGGTGGTCGTGAAGGCGTGGGCGGCGAGCGCATTGGCGCCGAGCGCGCTCCCCGCATTGAACCCGAACCAGCCGAACCACAGCAGGCTCGCGCCCATCACCGTCAAGGGGAGGTTGTGCGGGGGCATGGGATGCTGGCCGAAGCCCCGGCGCTTGCCGATCACGAGCACGGCCGCGAGGGCCGACACGCCCGAGGAGATGTGCACGACGGTGCCCCCGGCGAAGTCGAGGGCGCCCAGCCTCTTCAGCCATCCGCCGTCGCCCCACACCCAGTGCGCGAGCGGGTCGTAGACGAGGGTCGCCCATGCGAGGACGAAGACGATGAAGGTCGAGAACTTCTTGCGCTCGGCGAAGGCGCCCGTGATCAGGGCGGGCGTGATCACCGCGAACATCATCTGGAAGAGCATGAAGGCCTGGTGAGGGACGGTGGCGGCGTAGGTCGGGTTGGGCGCAGCGCCCACGCCGCGCAGTCCGACCCACTCGAGGCCGCCGATGATCCCGCCCTTGTCCGGGCCGAAGGCCAGGCTGTAGCCCCAGAGCACCCACTGCACCGAGATCAGGGCCAGGATGATGAAGCTGTGCATGAGGGTGCCGAGGGCGTTCTTCTGGCGGACCATGCCGCCATAGAAGAGCGCGAGCCCCGGTGCCGTCATGAGGAGCACGAGCGCCGAGGACATCAGGAGCCATGCCGTGTCGCCGGAGTCGACCTTGGGCGCCGGTGCGGGCGACGCGGCCGGTGCGGCAGCGGCGGGCGGGGAGACGGGGGCCTGGGCCCAGACATCGCCGACCGCGACCAGCGCCACGGCGGCGATCAGCAGAAGTACCACGGTGAGCGGCAGTGCTCTCATTGCGCCCTGTCCTCCTTGGTCGACTCGCTCACAGCGCGCTCTCGTCGCGCTCCCCGGTGCGGATCCGGATCGCCGTGTCCACGGGATGAATGAAGATCTTGCCGTCGCCGATGTTTCCCGTCTTGGCGGCCGCGGCCAGGACGCCCGCGACCTTGTCGGTCAGGCTGTCCGGCACCACCACCTCGACCTTGATCTTCGGAAGGAAGTCCACGGTGTACTCGCCGCCTCGGTACAGCTCCGTGTGGCCCTTCTGGCGGCCGAACCCGCGGACCTCGGAGACCGTCATCCCGATCACGCCTATGCCCGTGAGCGCTTCCTTGACGTCGTCGAGCTTGAACGGCTTGATGACAGCCTCGATCTTTTTCATGGGCCCTCCCCGGGGCGGTCTGAACTGCACCTGCCATGCCGGGGTGACTGTATTCTATTCAGGCCAGACAATTCAATGGGTTGAGCTCGAAGGCGGGAGGTGCGGAAAACAGACTTCTGCCCAATCGGTGGGCAGAAGATGAAAAGTGCCTCGGCGCTAGGCAGGAACCGAGGCGGTGAGTCTTACGGAATCAGTCGCGCCAGACTGTCGCTTCGACCATGCGGCGCGGCCGCGCACCGGCCTCGCTCTCTCCGCCGCCCTGAGGCAGGGCCGCTTCGAGCGCGCTCCAGATGCCCTGCATGTCCGGCGATTTCTGAGCCGGGAAGACACCGGGAATAGTGGGGGGGCTTTCCATGGTGAAGGTGCCCGAGCAGACCACGACGGGAACCTTGATGCCGCGCCGATCGAGCTGGCGCAGGAACCCGATGCCGTCGAGGTGAGGCATGCGCAGGTCGAGCACGATGACGTCGGGCTTCACGCGCTCCAAGGTCGCCAGCGCGTCGAGACCGTCCACGGCTTCGAAGACCTCGAAGTCGCTCTCGAAGCCCATCCGGTACAGCGCTCTCCACGCGGGGTCATCGTCCACCACGAGCATCCTCGGCATGCGCAGGTCCTCCTGGCCAAGGGGCGTTGCAGGATTCCTGCCGCGCTCGCCCTGACGCGGAAACGGGTATTTGCGCGGGGCGGGAGCCGATTTCCCCGTCACGGTCTTGACATCTCACCGTGACACTGTCCACGCGCAGACGGGCAGCTCCTGTTGTTCGAGCCGAGACGCTGCCCGCTCTTCGAGTTGAGCAGCGCAGCTGCGAGACGAGGGCTGAATTGATTCCGCAGGGGACGGCTGAATCAGGTCGTGCGGCGCTGCGGGATGCCGTGGCGGCGCATCTTCGAATACAGGGTCGGTCGCCGCAGGCCGAGGATGACCGCGGCGGCCTGCTTGTTCCATCCCGTGGACTCGAGCGCCCGCACGATGGAGACCCGCTCGATCTCTTCGAGCGAGCCCGCGGGCGGGCCCGCGGACACCACGGGAGCGCCGGCGTTGAGCGCCTCGGGGAGGTCCGTGGCCGTGATCTCCTTGCCGCGGGCCACGAGCACAGCGCGCTCGATGACGTGCTCGAGCTCTCGCACGTTGCCCGGCCATGGGTAGGAGAGCAGCCGGCGGAAAGCCTCGGGATCGATGCCCTCGACCGTCCGGCCGTGCTTGAGCCGAAAGCGCTCGAGAAATCCCTTGGCGAGGAGCGGGATGTCCTGGGTCTTCTCCCGGAGGGGCGGAAGGGCGACGGTGACGGTGTTGATGCGGAAGTAGAGATCCTGGCGCAGCGAGCCGTCACGCACGGCCGCATCGGGATCCCGGTTGGTGGAGGAGATGAGCCGGAAGTCCACGGGCACCGCGCGGGTGCCGCCGAGGCGGCGGACGCTTCGATCCTCGAGCACGCGCAGGAGCTTGGCCTGGAGGTCCGGCGGCATCTCGCTGATCTCGTCGAGCAGGAGGGAGCCCTTGTGGGCCTCCTCGAGGAGGCCCGGCTTCTCAGAGGTGGCGCCCGTGAAGGCGCCCTTGACGTGACCGAAGAGCTCGGACTCGATCAAGTCCTTGGGCAAGGCGGCGCAGTTGATCTTGACGAGGGGCCCTTCCGCCCGCGGGCTCTTGGCGTGAACGGCGTTGGCCGCCAGCTCCTTGCCGGTGCCGCTCTCGCCCACGATGAAGACGTTGGCGTCGGAGGCGGCCACGGAATCGAGGAGCTCGAAGACCCGCCGCATGCCCGGTGAGCTGCCGAGCATCTCGCCGTAGCCGAGCTGCTCGGCGAGCTGGCGCTTGAGGTCGGAGGTCTCGGCGAGGAGGAGCCGCCGCTCGAGCGCCTTGCCGAGCAGGGTGAGCATCTCGCCCGAGTCGAACGGCTTGGCCACGAAGTAGAACGCGCCTTCCTTCGTCGCCTCCACGGCCTTGGAGATGGAGCCGTGGCCGGTCATGATGATGACCTCGATGTCGGGATCGCGGGCCCTGAGCAGCTTCAGAAGCCCGATGCCGTCGCCGTCGGGAAGCACGAGATCGACGAGGGCGAGGGCGAAGTCCTGAGAGTCGAGGCAGGCGGCGCCCTCGGCGATGCTGCCCGCGGTGTCCACCGCGTATCCCTCGCGCTCGAGGATGAGACGGAGACCGTCTGCGATGCTCGGCTCGTCGTCGACTACGAGGACGGCGGGCTTCACGGCGCCTCCACGGGCAAGAGAACCCGGATCTGCGTGCCGCGCCCGAGCTGGCTGCGCACCTCGAGGCGACCGCCGTGCTGCTCCACCACGGAGCGTGCGATGGGCATCCCGAGACCGGTGCCCGTGTCCTTGGTCGTGAAGAAGAGATCGAACATGCGCGCGCGTGTCTCCTCGGCCATGCCGGTGCCAGTGTCCTCGACGCAGACCTCTACCCATCCCGGCTCCGCCGGGCACGAGCGCAGCACGAGGGTCCCGCCTCCCTCGAGGGACTCGAAGGCGTTGACGAGGAGGTTCAGGAACACTTTCCGCATCTCCCGTGGGTCGAGCCACACCGGGGGCAACCCCGGATCCAGCTCCTGGACGACGCGGGTGCCCGTGTCCTTGACGCGGGCTTGGGCGAGGGCCAGGCAGGATTCGAGAAGCCCGTTGAGGGTGGTCGGCGTGCGCCGGAGGGCGGCCGGCCGGCCGAACTGCGTGATCTCGCGGACGAGCTCGGTCATGTGGTCGATCTCGCGGCTGATCTTGCGCGCCACATCCGCGCCTTCGGCGTCCGCCACCTTGTCGAGCCGATGCTCGAGGTACTCGGCGAAGAGCTTGAGCCCGCCCAGAGGGTTCCGCAGCTCGTGCGCCACTTGGGCTGCCATCCTGCCCAAGGCGGCCAGGGCGCCGCTCCGCAGCCGTTCCAGCTCCCGGGTGTTCTTGAGGGCAATGGCCGCCTGAGAGGAGAACAGGGCGAGAAGCTCCACGTCCTCGGCGGTGGGCTCGACCGGCGTCTCGACCACGAGGGCGCCCGCGGCGCCGCCCTCAACGAACAGCGGGGCGCCCAGGATCACGCGGCTGCCCTCCCCCGACATCGTCTCAGGCTTCTGCTTCTCGATCACCAGGCGCGCGGCGCGGCCGAGCTCGTCGAGCGAGCCCGCAAGAGGAACCGCGCCGTCCTCCGCGCTGGCCCCCGCCACCGCCTTGGTCACCAGGCGCCCGTCTTCCAGCAGGAACACGGCAGCCCGGTGCGCCTCCGTCGCCTCCACCGTCGCGTGGGCGACCGTCTCGAACATGCCGTCCATGGTCCCCGAGGATCCGAGGGCCTCGCCCACGGCCCGGAGGAGCGTGCGATCCCGCGCCCATCGGCGCTCGGAGAGCGCGCGTCCGACTTTTCCGCGGAGCTCCTCCGGCACGAAGGGCTTGGTCAGATAGTCGAACGCCCCTTGCCGGACCGCCTCCACGGCATTGTCGATGGTGCCGTGAGCCGTCATGATGAGCACGGGCAGACGCGGGTGCCGCGCGTGCGCGTCTTCCATCAGCTTGAGCCCGTTCACCGGCTCCATTCGCAAGTCGAAGAGGGCGACGTCGAAGCCGTGCTCGTTCAGCAGGGTCAGGGCTTCCTGGTGACTGCGCGCGACCGACACGTCGAGCCCGATGGACTCGAGCCTCATCTCGAGGACGGCCAGGATGTCCGGATCGTCGTCGACCACGAGCGCGCGTGCGGCCCTCACGGCTGGGTCCTCATGGCTGGGCGCCCACGACGGCGCCCGACATCTCGGCGGGCACCCCCTCTCGGGGCAGGCGCACGACGAACCGGCTGCCACGGTCGACCTCGGACTCCACCGACACGGTCCCGCCGTGGGCCTCCACGAGGCCCTTGACGATGGCGAGGCCCAGCCCGGAGCCGCCGCGCCCCCGGTGCGCCTGCTTGTAGGGATCGAAGATGCGCGACAGATCGCCCGCGGGAATGCCGGCGCCCGTGTCCTCGATCGAGATCTCGAGCCCGTCTCCGACGTCCGCCAGCCCCACCGTGAGCGAGCCGCCCTGGGGCGTGAACTTGACGGCATTGCCCATGAGATTGACCATGACGCGAAGGAGCCGGTCCTCGTCCCCCTGCACGTCGAAGTTGACCCCGCTCGTCGCCCGCCCGATGACCAGCCCGCGCTCCTCCGCTTGCGGCCTCAGCTCGTCGAGCGCCCGGGCCACGACCTTCTCCATGTCCACCCGACGCCGCTCCAGCGGAAGCACGCGCGCCCGCAAGCGCGACAGCTCGAGGACCTGGTTGACGAGGCGAAGCAGCCGGTCGGAGCTCGTCCCGATGATCTCGACGAGCCGCTTCTGCTTCGGCGTGAGCTCTCCGGGCACGCGTTCCAGGAGGAGATGGGTCGCTTCCTTCACCGAGGTCAGCGGGGTACGGAGCTCATGGGAGATGTGCGAGAAGAACTCTTCCTTCAGCTGCTCCACCTCGTGCAGTCGCTCCGCCATCCGGTTGAACGATCGCGAGAGCTGGCCGATCTCGTCCCGGCTGCTCACGGGCAGCGGCTTCGTGAACGCGCCCTCCGCGAGCTGGGCCGTGGCCACGGTGAGCCCGCGGAGCGCGCGGGTCATGTGCAGGGTCAGGAAGCCGGTGGCGGCCAGGGCCACCGCCACGGCCGCCAGCATCCACCAGTAGACCGTGTTCCAGGTGCGCTCCTCGAGCTGGCGGGCCTCGACCTGGGCCTCGTCGAGCGCCGCATACGTCGCCCCGAGCATTCGATCGATGCCCGTGGCCGTTCGCTCCGCCGCCCCGCGGACCTCCCGGTCGATCCCACCCCCGGTCGCAGCCAGCCGCCGGTAGGTGGCAAAGGCGACCGTGCCCTCGTGGTGATACGTGCGCTCGTCATCCGAGCCCAGGAAGGTGCGCAGGAGATCGAAGTCCTTGGCCATCCGCGCCGCCCGATCATTCCAGGCCTTCCGGACCTCTTCTCTGCCCGAGGCGGCGTCCTGCTCCACGCGCATCAGACCCGTCAACTGCTCTCGGAGCACCGCGCCCATGCGGAGGGCGGGCAAGGCCTGGGTGGCGAGCCCTCGATTGACCTCGACCAGGCGGTTGATGGCCAGGAGACTCCAGGCCGCGACCCCGAGCAGGGCGATGATGATCAGAGCGGCGGTCATGAAGACCTTGTAGGACAAACGCATGGCATCCCCAACCTAGCACAGCATCCCGAAAAGTGTCACCAGGTTGACACCGGGGTCGGCATATATGTACCAAGACATCTTTAGGCCTTCGAATTCTGCTAGATGAGACATGGAAGCTGATCCAATACTCCATGTCTCTTGAGTGGCTCGCGGCCTTCAAATGCTGACGGAATGGAACCGTACTGACCCAAACCCCCTCGCCTTGACAGGTCCCAGGCCGGCGAGCAATATGGCTGCGCCATGGACTTCGGCTTCGCCCTTCCCGGCCGCGGACCGTTCGCGACCCCCGAGGTACTCGTCAAATTGGCGCACAAGGCCGAAGCCCTCCGATATTCGTCGATCTTCGTCACCGATCACGTCGTGATTCCGATGACGAACGCCTCCGCGTATCCGTATTCACCTTCCGGCAAGTTCGCAACCGAGTGGACGAACGGCTATCTCGAGCCCCTCACGCTGATGAGCTTCCTGGCGGGCGAGACGACTCGGCTCCGCCTGGGCACGAGCGTCCTCGTGATTCCCTACCGGAATCCCGTGGTCACGGCGAAGATGCTCGCCACCCTCGACGTCCTGTCGGGCGGGCGCGTGATCCTGGGGGCGGGTGTGGGCTGGTTCAAGGAGGAGTTCGAGGCGCTCCGCGCGGAGGCCTTCGAGCGGCGCGGCCCGGTGACGGACGAGTACCTCCGGCTGATGCGCGAATGCTGGAGCCGCGAGCCCGTGAGCTGGCAGGGAAGCTTCTACAAGATGGAAGCGGTGAGCGCGCTGCCCAAGCCGCGACAGGCCGGAGGCATTCCGATCTGGACGGGCGGCCACACCGACGTGGCCCTGCGCCGCGCCGGCGAGCTCTCCGACGGCTGGCATCCCATCGGGCTGCGACCGCCCGCGATGCTGCTGCCCGAGGAGTTCCGCGACAAGGTCGCCATCGTGCACGACTGGGCCAGGAAGGCCGGCCGCGATCCCAGGGCCGTCACCATCAGCTTCCGCTGTCCGCTGGAGGTCCTGCCCCAGCGCGCCAAGCCCGCCGGAGGCGACCGTACCCTCTTCCGGGGCACGGCCGCGCAGGTCAAGGGCGACATCATGACCTACGCGGCGCTCGGGGTCACCCACTTCGTCTTCGACCTCGTGGCCCCGGATCTCAAGGGGCAGCTCGCCCTCATGGAGCGCTTCGCCGACGAGGTTCGCTCCCGCCTTCCCCGCTCCGTCAAGCGGGCATGACCGCGCTGACCTCCGAGGTGAGCGAGTTCATCACGCGGGCCCGGGTGGGGCGTCTCGCCACCGCCGACGCGACGGGCCAGCCGCTCGTGCTGCCCATCTGCTACGCCTTCGATGGGCGGGTGCTGTACTCGGCAGTGGACGCCAAGCCCAAGCGGCGTGCCGCCGACGACCTGGCGCGCGTGCGGAATATCCGGGAGAACCCCAAGGTCTCCCTCGTCATCGACGAGTACGACGACGACTGGAGCCGGCTGCGCTGGGTCATCCTCCAGGGGCTGGCCGACGTGGTGACGACGGGCGAGGACTTCGCGGCGGCCGCCGAGCTTCTGCTCTCCAAGTACCCCCAGTACCGCGCCATGGGCCTCTCTCGCGAGCGCGGCACCATGATCCGCATCACGCCGCAGAGGGTGCTCCGATGGCAGTACGCGAGCTAGACGCCCTCGAGCGTGTGCTGGGCGGATCCACGCCCACCGCGGATGAGGCGGTCGCCCTCCTCGACACTCCGGAGGCTCGGCTCCCCGAGCTCCTGGGAGCCGCCGCGGCGGCGAGAGACCGCGGACGCGGGCGGCGCCTCACCTTCTCGGCCAAAGTCTTCGTCCCGCTGACCACCCTGTGCCGCGACTACTGCGGCTATTGCACGTTCAGGCGCGACCCGGGCGAGCCCGGCGCTTTCACCATGACTCCCGAGCAAGTCCTGGCCCTCGCCCGCGCGGGCGAGCGCCTCGGGGCCAAGGAAGCGCTCTTCTCTCTGGGCGACAAGCCCGAGGCCCTCTTCGCCGAGCATCGCGACTTTCTCCGTCGGATGGGACATCGGAGCACCCTCGACTACCTCCGCGAAGTTTCCGGGCTCGTCTTGAAGGAAACCGGGCTCTTGCCCCACGCCAATCCCGGAGTCATGGGGGAGCGGGATCTCGCCGCGCTTCGCGAGGTCAACGTCAGCATGGGGATCATGCTGGAGACCGTGTCCGAGCGCCTCCTCGGCCCCGGCATGGCCCACGACCGCGCCCCCGACAAGGTGCCGGCGCGGCGCCTGCGCACCATCGCTCTCGCGGGCAAGCTCGCCATTCCCTTCACCACGGGCATCCTCATCGGTATCGGAGAGACGCACGCGGAGCGGATCGAGGCCCTCTTGGCCATCCGGGATCTCCACGAGCGTCACGGTCACATCCAGGAGGTCATCGTCCAGAACTTCCGCAGCAAGCCGGACATCCCCATGCGCGATCACCCCGAGCCCGCGATGATCGACCTCCTGCGCACGGCGGCGGTGACGCGGCTCCTCCTGGGCCCGGAGATGAACATCCAGGTCCCGCCGAATCTGTCCGCGGGCGATTTCGATGCCCTGCCCGCGGCCGGCATCAATGACTGGGGCGGGGTCTCGCCGCTCACCCCCGACCACATCAATCCCGAGAGACCCTGGCCCGGGCTCGGCGCTCTCCGGCGGGCGACCGAGCGCGCGGGCCTCGAGCTGCGCGAGCGGCTCGCCCTCTACCCCGACTACGTATCCCGCCCGGAATTCCTCGACGAGTCGCTGCGGCCCCGCGTGGCCGCCCTCGTGGACGGAGGCGGCCTCGTGAGATCAGAGCTCGAAAGGTGGCGAACGTGGAACTGAACGACCGCGCTCCGACGCAGGCCCCGCCCACGCCCATCCGCCTCGACTGGATCGCCGGCGACGTGCGCCGCATTCTCGGCCATGCCCTGGACGGCGAGGAGCTGACCGTCGACGAGGGCGTGCGGCTCACCGAGGTCCAGGGCCGGGAGCTGCACGCCCTCACCCTCGTGGCGGACGAGATGCGCCGCCGGCAGGCCGGCGACCTCGTCACCTACGTCGTCAATCGCAACATCAACTTCACCAACGTGTGCATCAAGCACTGCACCTTCTGCGCCTTCAGCCGCGACCACCGCGAGGAGGAGGGATACTTCCTTCCCCTGGAGGAAGTCGTCCGCCGCGCCGTGGAGGCCTGGGAGATGGGCGCCACCGAAGTGTGCATCCAGGCGGGGCTGCCCCCCAAGCTCGACGGCTCGTACTACGTCGACCTCTGCCGGGCCATCAAGGCCGCCGTGCCCGAGATGCATCTGCACGCCTTCTCCCCGGAGGAGGTGCTGTACGGCAGCCTCCGCTCCGGCCTGCCCATACCCGAGTATCTCAAGACCCTGCGGGCGGCGGGGCTCGGCACCCTGCCGGGAACATCGGCGGAGATCCTCGACCAGGAGATCCGCGACCGGATCGCGCGCGGCCGCATCACGGTGGATCAGTGGATCGAGGTCATCACCTCTGCGCATGCCCTGGGCATCCGCACCACCTCCACCATCATGTACGGACACGTGGAGACGCCGGCCCACTGGATCCGCCACATGGCGCTTCTTCGCGACATCCAGCGCCAGACGGGCGGCTTCACCGAGTTCGTGCCGCTCTCCCTCATCCACCAGGAAGCGCCCATGTACCGCCGCGGCCTCGTGCCCGACGTGCGTCAGGGTGCCACGGGCATCGAGGTCGTGAAGATGCACGCCCTCGCCCGGCTCATGCTGGGCCCCTCCTTCACGAACATTCAGGCCTCGTGGGTCAAGGAAGGCCCCAAGATGGCGCAGTACCTCCTGGCATCGGGCGCCAACGATCTCGGCGGCACGCTGATCAACGAGTCGATCTCGACGTCCGCGGGCGCGGGCTTCGGCCAGCTCGTGCCCCCCGCCGAGCTGCGCCGCCTCGTGCGTGAGGCGGGGCGGGTGCCCGCACGCCGCAGCACCCTCTACGAGCTCGTCAAGGTCTACACCTCGGCCACCGACGAGGACGATTCGCCCCTCGACCACATCGCCGACCCCGAGGCGCGCTTCGGCTCATATCGTCGCCTCGCCTCTTCCGGAGAATTCCGCTTTCTTCATCCGGAGCGTTCGGAGACGCCGCACCGCTGAGCCGCGGGCAATGTCCGTGTTTACCAGCCGGCCGCGCTCGGGTACAATCCGGCCTTGGCTTTCGCACGGCGGTCGTGAGCAACGACCGACTCGACCCTTTCAACCCCGAGACGGAGGAACCCCGGATGGCAAAACCCATGACAAAGTCCGCGATCATCGCCCACATGTCCCAGAAGAGCGGCCTCGCCAAGAAACAGGTCGTCGACTTCTTCGACCAGCTGGAAGCGCTCGCCGTCAAGGAAGCGAAGAACATCTTCGTGCTGCCCCAGTTCGGGCGGCTGGTCCTGGCCAACCGCAAGGCGCGCATGGGCCGGAACCCGCAGACGGGGGAGCCGATCAAGATTCCCGCCAAGCGCGTGGTCAAGTTCCGGCTCGCCAAGAGCCTGAAGGACTCGGTGCTTGGCAAGAAGTAGCGCCTGGGAAAGATTGACCGTGCGGCCCCTCGAGGCGGGGGATGTGGCCGCCGCCCGCGCGCTGTTCGCCTTCGTGGGCGCGGGTGAGCCGCCCGCGGCGGCCCAGGAAGGCTGGGGCGCCTATGATGCCGAGCGGATCGTGGGTGCGCTCGTCATCGAGCGGGCAGACGGCTCGGCCATGCTCCACGGCCCGGCCGTGGCCGCTCCCGCCGGGGCGGACACGGAGTCCGCGGTCGAGGCCGCCGCCCAGCTCGTCGAGCAGGCCTTGGTCCATGCCGCCGCCGCCAAGATCGACACCGTCTTTGTCAGGCCCCAGGGCCTCGATCGGGTCTGGGTGCGCCTGGGCTTCATCCCGGTGCCCGAGGCCGAGCTGACCGAATCCTTCCGTGGTCGACCGGGAATAGGACTGTTCGGCTGGCGCGGCGGCAGCGCTCTCTGGAGCGCCGCCGCCCGCGGCCGGGACCGGCGCACCTCTCCCGCGTTTCGCTGAGCCGCCACCGTCATGCGCCTCGTGGCCCTAGCCGGCGGCACCGGTGCCGCCAAGCTCCTTCGGGGCCTCGACACGCTTCTGGAGCGGGGAGCGATGACCGTCGTCGGCAACACGGGCGACGATGCCGAGGTCTGGGGCCTTCACGTCTCTCCCGACCTGGACACCGTCTGCTACACCCTCGGCGGCCTCCTCGACGAGGAGAGAGGCTGGGGCCTTCGCGACGAGAGCTTCCGGACGCTCGGCGAGATGGTTCGCTTCGGTGAGCCGACGTGGTTCAACCTGGGCGATCGCGACCTCGCCACTCACCTGCACCGCACCCGTCTCCTCGCGGAGGGGCGCTCCCTCTCCGAGGTGACGGCCAAGCTCGCCGCGGATCTCGGCGTGAGGCACGCGGTGCTGCCCATGTCGGATCAGCCCGTGCGCACCCGCGTGCTCGGGCCGGACGGCTGGCTCGGCTTCCAGGAATACTTCGTCCGCGAGAAGACCCAGGTCGAGGTGCGCGCCGTCGAGTACGCGGGAGCGCCAGAGGCCCGGCCCGCGCCCGGGCTCGTGGAGGCCATCGGCGCGGCGGATGCCGTGCTCGTCTGCCCCTCGAATCCCGTCACGTCCGTCGGCCCCATCCTCGCCGTGCCCGGCATCGTCGAGGCCCTTCACGGCACGCGCGCGCCCGTGCTCGCCATCAGCCCCATCGTGGGCGGTCGCGCCGTCTCCGGTCCCGCCGGCCGCCTCATGGCCGCGCGCGGTCTCCCTGTCTCGGCGCTGGGCATCGCGCAGGGCTATGCGCCCTGGCTCGACATCCTCATCATCGACGACGAGGACGCTGCCCTCGCCCCGTCCATCGAAGCCGCCGGCGCGCGCCCGGTCGTGGCGAGCACGCTCATGACCGGACGTGTCGAGGAGATGCGGCTGGCCCGCCGGATTCTGGAGACGCTCGCATGAGCACGCTCGTCGCCGTGCCCGTCAAGGATCTCGCCAACGCCAAGCAGCGTCTGATCCCGCTGCTCTCCGCGGCGGAGCGCCACGATCTCGCGAGCGCCATGCTCGAGGACGTCCTCGAGACCCTGGCGCGGGCGCGCCTCGGGCCGGTCCTCGTGGTGACGCGGGATCGCGAGGTGGAATCGCTGGCCCTCAAGCACGGGGCCGAGCTCTTGCGCGAGGACGTGAATCGCGGCCACACGGAGGCGGTGGCCCACGCGCAGCGCGAGGCCGCAGCTCGGGGCGTGAAGCGCTTCCTCACCATCCCCGGCGACGTGCCCTGTGCCACGCCGGGCGAGCTGGCCGCCCTGGACGCCTCCGTCGTCGATGGTCCCGCGATCGCCTTCGTGCCCTCGCTCTCGGGCTACGGCACCAACGCCGTCCTCCTGGCGCCGCCTGATTCCATGGCTCTCAAGTTCGGCGAGCCTTCGTTCCAGAACCACGTGGTCGCAGCGCGCGCCGCGGGGCTCAAGCCAGTCGTGCTCCGGATGCCCGGCCTCGGGCTCGACATCGACGAGCCCGAGGACCTCACCCTCCTCCTCGGACGGGGGCCGTCCACTCGAAGCGCGGCCCTGCTCCGACGACTGGCGGTACCGATACGCCTGGCCTCCCGCCTCGAGACACCCTGACCGTGCCGCGGCGCTACGAGGTCGTGGGGATCGAGGGGCTGCCCGAGATCCATCGGGGCGACGGCCTCGCCGGGCTCCTCGCCCAGGCCGCCCACGCCCAGGGGACGCCGCTCGAGGCCGGCGATCTCCTCGTGGTCAGCCAGAAGATCGTCTCCAAGACCGAGGGGCGGATCGTGAATCTCGGCGGCGTCGTGCCCTCGCGCGAGGCAGCGGAGATGGCCGCCGAGATCGGCCGCGACCCGCGCCTCGTCGAGGTCATCCTGGGCGAGAGCCGGCGCGTGGTCAGGAAAGCCCCGGGCGTCCTGATCGTCGAGACCCGACATGGCTGGATCTGCGCCAATGCCGGCGTCGACCAGTCCAACGTCGATCTCGAGACGGCCTGTCTCTTGCCCGAGGACTCCGACCGCTCGGCCCGCCAGCTCCGGGAAGCGCTCCGCCGGCTCACCGGCCACGATCTCGGCATCATCGTCGCCGACACCTTCGGACGTCCCTGGCGCGAGGGCCTGACCAACGTCGCCATCGGCGTGGCGGGCATCGAGCCGATCAAGAGCTATCTCGGCGAGAAGGATCCCGCCGGCTACGTGCTCCAGGCGACCATCCTGGCCGTGGCCGACGAGCTCGCGGCCGCCGCCGAGCCCATCATGGGCAAGCTCGACCGCATTCCCGTCGTCATCATCCGCGGCCTCGACTGGCCGCGTGGCGAGACGGGGAGCCGGGCCCTCATCCGCGACCCCGCTCGCGACCTCTTTCGCTAGGAGCCCTCTCGATGCTCATCGGCATACTCGGCGGCACCGGCAAGGAAGGCGCGGGGCTCGCCCTCCGCTGGGCAGAGGCGGGCCACGAGGTCATCATCGGCTCGCGCGACGCCGACCGGGCGCGCGTGAAGGCCGAGGCGCTGGGAGCGGAGGCCAAGGTCAAGCTGAGCGGGGCGTCGAACCGCGACGCGGCGACGCGCGCGGAGATCGTCGTGCTCACCCTCCCCGCCAGCGGCCTCGCGGCCACGCTCGGCGATCTCAAGGATGCGTGCCGGGACAAGGTCGTCATCAGCACCGTGGTGCCCCTGACCTTCGGCGGGGGGCGACTCTTCACGCCCCCGCCCCAGGGCTCTTCGGCCGAGGAAGTCCAGGAGCTGCTCGGCGCGGAGGCCAGGGTGGTGGCGGCCTTCCATCACATCGCGGCTCACGAGCTCGCCTCGGCGGATCACGCCATCGACTGCGATCTCCTGCACTGCGGCGGCGACGCCGAGGCGAAGAAGCTCGTGGCCGAGCTGGGACGATCCATGGGCCTGCGCGCGGTGGACACGGGCCCCCTGACCAACGCCGGCCCCCTCGAGAGCATCACCGCGGTGCTCGCCACGATCAACCGCAGGTACAAGCTCAAGGGCAGCGGCATAAAGATAACGGGCCTTCCCGGCGGCTGAAAAAGGCCCAGCCGCTGGATCTTTTTGCGCCGCCTGCATTTTCCGCGGCGGCCCGTGGGCGTCAGTGCGTCAGCGGGAGAGAAACTTCGTGAGGGCTGCCTCGACGTCTGAGAAGTCGTCGAAGAGGAGATCGGGGCCTTCGGCCTCGAGCTCGGCCCGCGAGTACTGCCCCGTGGCCACGGCAACCGCGACGGCCCCGAAGTGGCGCGCGCACTCGATGTCGCGGGGCGTGTCGCCGATGACCAGAATTTCCTCGGGCCTGAACCCGCGCCCCACCAGCGCCTGCGCCCGACGGGCCGCGAGAGAGGGGAGCTGGCGTCGATCGTGGTGATCCGACCCGTAGGCGCCAAGCTGGAAATACGGCCACAGCCCAGTCGGCGTCAGCTTGATCCGCGCCCCCGCCTCGATGTTTCCCGTGAGGAGGCCCACCAGCGCCGCCTTCTCCCCGTCTAGGCGCTGGACGAGATCGGCGATGCCCGGCATCACGACCACGCCACGCCCATCGCCGATCTCGGCATGCAGCCCCCGGGCATAGGCCTCGAAGCAATCGTCGAGACGCTCCCGGACACCGTCACGCGAGAGTCCCGCGCCTTCCATCAATTCGAAGACGATGCGCTGGTCGGTCGCCCCCCGCAGGTCGTAGCGCTCGATGTCTCCCGCCGTCCCGTACACCTCCATGAGGGCCGCCGCAAAGGCGCGACGCCCCGCCCCTCGCGCCGACAGGATGGTGCCGTCGACGTCGAAGAGGACGAGACGCACGGGGAAGCTCACCGTGGGGCGGGCAGCGCGAGGGCGCGCAGGCGCGCCACGATGGGCGGGAGGCACTGGACGACCGCTTCGACCTCGGCGGCCGTGCTCCAGCGGCCAAAGGTGAAGCAGAGCGAGCCTTCCATCTCCTCGCGTGTGCACCCGATGGCACGCAGCACGGGAGACGGCGTCCCCGTGCGCTGCGCGCAGGCGGATCCGGACGAAGCGGCCACCCCGGCGAGGTCGAGGTCGAGCAGGATGCTGTCCGCCTTGACCCCTCGCAGGACCAGGCTTGCGTGGTGCGGGAGACGCTTCGCGGGAGCCCCCGTGAGGCGGCAGCCCGGGATGGAAAGCAAGAGCCCCTCGACGAGCCGGTCACGCAATGCCTGGAGCCGCGCCGCCTCGCCGTGGAGTCCCTCGGCGCGGATGAGCTCAGCGGCCACCCCCATCCCGACCACCGCGGGCAGGTTCTCCGTGCCGGAGCGGTAGCCGCCCTCCTGCCCGCCGCCCAGGAGGATGGGAGCGAGGCGCACGCCGGTGCGTACCCAGAGGGCCCCCGCGCCCGGCGGCCCGTAGATGTCGTTGCTCGCCACGGTGACGAGGTCGAGTCCCAGGACCTCGCCGGGCAGCGGAATGCGCCCGATCGCCCCCACCGCGTCGACGTGCAGTGGCACGCCCGCGCTGCGCGTGATTCGCGCGATCTCGCTGATCGGCTGAAGCGTCCCCACCTCCGCGCAGGCTGCGCTGATGGAGACGAGGGTCGTGTCCGAGCGAAGCGCCCGACGCAGGCTGTCCGGGTCCACGCGCCCCTCCGCGTCGACGGGCAGGAGGGTGACGGTGGCGCCACCCTTCTCGAGCTCGCGGCAGGCATTGAGCACCGACATGTGCTCGACGGATGAGGTGATGATGTGCGCGGCCGGCGTTCCCGCTCGGAGCCCGACGCCCCGGATGGCCAGGTTGTTGGCCTCGGTCGCGCCCGAGGTGAAGACGATGCCCGAGGACGCCCCGCCCACCAGCCGCGCCACCTTCGCACGCGCCGCCTCCAGGGACTCGCGCGCCTCGGCACCCAGCGAGTGGGGCGCCGACGGATTTCCGATGCCCGCCTCCAGAAAGGGGCGCATGACGGCGAGCACCCTCGGATCCACGGGTGCGAAGCCGGCATAGTCGAGGTAGACCCGATCGGGAGCGGCGCCCCCGCGTTCCACGCCCTTACCGCGTTTTCCTGACGAGGAAGCGATAGACCCCGTCCTGCCGGGAAACATCCAGGAGGTCATGACCGGTGATCTGGCTCCAGCTCCGCATGTCCGCGTCCGAGGCGGGATCGTCGGAGAGCATGGCCAGGAGGCTCCCGGGTTCCATGTCGCGAATGGCTTCCCGTGTCTTAACGATGGGCATGGGGCAGAAGAGGCCGGTGCAGTCGATCTGCTTGTCAGGAATGAGAAGTTTGGGATCGACAGCCATGTCCCGATACGGTAGCCCAGCGTGCGAGGTGGCGTCAAGAACGGACCGGACAAATCTTGACACCTCGCGTCCCCGGGCCCGATAATTCGCTGATGGCCCAGTCCAAGCACAACCTCGCCGAGGGGACCGAAGAACCCACGCTGGTCGCCGGCGGTGCCCGTCGCACCATCATGCTGTCGCTCATGCTCACCTCGTTCATCCCCCTGCTGGTCGTGGGCTACAGCATGTATGCGTACCTGACGCCCCTCCTTGACCACTCGAGGCGGGTCCGCGACCTGCCATGGCTGCAGGCGCTCCTGGCGTTCACGGGTCTTCTCATGGCCGTCGGCGGGCTCTTGATCTGGGACCTGACCCGCACCCTGGGCAAGCGTCCCGAGCGGGCGCCGGCCCTGGAGACGTCCACCCCCGGGTCGCCGCCCGCATCCGGGGGAGGCGAGGATGTCGACAGCCTCCTGCACTCGTTCTCCCGGATGCTCGCCCCCATCGAGCAGCAGGCTTCGGCCATCGATCGCTACGCGGTGAGGCTCGACACGGCGTACAAGGAGCTGGAGTCCACCAATGCCCGGCTGAAGGAGTTCTCCTTCAAGGACGAGGTGACGGGGCTCTACAACCGCCGCTTCTTCTCCATCCGCCTCGAGGAGGAAGTCTCGCGCTATCGTCGGTTCAACCACCCGGTGTCGGTGGTGCTCCTCGATCTCGACGGCTTCAAGTCCGTCAACGACGACCTGGGCCATCCCGCGGGCGACGAGACGCTGCGGGGGATGGCCGAGATCCTGCTCCGGCATTCGCGCGGCATCAACGTCATCTGCCGCTATGGCGGCGACGAGTTCGCCGTCCTCCTGGTGGAGACGTCCAAGGCGGGGGCGCGCCTCTACGCGGATCGCATCCGCTATGTTCTCTCGTCGTATCAGTTCGCCCACAAGCGTCGCGTGACGGCGAGCTTCGGCATCGCCTCCCTCCCCGAGGACGTGGCGCCCACCGCCGAGGATCTCATCCAGGCGGCGGACGAGGCTCTGTACGCGGCCAAGCGGTCGGGCAAGAACCGCGTCTCCGTGCACGAGGATATCGGGGTGGTCCAGGCCGTGTCCGACGGCAAGGGCGAATGAGCACGCCGCCCGTGCGCAAGGAAGTGCTCATCGTGGAGGACGACGCCAAGGTGCGGTCCGCCCTCCGGGAAGTCTTCCTCTCCGACGGCTACCAGTGCCGGGTGGCGAGCAACGGTCGCGAGGGTCTCGAGTCCTTCGAGCGGGAGCGCCCGCCCCTGACGCTGACCGACATCAAGATGCCCGTCATGGACGGCCTCGACTTCCTCCGGCGGGCCCGCACCCTCGACAGCGACGCCGCCGTCATCGTCATCACGGGCGTGGGCGACATCAAGACGGCCATCGAGAGCCTCAAGTGCGGGGCATACGATTTCATCACCAAGCCCGTCAACGTGGAGGCGGTCCTCATCGCCGCCGAGCGCGCGCTGGAGCGCCGGCAGCTCCTCATGGAGCGCCGCGAATACCACGCGATGCTCGAGCGACGCGTGGGGGAAGCCACCCGCGACCTCGCGGCGGCCCTGAACGAGCTCGAGGACACGTATCGCGCGACCCTGGAGGCGCTCGGCTCCGCTCTCGACACGCGTGACGTGGGCACCCACGCCCACTCCCGGCGTGTGGTCGGCTACTCCCTGACCCTTGCCCGCACCCACGGACTGCCCGACAGCCAGTTCCGTGACATCGAGCACGGCGTGCTCCTTCACGACATCGGCAAGATCGGCATCCCGGACGGCATCCTCCTCAAGCCCGGGCCCCTCTCGTCCGACGAGTGGAAGATCATGCGCACCCACCCGGACCTCGGGCGCCGCCTCGTCGAGCGCATCCCCTTTCTCCGGGGCGCCGTGCCCATCGTGTATCACCACCACGAGCGCTGGGACGGCACCGGGTATCCGCTCGGGCTGCGCGGCGAGATGATCCCGCTCGGGGCGCGGATCTTCGCGGTGGCGGACGCCTTCGATGCCATGACCTTCGACCGGCCCTACTCGGTGGCCATCTCCTTCGACGCGGCCCGCAAGGAGATCGCCCGCTGCGCGGGGACGCACTTCGATCCCAACGTGGTGGAGAACTTCCTCAAGATTCCCCTCGAGCTGCTCGAGACCATCCGCAACGGATCCGTCGAGTGGTCGCAGGCTGCCCCCAAGGGTCCCGCCGCCCGCGAACACTAGCGCAGGCGGCCGATAAAGGCCCAGCTGCTTCGTTGTCGCCCTCGACCGCACGCTCAACGTAGAGAGACTACGCCTCGCGTGCGGCCTTCGGGCGACGTCTCGCATCTGGACCTTTCTCGACCACCTGCGGCGGGGTTCTCGGGCTAGGGGCTGACTTCTTCGATTTGCTCTAGCATCTGGCGGGCTCGCGCGAAGGCCGCGGCGAGCTGCTCGTGCGAGAGGCCTTGATCGCGCGCTTTCTGGATGAGCGACCGCACGTCCTGCCATCGCTGCATGGCTGCCTCGCGGTCCCCGTCCTTGAGGAGGCGGCTGATGGTCTCGCCCGCCTTGTCGGTGACGCGCTCGATGGTGCGCGCGAGCAGCTCGCGGGTCCGGCGGTCGAGCCCGAGGTCGAGATCGCGCAGGTGCAGCGCGCGGAACAGCGGGGGCAGAGCCGCCTCGAGCTCGAAGGTCTCGAGGTGCCGCTGAGCCAGACGCGTGTAGCCCCGCCAGATGCGTCGATTGGCGGCATGCCACCGGGATGGACCGAGACCTTCGGGCGGCGCGCCGGCCAGCAGCTCGCCCGCGCGCTCGAGTGAGTCGAGGGCCTGTGGCTCCGGCGTGGCGGTGCCGCGGGCGCGGGCGGCCAGGCGTCCGATCTCTCGCACGAGACTGACGGAGGCGAGATCGCCGAGAGGCGCCCGCCGCGTCCCCGGCAAGTCTTCGGAATCGAGCGCCTGACGGACGAGCGCGCGCGAATCCGCGAACCGCTTCCGTCGAACCATGGCGCGGGCGACCACCCCATAGCCGTCCCACAGCGCCTCGCGACTCTTGTCCAGGAGCTCGCTCACGTCTCCGGTGGCGGGCGCCGCGACGATGCGCCACTCGAGCCAGAGCACGGCCACCCGGAGCACGGCGAGTCGCTCGACTGCGGTAGGGTCCATGGATTCCGACGCGGCGAGCAGCCGGCGGGCCGCGGGTGCGGCGAGGAGCGCGATCCGCTGCGGGCAGCCTTCCGCCGCGCCGTCGGGAGCTTCGCGCACGGCGCTCTCGAGGGCGGCCTGGGCGCCTTCCGTGTCGCCCACCGCGTGTCGGGCGACGGCGTCGAACACCGCTCCGTGCTGCCCCTCCTGGTGGAGCGCGAAGCACGAATCCACGGCCTCGACGGCCGCCTCCTCCGCCGTGGGCGCCACGCTGCCCAGGGGCAGGTCCGGCTGGGTTGCCGCGACCGGCATCCCTCCCGCTCCGGACTCGCTCGCCGGCCCGGACGTGATCGGTGGCGGTGAGGGAGCGGGACGGCGACCGCGCGCCGAGCGCCGTCGCTCCGGTCCCGTATAGGGAGGGCGAGGTGGAGGCTCGGGAAGCCGGGGACGAGGCGGCGCGATCCGCCGCGCCGGTCGGGGGGGCGCGGGCCGCGCTTCCAGCGCCTGGGCCAGCCCGATGAAGAGCAGGGTGGCTGCCACCAGGGCGAGGACCACCACGAGGCCCTCTTCGAGGGTCATCCGCGCCTGTCCCGCATGTCCTTGGAACGTTATCACGGGCTTCGTGAGCCCTTCCAGAGACTCTTGACTCGCCTTTGGCGGACAGACCATGATGGCCATAGCCTTGCTGCGCTATCTCTGAGGGGGAGGCTGAATGCGCCGGGTCGCC
Source organism: Candidatus Rokuibacteriota bacterium (assembly GCA_003220345.1). Lineage (GTDB taxonomy): Bacteria > Methylomirabilota > Methylomirabilia > Rokubacteriales > CSP1-6 > AR37. The sequence continues at coordinate 12,793 of QHSC01000103.1, read as the reverse complement.
GTGATCGGGGTGGGAGTGACCAAGTTCGGGAAGCACGACCGCATCAGCGCCGAGCTGTTCGCGGAGGCGGCCGCCCAGGCGATCCGTGACGCGGACATCGCTCCCTCGGCCATCGAGGCTCTCTACTATGGCAACGTCACCGGCGGCGAGGGCGAGCGCCAGCTGCACATGGGACCGCTGGCCGCCACCCTCCTCGGCCTGCCCACCATCCCCACGACCCGCTTCGAGAACGCCTGCGCCACGAGCCATGCCGCCTTCCGCCATGCCCTGATGGAGATCGCCTCCGGTGTCTCCGACGTGGTGCTGGTGGGCGGCGCCGAGCGCGTGCTCAATGTCCCCACGGACGCGGCCACGGAGTACTTCGCCTACTGTTCCGAGGCTACCTACGAGCAATCGGTGGGGCTGACCTTCCCGGGCGTGTTCGCCCTCATCGCCCGCGCCCACATGGAGAAGTACGGAACCACGGAAGAGCAGATGGCCCATGTCGCCGTGAAGAACCATCGCCACGGCGTCCTCAACCCCAAGGCGCAATTCCAGAAAGAGATCTCGCTGGAGACGGTGCTCAAGAGCGCGTACGTCGCCGATCCGCTCAAGCTGTTCGACTGCTGCCCCTTCACGGACGGGGGCGCCGCCCTCGTCCTCGCCTCCGAGGAGGTGGCGCGAAAACGTCCGCGTGCGGTGTGGGTCCTGGGCAGCGAGGCCGCTTCCGACACCATGTTCGTGCACGAGAAGCGTGATCTCTCACGGATAACGGCGACGGAACGGGCGGCCGCCGGCGCCTACCGTCAGGCGGGCAAGACCCCCGCCGACGTGGATGTCGTCGAGTTGCACGACTGCTTCACCATCGCCGAGATCGTTGCCACGGAAGGGCTCGGCTTCTTCGAGCCCGGCACTGGAGGCCTCGCGGCGGAGAAGGGTTGGACCAGCCTCGGCGGCAAGCTCCCCGTCAACCCTTCGGGCGGCCTCAAGGCCAAGGGGCATCCCATCGGCGCCACGGGCGCCGCGCAGATCGCCGAGATCGTCACCCAGCTGCGTGGCGAAGCCGGCCTGCGCCAGGTCGAGGGCGCGCGCACGGGCCTCACGCACACCCTCGGCGGCAACACCGCCACGGTCCTCGTCAGCCTTTTCGGCCGTGGCTGAGCGCGTGGTGACGCTCAAACACTTCTTCGAGGAGGCACGCGCGGGTCGGCTGACCGCGATCCGGTGCCGCCGATGCGGCGACCTTGCCATTCCTCCCAAGGAATTCTGCCCGGCGTGCCAGGAGCGCGACTGGGCTCCCATCCCCTTGGCAGGCGGAGGCGCCATCACCTCCTTCACGGTCATCCGTGTTGCCCCGCGCGGTCGCGCGGCCGAGGTGCCCTACGCGGTGGCGGTGGTCCGGCTCGAGGAAGGCGTCTCGCTTCTCGGCCGCATCGTCGACATTTCCCTGGAGACGCTCCGGGTGGGCCTCCCCGTTCGCTTCCGCCCGCTCATCATGGGCGAGCAGGCGGCCATCGGCTTCGGTCCGGTTTAACTCAGCCCTCGCTTTAGCGCTGATCCATTCGGGCCTCGCCTCGCGGCTGCGCCGCTCAGCTCGAACTGCCACGCCTTCGGCTCGTCGAGCGTTTCAGCTCGAAAAGCTAGCGCTTGAAGTAGCGCAGCATGCCCGCCGTGAAGGTCTGCTTCTTGCCGAGGTCCGTCAATTCGCCCTCGAGGATCCAGACCTCCTCCCAGAAGTCGTGGACGATCGTCTCGCTCGTCTCCACGCCCGTGTCGAACTGCAGGAGCCGCGTCACGTCCCCCTCCTCGTTGCGGCTGAGGATCTTCTGCTTGACGCCGGCACCGCCTGCGCCCCCTGCCGCCGAGGCGGCCACAGGTTCCCAGGGCAAATGGTCCGGCTTGAAGAACTCGAGCTCGGCTTTGGGCATGGTCTGAAGGCTCCTTCTCCGGTCCTCCGGGCGCTGCATTCGAGGATCGTGGCCGGTCAGTTCTTCCCTTCGGCGCGACCCCAACCCCTCTGTTCTCGCCCTAGGGTAGACTGTGCTACAAGCGAGCGACAGGCCCCTATGACGATCGAGGGAACCGGATCCGAGGAGATAGGAGATGCCCCAGGTCACCCGCCGCGACCGTGGTCGCGGCGGACCTGGGTCATCTGTCTCGTCGTCGCATTCTTGCTGGCGGGAGGCGCCTACTTCGCGCTGAACCGGCCGGGCCGGGCGCAGCCCGCCACCGGGCGACCGGGCACCGGGGCGGGAGCCCGAGCCGTGCCCGTTTTGACGGCAACCGCCAAGACGGGCGACCTGGGCGTGTACCTGACGGCGCTGGGCTCGGTAACCTCCCTCAACACCGTCACGGTCCGGAGCCGCGTGGATGGTCAGCTCATGCGCGTCCTCTTCCGCGAGGGGCAAATCGTCCGGGCGGGAGACCTGCTCGCGGAGATAGACCCCCGCCCATTCGAGGCGCAGCTGAACCAGGCCGAGGGGCAGCTCGCCCGTGATCAAGCCGCGCTGGCCAATACCCGTCTCGATCTCGAGCGCTACAAGAGGCTCGTGTCGGGCGGCTTCATCGCCCAGCAGCAGCTCGACACGCAGGCCTCGGCAGTGATCCAGGCCGAGGGCAACGTCAAGGCCGATCAGGGACAGATCGAGAGCATCAAGCTCCAGCTCGTCTATTGCAAGATCCTCGCTCCCTTCGCCGGGCGAGCCGGACTGCGCCTCGTGGATGCCGGTAACATGATCAAGGCGACCGATCCCGGCGGGCTCGTGGTGCTGACCCAGATCGAGCCCATAGCCGTCGTGGCGGCGATTCCCCAGGACAACCTTCCCCCCGTCCTCGCGCGGATGCGGAGCGGTGGCGCCATCACCGTGGACGCCTACGATCGGGAGGGGAGGACCAAGCTCGCCTCGGGCACGCTCGTGGCCCTGGACAACCAGATCGACTCGGGCACGGGCACCGTCAAGATCAAGGCGTCCTTCGCCAACACGGACGGCGCGCTCTTTCCGAACCAGTTCGTCAATGTGCGCATCCTGGTGGACACGCTTCGTGATGCCGTCCTCGTTCCCGTGGAGGCGGTGCAGCGGGGCGTGCAGGGGCCTTTCGTCTACGTCGTGCGACCCGACAAGACGGTCGAGCTTCGCAAGGTCGCGCTCGGCCCGACCGAAGGTGGCCTCGCCCCCGTCCGCGACGGGCTCAAGCCGGGCGAGGCGGTCATCGTCGACGGAGCCGACAAGGTGCAGGAGCGCTCACGGGTCGAGCCGACGAGCCGCGATCGTCCGCCCGCCAAGTCCGGCGCATGAACCTGTCTCGGCCGTTCATCCTGAGGCCGGTCGCCACCTCCCTCCTGACCTTGGCCATCATCCTGGCCGGCGCCGTCGCCTATCGCCTCCTCGCCGTCTCCGCCTTGCCCCAAGTCGACTACCCGACCATCCAGGTGCAGACCTTCTATCCCGGGGCCAGCCCGGACGTCATGGCCTCCGCGGTGACAGCGCCCCTCGAGCGGCAGTTCGGTCAGATGCCCGGCCTCAAGCAGATGACGTCCACGAGCTCGAGCACGAGCTCGGTGATCACGCTCCAGTTCGACCTGAGCCTGGCCCTCGACATCGCCGAGCAGCAGGTGCAGGCGGCCATGAACGCCGCCTCGTCGTTCCTGCCCAAGGATCTGCCCAATCCTCCCGTGTATAGCAAGGTGAATCCGGCCGACGCACCGATCCTGACGCTGGGGTTGACGTCGAACGCGCTTCCCCTCACCGCCGTCGAAGACCTCGCCGACACGCGACTGGTGCCCAAGATGTCGCAGCTTCCCGGCGTGGGGCTCGTTACCTTGAGCGGCGGACAGAAGCCCGCCATCCGCATCCAGGCGAATCCGACGCGCCTGGCCGCCAATGGACTGACCCTGGACGACGTCCGGCAGGCGGTGGCGGCGGCGAACGTGAACCAGGCCAAGGGCAGCCTGGACGGCGCCCAGCAGGCCTATACCATCGGGGCCAACGATCAGCTCGTGACGAGTGCTCTCTACCGGTCGCTCGTCATCGCCTACCGCAACGGCGCCCCCGTGCTCCTCTCCGACGTCGCCGACGCCGTGGACGACGCCGAGAACCTCCGGCAGGCGGCGTGGATGGGCACCCGTCCGGCCGTCATCGTCAATATCCAGCGACAGCCGGGGGCCAACCTCATCCAGGTGGTCGATCGCGTGAAGCAGCTCCTGCCTCAGCTCCAGGGCACGCTGCCCACCTCCGTGGAGGTCTCGGTGCTGACGGACCGCACCACCACCATTCGCGCCTCGGTCCACGACGTCCAGCTCGAGCTCATGCTCGCCGTGGTCCTCGTGGTGCTCGTCATCTTCCTGTTCCTGGGCAGCCCCGCCGCCACCTTCATCCCGAGCGTGGCCGTGCCCGTCTCGATCATCGGCACCTTCGCCGTCATGTACGCGCTGGGCTTCAGCCTGAACAACCTCTCGCTGATGGCCCTCACCATCGCCACGGGCTTCGTGGTCGACGACGCGGTGGTCATGATCGAGAACATCGCCCGCTACATCGAGGCGGGCGACTCGCCGCTGGAGGCGGCCCTCAAGGGCTCGGGGCAGATCGGCTTCACCATTCTCTCCCTGACCGTCTCCCTCATCGCCGTGCTCATCCCCCTCCTCTTCATGGGCGACATCGTGGGGCGCCTCTTCCGGGAATTCGCCATCACCCTCAGCGTCTCCATTCTCGTCTCCGCCGTCGTCTCCCTGACCCTGACCCCGATGCTCTGCGCCAAGCTCCTCCGCCACCACACGGAGGCCGAGACCAATCGATTCGCGAGGACCGCCCAGCGCGTCTTCGAGGCCCTTCGCGAGGGCTATGCGCGTACCCTGCGCCGCGTTCTCGAGCATCAGGGCCTCACCCTGCTCGTGGCCGTGGGCCTCCTCGCGCTCACCCTTGTCCTGTACGTCCTCATCCCCAAAGGGCTCTTCCCGACCCAGGACACCGGCGTGATCCTCGGCATCTCGGATGCTCCGCAGGCCGTGTCGTTCCCCGCCATGGCCGCGCGTCAGCAGGCCCTCGGCGAGGTCATCTTGACGGACCCCGCCGTGGCCACGCTGTCGTCCTTCATCGGCATCGACGGCACCAACGTCACGCTCAACAGCGGACGCATGCTCATCACCCTGAAGCCCCTCGACGAGCGGCGGGTGAGCGTGGGCACGGTGATCGACCGCCTGCGCTCCTCCCTTGCCCAGGTCGGCGGGATCACGCTCTATCTCCAGCCCGTCCAGGACCTGACCGTGGAAGATCGCGTGAGCCGGACGCAGTACCAGTACAGCCTGGAGGATCCGAATCTCGTCGAGCTCACCACCTGGGCGCCCCGGCTCGTGGAGCGCCTCCGCACACTGCCCGAGCTCCGCGACGTGGCGAGCGACCAGCAGGATCAGGGTCTCGAGACCTCCGTGCGCATCGATCGCGCCACCGCCTCCCGGCTCGGCATCACGCCCCAGATGATCGACGACGCGCTCTACAACGCCTTCGGCCAGCGCCAGGTCTCGACCATCTTCACCCAGCTCAACCAGTACCGGGTGGTGCTGGAGGTGAAGCCCGACTTCCGCCAGGGCCCTGAGGCCCTGCAGCAGATCTACCTCCGGTCCTCGACGGCCGGCCAGGTGCCCCTCTCCGCCTTCACCTTCATCGAGGAGCGCGCGACGCCGCTCGCCGTGAACCACCAGGGGCAGTTCCCCGCCGTCACCGTCTCCTTCAACCTCGCCCCGAGAACTTCGCTCGGCCATGCCGTCCAGGCCATCGAGACGGCCAAGCAGGATCTCGGCATGCCCATCACCGTGCAGGCGCGCTTCCAGGGCGCCGCGCGCGCCTTCCAGGCCTCGCTCGCCAACGAGCCGCTCCTCGTCCTGGCCGCCGTGGTCACCGTCTACATCGTGCTCGGCGTCCTCTACGAAAGCTGGATCCACCCCGTGACGATTCTCTCCACGCTCCCCTCGGCCGGGGTGGGCGCGCTTCTCGCCCTCTTCGCCGCGCGGCTGGACCTGAGCGTCATCGCCCTCATCGGCATCATCCTCGTCATCGGCATCGTGATGAAGAACGCGATCATGATGATCGACTTCGCGCTGGACGCCCAGCGCTCCGAGGGCCGGCCCGCCCGCGAGGCCATCTACCAGGCCTGCCTCCTCAGGTTCAGGCCCATCCTCATGACGACCATGGCCGCCATCCTCGGCGGCGTGCCGCTCGCCCTCGGTCGCGGCGTCGGATCCGAGCTGCGCCAGCCGCTCGGGATCGCCATCGTGGGCGGCCTCATCATGAGCCAGCTGCTGACGCTCTACACCACGCCCGTCATCTACCTCGCCTTCGACCGGCTGGCCTCACGCGCGGCGCGACGAAAGGCACCCGTCACCGTCGCGTCCGCCCGCGCCGAGGGCGTCTCGTGAACCTCTCGACACCCGCCATCCGTCGTCCCGTCGGCACCACGCTGCTCACGCTGGCCCTCGTGATCGCGGGCATCATCTGCTATCGCATGCTGCCTGTCGCGCCGCTTCCCCAGGTCGACTTCCCGACCATCCAGGTCTCGGCCGCGCTACCCGGGGCCAGCCCCGAGACCATGGCCTCGGCCGTCGCCACTCCCCTCGAGCGCCAGTTCGGCCGCGTGGCCGCCATCACCGAGATGACCTCGGCCAGCTACCTCGGCTCAACGGGCGTCGCCCTGCAATTCGATCTGGCCCGTGACATCAACGGCGCCGCGCGCGACGTCCAGTCGGCCATCAACGCCGCCGCCGGTCAGCTTCCCTCGAACCTGCCCGCCAATCCGACCTATCGGAAGGTCAACCCCGCCGACGCGCCGATCATGATCCTCGCCCTCACCTCCTCCACCGTGGACACCGGCAGGATGTACGACGTGGCGTCCACGGTCCTGCAACAGAAGCTGGCGCGGATCGAAGGGGTCGGCCAGGTCTTCGTGGGCGGAAGCTCCCTTCCCGGTGTCCGGGTCGAGCTCAATCCGATGACCCTGGCAAGCTATGGGATCGGCCTCGAGGATGTGCGGTCGGTGCTCGCGAATGCCAACATCAATCGTCCCAAGGGCCAGATCCATGGGCCCGAGCGAGCCTGGGAGATCCGGACGAGTGATCAGATCCGCTTCGCCGAGGAATACCGCCCGCTCATCGTGGCCTGGCGGAATGGCGCCCCCGTGCGCCTGTCTGACCTCGGCGAGGTAGTGGATTCCGTCGAGGACCTGCGATCGATCGGTCTCGCCAACGGCCGGCCGGCCGCCCTGCTCATCATCTTCCGTCAGCCGGGCGCCAACATCATCGAGGCCGTCGACCGGATACGCGAGGAGATGCCGGAGCTCCACGCGCTCCTGCCCGCCGACGTGACACTAACGGCGGTGCTCGACCAGACCGTCACCATCCGCGCCTCCGTCCACGACGTCCAGATCTCCCTGATGATCTCGGTGGCCCTCGTGGTGCTCGTCGTCTTCCTCTTTCTTCGCGACGTCCGGGCCACCGCCATTCCCGGCGTCGTCGTACCCGTGTCCTTGATCGGCACCTTCGCCTTCATGTACCTCATCGGCTACAGCATCGACAACCTCTCGCTCATGGCCCTGACGGTCGCTACGGGATTCGTGGTGGACGACGCCATCGTCGTCGTCGAGAACGTGATGCGCCACCTCGAGGCGGGCATGCCCCCGATGGAGGCGGCCATCACCGGAGCGCGCGAGATCGGCTTCACGGTCCTGTCCATCAGCGTCTCGCTCGTGGCGGTCTTCATTCCCATCTTGCTCATGGGCGGTCTCATCGGCCGGCTCTTCCGGGAATTCGCCGCCGTGCTCTCGATCGCGGTCCTCATCTCCCTCGTCCTGTCGCTGACCACCACCCCCATGATGTGCGCCCTCCTCCTCCGCTCGCGAGACGGTGCCAACCGCGGCCGCTTCAATCGGGTGAGCGAACGGATGTTTGACGCCGTCGTCCGCTTCTACGATGTCACCCTGGGCTGGGCTCTCAGACATCCCGGCATCACGCTCCTCGTCGCTGCCGTCACCTTCGGCGTCAACATCTACCTCTTCTGGAACATCCCCAAGGGTTCCTTTCCTCAGCAGGACAACGGGCGCCTCGCCGGCATCACCGTCGCCGCCCAGGACATCTCGTTCCAGTCCATGCGCGAGAAGCTGAGCCGGCTCGCGGACATCGTCCGCGCGGACCCCGGAGTCGCCACCGTCACGGCGTATACGGGAGGGGGAGGAGGGCGCGGGACCACCGTCAATTCCGCCCGCATGTTCGTGTCCCTCAAGCCGCGCTCCCAGCGCGATGCGACGGCCGACGAGATCATCACGCGCCTGCGCCCCAAGCTCGCGCGGGTGCCGGGCGCCACCCTGTATCTCCAGGCCGTGCAGGACATCCGCCTGGGGGGACGCCTCTCCAACGCCCAGTACCAGTTCACTCTTCAGGCCGACAGTCTCGCCGATCTGAGCTCCTGGGCGCCCAAGGTCCTTCAAGCGCTGCGCACCCTGCCTCAGCTTCGGGACGTGTCGAGTGACCAGCAGGACGCCGGCCTCCAGGTCCCGCTCACCATCGATCGGCCCACCGCCGCGCGGCTCGGCGTGAGCACCCGACTGATCGACGAGACGCTCTATGACGCCTTCGGACAGCGGCAGGTCTCAACGATCTACACGGCGCTGAACCAGTACCACGTCGTCATGGAGGTGGCGCCGAGCTACTGGCAGAATCCGGACGCGCTGCGCAACATCTACGTCCAGTCGGCCACGGGCACGTCGGTGCCCCTGACCGCGCTGACCCGATTCGAGCCAAGCCCGGCCCCCCTCCAGATCAACCACCAGGGGCTCTTCCCGGCCGTGACCACGTACTTCAATCTCGCTCCGGGCGTCGCCCTCGGGGACGCGGTGGCGGCCATTGCTGCGGCCGAGCGGCGGATCGGCATGCCCACGAGCATCCGGGGAAGCTTCGCGGGCACCGCCCAGGCCTTCCAGGCTGCCCTCTCCACCCAGCCCATGCTCATCCTGGCCGCCCTGATTGCCGTCTATCTCGTCCTGGGCGTCCTCTACGAGAGCTACATCCATCCGCTCACCATCCTGTCCACCCTGCCGTCGGCCGGTGTGGGCGCGCTCCTGGCCTTGATGGCATTTCAGATGGAGTTCTCCATCATCGGCATGGTCGGCGTCATCCTGCTCATCGGCATCGTCAAGAAGAACGCCATCCTGGTCATCGACGTCGCCCTCGAGCTCGAGCGGCGCGAAGGGCGCAGCGCTCGCGAGGCGGTGCACCTTGCCTGCCTCCGGCGATTCCGCCCCATCATCATGACGACGATGGCCGCCCTCCTGGGCGCCCTTCCCCTCGCCCTCGGCACCGGCACCGGCTCGGAGCTGCGGCGGCCCCTGGGCATCAGCATCGTGGGCGGTCTCCTCCTGAGCCAGCTCCTCACGCTCTACACCACGCCCGTCGTGTATCTCTTCCTCGAGCGGGGGCGCCTGTGGTTGGTGCGGTGGCGGGGACAGCTCGGTCGTTCTCTCGGCGGACCTCCACAGGAGATCCCCGCCGGACCGCGTCCCTGACTGGTCCCGCGTCAGGCCGGGACCGCGGCGGGGTAATGCTCTTTCAGCGCCACTAGTCGTCTCGCGGGGTCACATACGCCTCGCGGCTCCGCATCCGATCCAGGAGCTCGGTGAACCGGGAGGTCCGCAGGATGGAATTGAACTGGCTCCGGTAGCTGAGGACGAGACTCACGCCGTCGACCACGATGTCATACACGGCCCAGCGCCCATCCGTCTCCAGGAGACGGTACTCGAGCGACGCCGTTCCTCGACGTCCAACCGCGATCCGTGAGCTGACCAGGGCGTACGGTCCACTGACCATCTCGCCCTCGAAGCTGATGGTGGCCAGCGGGAAATGCCCGAGCGCGGTCAAATAGGATCGCTCGAGGAGATCCGTGAAGAGCCTGACGAACTCCGCCTGCTCCTCGGGCGTCCCCTCCTTCCAGTGAGCTCCCAGTATCCGTCGCGACATCTCGTTGAAGTCGAACAGCGCTTCCGCCGCCCGTCGCAGCTCGCGGCGCTGGGTGCTCGCGGCGGGGCCGGCACCCTGCGACTGGGTGAGGGTGAGCACGCGGGTCATGGAGGACTTGACGAGCTCGAGAGGCGGGAGGGTGCTGGCCCGCGGCTCAGCCTCTCCGCCCTTCCCCGCGCTTTGGGCCAGCGCGGGCTGACTGCCACATACGAGCACGATCCCGAGCGACGCGAAGACACCGAGCCGACCCAAGCGATGCACCAAACGAACATGATCTTGCTGTGACAGCGACCCGCGTGTTACCTCACGCATGTGTTTCCATCCTTGGGCGCGGAGCGACGAGCGCCTTTTAATGCCTTGTCGAGCCGAGGCCGGCATGACTTTCTCGTCAATGTCGGCAAGAGATCGCGACTCCGTCTGGGCGCGTACAGCAAGCCCCGTGCCCGCACCGCTTCGGCGCCGCATGTTGCTGTCTAAGTCCCGGAAAATCTGGAACTGTCAATCATGAGACTTGCTGACGCGCCTCTCGGGGCGCGTCGCTGCTACCCGGTCGTCTTTTCGTCTCCCGTGTCTCGCCGCGTCGCCGACACCCGGTAACTCCTACTCGCATTGCCGCGAATATTCCGGCGGCCTGCCCGCGCTCGCTCCAACGTCTGATGACAACTCCACGAGGCACGGCTACTTAGACGCGGTTGCGGGTGGTCAAACACTTGGCACACGCCATGCTCTGTCTCTCGTAAGAGACCCTCGATGCGTATCCAGCCGATTCCCGTCGCGCGTGCGACGTCGCTCCGAGCCTTCCGCCGCACACGGCTGACCGTGCTCCTCACCGGGATCTCCGTGATCCTCGGACTCGTGGCGATCTCCTGGCACTACTCGCTTCCCGACCCCGGCGGGCCACGGGTGCCGACCATTCAACTCTACGCGAATGGCCAGCTCTCCACGGGCGGCCGACCCATCGCGGCGATCTACGCGTCGCACCGGGCGCAGACCTGGGTGCCCCTCGACCGGATTCCGCGGCCGGTTGTCGACGCCGTGCTCGTGGCCGAGGACCGGCGGTTCTGGACCCATCCGGGGATCGATCTGCTCGCCGTGGGGCGGGCCTTTCACGTCAATTTCAGGCGGGGCGAGCTGCGCGAGGGCGGCAGCACCATCACCCAGCAGCTGGCGCGAACGCTGTTCCTCGACACCCGACGCACGTGGGGACGGAAGGCGCGAGAGGCGTTCATCGCCCTCCTCCTCGAAGTGCGGTATTCCAAGCCCCGGATCCTCGAGGCGTACGTCAATTCCGTCTACCTCGGTCACGACGGCGATCTGCCCGTCCACGGCCTACCCGCCGCCGCGCGCCACTTTCTCGGCAAGGATGTGACCGCCCTCGACGTCGACGAGGCGGCCTGGTTGGCGAGCGCGATCCGCGCGCCGAACCGGATGCTCTCCTCTCGAGACAAGAAGTACCGGGACGGCATCATCCTCGCCATGGAGGAGGCGCGGCTGATCGAGCCGGCGGTCGCCCGGCGGGCCGTCGCCCGGCCACTGCCGCAGCCGTCCATCGACAACCCTCGGGTCGCGCCGTACTTCGTCGATTTCGTCGCCTTCGAGCTCGGGCGGCGGGCGAAGCTCCCGGAGTCGGGGGAGATCGCGCTCGAGACCACCCTCAACCCGACCCTCCAGAGGGCGGCCGAGAGCGCCGTGAGGGACGGGATAAGGCGCATCGAGAAGGACAGGCCCCAGCTCGCCGGTCAGGTGCAGGCCGCGGTGATCGCCATAGAGCCGATGTCCGGCGAGATCCGGGCTCTCGTGGGCGGCCGGCGCTACGGCGAGACGTCTTTCAATCGCGCATACCGCGCCGTCCGCCAGCCAGGATCGCTCTTCAAGCCCTTCGTGTACCTGGCCGCCTTCGAGGCGGAGCGCCGCGGCAGCGGCATCACGCCCGCCTCCGTGGTGGACGACGAGCCCCTGGTGATTCCCGCGGGAGGCGGAAACTGGGAGCCGCGAAACATGGACGGTCGATTCCATGGGCCGGTGACGGTGCGGCGGGCCCTGGAAGAGTCGCTGAACATCCCCGCCGTCCGCGTCGCCATGAATGTGGGCCCCCGCCGCGTGGCTGACATGGCGCACGCTGTCGGGATCGAGCATCCCCTGGCCCCGGTGCCCTCGCTCGCCCTCGGCACCTCCGAGGTGACGCTGCTGGAGATCACGAGCGCCTTCGCCACCCTGGCCAATGGCGGCGTTCGGGTTCCCGCGACGGCGATCGCCCCGGAAGCATCGCTGGGCGGGCACGCCCTCGCGCCCCTGCCGCCGTCCGTGCGCGCGGTGTCCGCCGAGTCCGCCTTCCTCATCAACCATCTGCTCCGCGGCGTCATGCGCCGGGGCACAGGCGCCCGCAGCTCCGCCTGGGGCCTCCAGGAGATGACGGCGGGAAAGACGGGAACGACCGACAGTCTTCGCGACGCCTGGTTCGTCGGCTACACGCCCGATCTGGTCGTGGGCGTCTGGGTGGGGCTGGACGACGGCACGCCTCTCGGTCTCACGGGATCACAGGCCGCCCTGCCGATCTGGGGCCCCATCATGCAGGCGGCGGTTCGCCAGACCTCGCCCGCCCACTTCACGCCGCCGCCCGGAGTGGTGCTGGCCCAGATCGACAGGAAGACGGGGAGGCGCGTCTCTCTCTGGTGCGGAAGCGATGACGTGATCCAGGAGGCCTTCCGCGAAGGCACGAGGCTTCCCGACGAGTGCGAGTCCTTCCTCCAGACCGGCGTGTCGACCTTCCTCGGCTGGATCGAGCGACGCTTCAAGTGAAGCGGCCGCGGCGTAGCCGCT
>QHSC01000375.1 GCA_003220345.1 Candidatus Rokuibacteriota bacterium | reverse complement strand
ACCAGCGCGTTTACGACTTCAAGCTCCGGGAGGGGCTCAAGTTCCACAACGGCGATCCTTTCACCGCCGAGGACGTGAAGTTCAGCTTCCTTCGCGCCAAGGGAGCCAGGATCCTCCAGGACAAGGTCAAGGAGATCGAGATCGCCGGCCCCTATCGAGTGCGCTTCCACCTGCACGAGCCCTTTCCGGACTTCATGACCTATTACGGAACGTTTGCCACGGGGGCGGGCTGGATCGTGCCGAAGAAGTATGTCGAGCAGGTGGGCCTCGACGGCTTCAAGAAGAACCCGGTCGGGCTCGGGCCGTACAAGTTCGTGAGCAGTACGCCGGGCATCGAGCTGGTCATGGAGGCCTACGAGGGCTACTGGCGCAAGATGCCGTCGGTCAAGCGGCTGGTCTACAAGAGCGTGCCCGAGTCGACCACCCGGCTGGCCATGCTGAAGAGGGGCGAAGTCGATCTCGCGTACCTGCTGGACGCGCCGCAGGCGATGGAGGTGAAGCGCGATCCCACCCTCAAGCTGGTGTTCTCGGGTGGTATCGGGACGTACTATCTGGATTTCTTCGATCAGTGGGATGCGAAGTCGCCCTGGCACGATCGCCGCGTGCGGCTGGCCGCCAGCCTGGCCATGGATCGCAAGGCGCTCAGCGAGGCGGAGACGGTCGGCGCGTCCCGGCCCACGGGCAATGTCATCCCGCGCAAGTTCGAGTTCGCCCTGCCCATCGAGCCGCCGCTCTATGATCCCGCCAAGGCCAAGCAATTGCTGGCCGAGGCGGGCTATCCCAATGGCTTCGATGCCGGCGAGCTCTATCCCTGGCCCCCGTACTTCTCGATGGGGGAATCGGTCGGACAGTACCTCGGCGCGGTGGGGATCAAGGTGCGCCTGCGCACGATGGAGCGCGCGGCGTTCTACGCGGCGCTCCAGACGAAGAAGCTGAAGGGGCTGTGCGTCTGCATCAACGCCGTCTACGGCAACGCCGCCTCCCGGCTGGCCGAGACGGTGCCCTCGAACGGGGCCTTTGCCTACGGCGGCTACCCCGACATCGATGCGCTCTACCAGCAGCAGAGCCGGGAGACGGACCGGCGCAAGCGCGAGGCGCAGCTGCACATGATCCAGCGACAGCTCAACGAGCGCGTGCGCTTCGCGCCCATCATGGAGTACATCTGGCCGAGCGCGGTGGGCCCGCGCGTGGCCGACCCCGCCCTCATGCTCATCGATCCCTATCCCTGGTCGGCGCCGCTCGAAGAGGTGCGCCTGAAGAAGAACTGACGTGACACCCGCCGGGAGGTCGGCATGAAGTTCGGGATCGACTACTTCCCCGACGCCCATCCGGATCAGGTGTCGGCGCGGCAGTACTTCGAGGACGTGCTGGACCTTGCCGGGTACGCGGATGAGCTCGGCTATGACAGCGTGAAGATCGTCGAGCACTACTTCACGTCCTACGGCGGCTATAGCCCCGATCCCTGCCTATTCCTGGCCGCGTGCAGCCAGCGCGCGCCGCGCATGCGCATGGTCACGGGGGCGGTCCTGCCCGTGTTCAACCACCCCCTCAAGCTGGCCGGGCAGCTGACCATGCTCGACGCCATCAGCGGCGGCCGCCTGGACGTTGGCGTCGCGCGCGCCTTTCTCCCCTACGAGTTCGACGCCTTCGGCATCTCCATGGAGGAGAGCCGCGCGCGATTCGAGGAGGGGATCGAGGCGCTGATCCGGCTGTGGACGGAGGAGAACGTCACCTTCGAAGGCAAGTTCCACCGATTCAAGAACGTGACCTCGCTGCCGCGGCCGACGCAGCGGCCGCACCCACCCATCTGGATCGCGGCGGTGGTGAGCCCTGAGTCCTTCGTGTGGGCGGGCGAGCGCGGCTACAACATGATGGTGGTGCCGTATCTCGGGGAGCACCACGAGCTGGCCGACAAGCTCGAGCTCTATCGTCAGGCGTACCGCGACCACGGACACGAGGATCGGCGCGGGCCGGGAGAGGTGATGATGGTCCTCCACCTCTACGTGGCGCCCACGCGGGCCGAAGCGAGGGAGGAGTGCCGCGCCTACATGGAGCAGTACCTCCGGAACTTCCGGGCCTCCGCCAAGTCGTGGACGGGCCGGCAGTCGGGCCAGTACAAGCCGTACTCGGGGCTCGAGCAGATGCTCAACGACATCACGTACGCGCGCGTGCTCGACGAGACGCGGGCCATCATCGGCGATCCCGACGACGTGGCGGAGCAGCTCTCCTATGTCCGCGACACGTTCGGCGAGGTGTATCCGAGTTTCCAGGTCAACTTCGGCATGATGGAGAAGGCGCGGGCGCGCCGGAGCATCGAGCTGTTCGCCCGCCAGGTGATGCCCCGCTTTCGATGAGGAAGTTCGAGCCGAAGCGTGGCTGACGAGCCGTGAGAGCGAGGAGCACGATGAGGCGAGTGCCGAGAAGGGGAGACCTTGCCGACCAGGTCTCTCGGACGTAGACTTGCTCGGTCCTGCAGGGCCTTCACATCCCTCTCCCCTCAGGGGAGAGGGCAGGGTGAGGGGTGGTACTGGAAAC
>QHSC01000374.1 GCA_003220345.1 Candidatus Rokuibacteriota bacterium | reverse complement strand
TGCTGGCATTGAGGATCTCGCTGTGACCGGCAAGCGTCCATGCCCACACACCGGATGCTGATCGACGTCAACTACTCTTGCCGGTCGGCGACAACTGGAATTGCCGATCGGTGCCAGGTGGATGGCCTGCCGCGGCGACGGTGCGGCAGGTCGGAATGGGAGAAAGCCGCGTGCGTTCGTGGGTAGGGTCGCTACCCCCCACCCCTGGCGCGTGTCTCTCCCGGGCTCTGCGTGCGTCGCCGTGGGCGACGGGCCACCGTGAGAACGCCCAGGGTCAGGGAGCAGGAGCGGACGCATGATCAGACGGTCGCCTGCGGTGCGGGGCCGTCGGGGGTGGGCGGCTCGTCCGGCCGACTCGCCTTCCCGCGGCGCTTCTGGGCGTCCTCGGTGCGGAAGCTCGGGACGGCGAACTCAAGAATGACGGCGTGATGGACGAGGCGGTCGATCGCGGCCGCCGTCGTGAGCGGATTCTTGAAGATGCGATCCCAGTCGCTGAACACGAGGTTGCTCGTGATGAGGAGCGAGCGCCGCTCGTAGCGTTCGGCCAGGAGCGTGAACAGCACCTCGGCCTCCTCGGCGCTCTGGCGGACGTAGCCCAGATCGTCGAGGACGAGCAGCTCGAAGGCATCGAGCTTGCGGAGCAGGCGCGGGAGCACGAGATCCCGCTTGGCGGCGAGCAGCTCCTGGATGAGCTGGTAGGTGCGGGCGAAGAGCACGCTGTGCCCGGCTTCGACCAGGGCGTGGCCGAGCGCACAGGCGGCGTGACTTTTCCCGACGCCGGGCAGGCCGAACGTCAGGACGTTGCCGGCGCGCTCGAGGAACTGGCCGGTGGCGAGCGTGCGGAGCTGCTGGACGAGGGGGCGCGGGAGACGCTTCTCGTCGAAGGTGGTGAACGTCTTGCCCGGTGGGAGCTTGGCGGCGGCCCGCAGCCGGGCGATGCGGCGCGCCCGGCGGTCGGTCGCTTCGAGCTCGCAGACCTCGAGGAGCAGGGGGAGCGCCTCCTGCTGGCCGGCCTGCGCGAAGCGCGGGAGGAGCTCGGTGGCCATGGTGGGCAGATGGAACTGCTCGAGGAGCGCCACGAGCCGCTCGCCCATCGGGGGCGTGAAGGCCGAGGGCGTCATGCCCGCACCTCCGTGAGCAGGCGATCGTAGAGGTGGAGGTCCGGGGCGGGGAGGTCGAGCGCCGGCACGTGCGGGGGCTCGGGCGCCGCGAGCGCCTTCACGGCCGCGTAGTCGAAGGGCGTGGCCGTCGCGAGCACCGTCTCCAGGGCCTGCGCCACCGTCGTCTCGAGCGTGCTGGCCGCCAGATGCAGGATGCGCACGTACTCGACGTCCGCCCGGTCGCCGTGCGTGGCGCGCAGGGCGTCGTACGCCCGGCGGAACGTGAGCGCGGGAAACAGCTCTTCCCGGTAGCGATAGCGGGCGAACGCCCCGGGCTTGCGCACCAGCGACCAGATGACGTGGCGGTAGTCGATCCGGTGCTCGGTCGGGCCGTGGAGGCGGGGCATCCGCTCGACCAGGTGGCCTTGGTAGTACACCTCGACCATGTCGGGATGCTGGCGGACCTCGACGGGATGGCCGATGAGGCGCGACGGCACCGAGTAGGTGCGTCCCCCGACGCGGATGGTGCTCCAGCGGCGCACGTGGGGTTGCCAGCACGTGTAGCTCGGGATGGCGGCGGCCGGGAGCGGGCGCAGCTGCGGGCGCTCGGTCGCGAGCGCCGCCGCGACCGGCTCATTGCAGCGCCGGTCGATCACCGCGTGGAGGAACGCCGCGTAGGCCTCGAGGGTCGGGAAGTCGGCGCTCCCGCGCAGCACGAGCGCTTGCGCGAGCGCGACCTTGGCCCGGTGATTGGCCTGCTCGGCCACCCCGTTTTCGTGCGCCTCCCCCGGCCGGATCCGGGTGGACGCCATGCCGTAGTGGTCGAGCACCGCCGCGAAGCGGGTCGTGAGCGCGCGGCCGCCGCTGCGCTTGAGCTCGTGCGTCGCCGCCGACAGGTTATCCGACCGCAGCACGGCCGGGACGCCTCCGAGCGCCCACAACGCCCCCTGCAGGCCGGCCACCAGGGCCTCGAACGTCTCGCCAAACGCGATCGCCACCCAGCGCCAGCCACTCGCGCTCAGCACGAACTGGAACAGCAGGTGGCGCAGCAGCGTGCCGGCGATCGTCACGCCGAGCTCGGTGGCGTGGGTGAAATCGACGGCCCCCTCCCGCCCCGGCGGGTGGACCTGCTCGAAGTACACCTCCTGGCCCGGGCCATGGAGCGCCCGCCAGTCCCGCACACGGCGCTGGAGCGTCCGCAGCTGGCTCGGCCCGTACCGGGTCCCGTGCCGCTCGGCCACCACGTCGAGCACGGTCGTCGCCTCGAGCACGCCGGCGTCGTCCGCGGTGAGGAGCGGGACGATCTCCTGCTCCCACACGCCGGCAAACGGATCCGGGCGTGTCCGCCAGCTCCGCGGCGTCTTGCCCGCCGAGGGCAGCGGGCCGCGCGCCCACGTCCGAGCCGTCCGGACGCTCATCCCCGCGGCAGCCGCCGCGGCCTCCTGGGTCTTCCTCTCCATACGCTTCTGCCTCAGCAACCGGACCTGCGCGTCCGAGACCATCCGCCCCTCCCCAGGGGCGGACCCTCGCACGCGCCGTCAGGACGGCGCCAACCGGCAAAAGTAATTGTCGTCGGCCGGCAGAAGTAATTGTCGCCGATCACGCGGTGCGCTCGCCCGCGCTCATCCCGCCGTGCGCAAGGTACCCCTGCGCTTCAGCGAGGCGGTCCCCTTCCAGGCGAAGACTGTGAACTGAGTAAAGCCGCGCGCCAGCCAGATTTCGGCGACGGATTTCTCACCGCGCAGGTGCTGGAGGATCTGGGCCGGGATCAGCGCACAACCACGC
>QHSC01000373.1 GCA_003220345.1 Candidatus Rokuibacteriota bacterium | reverse complement strand
GCCGCCCGGCAGTGTCGGCGACTGCTCCCACGTCAGCCAGCCCTGGAAGAGCGCGCGCACCCGCAGCTCGCCGCGCGGGGCAGTCAGGGCCGGCTTCACGACGGCGTCGATCATGAGCCCTTCCGCCCGCCGAAGGGCCGCGACCTGCAGCGCCTCCTTGGAACGGAAATGGGCGAAGAGCCCGCTCTTCGACATGTGAAGATCCTCGGCCAGCCGGCCGATCGTCAGGCCCGCGAAGCCGATGCGGGTGGCGAGGGCGAGCGCATGGGCGAGAATCGCCTCTCGGGTCCGCTCTCCCTTCGAGCCGGGCCGGGGCGACTTCGCCCCCCTCTTTGCCCCCGCGGTCATCGTCGCCATGGCAGGATAATAGTACGACCGTTCGTTTGTGTCAAGCCCGATCTCTCGTGATCGGCGCGCGGGTGCTGACGAAGCCCGCTCGCCGGCTGCCAGCTTCTGTCGCCCGGCGGGTGAGCGGAGCTTCGGCCGAGCGCTAACGACATGAAATGGTTGGGCCGGTACGCTGGCACCCACGATGCAGCCACTCGAGATCACCTGGATGCGATCCGAGACCTCGAGAGGAGAAAAGCGTTGCTTCGATTGATCATCATGGCGCTGCTCGTTCTTCCCGCTTCCGTGGCGTGGGCGGCGGAGTGTGCTCCCGAGAAGATGGTGCGGATCGTCACTCGAGACGCCACGCCGGGAATCGATCCGCAGTCCTTTCCCGCTCTCCCCAAGACCCTGTACCGGCTCGGAAACGGCCGAGGGCGAGTCGAGGAGATGCCCGATGCCTCTCGAGGGGTCCATGGCCTGATCGTCGTGAACGAGCCCGACGCGTGGATCGTCAACCTGCATGACAAGTCGGGACGGCATGTCGTCGATCCCGGTCCAGGCCTGATCTTCAGGGCCCCGATCCTCGATGGAGGAGGCGAGCTGCCCGCGCCGCTCCGCGAGCTCGAATTCGGGTGCGAGCTCGCCTTCGTGCAGGCGTACGCGCCGAAGTCCGACGAGCGAGTCGATGCCGGCGGAGGATTGATGCTCGACAAGCACCAGCTCTCGCGAGGCGACCATCGGGTGGCCATCCTCGTTCATCCGAAGGACCGGGGGATCTACGCCGTGGCGCACTACAAGGCCGGCAAGATCGTGCGGGTGGTGCGCTACGTGGAATACCAGCAGGGGCTGGCACCCGACGCGCGTCTCTTCTCGCGCCCCGACGGCATCCAGTTCGCCGCACCCCGCCCGAGGGCGTCCCGCTAGCTCCGCGTCAGCGACGCCGCCTTCTGAGCTTCTAGAAGTGCATCACCTCGGCGGCGTGCTCGTAGATGTCCTGGATCCGTCCGTGCGAGATGGCCGCGGCCTGCACGGCGGCGACCAGATGCCGCCACCTCAATGACGGGCGCGTCGCGTGGAACTCCTCGTAGGTCGCCTGGTGATGCTTCAGGGCGTGCATCTCGGTGAAGTTGTCGCGACAGGCGATCTTGCCGAGCAAGGTGATCAGAGCCTCGGGCGCGTACGCGCGGTCGGCGTACTGCTGCGCGAGCGCGGCGGCCTGCTTCACCTCGTCGGTCGAGCGCCAGCTCGCCAGATTGGCCGCGGGCAGCCGCTCGCCGACGGGAAGCCTGCCGATGAGCTGCTCGATCTCGCCGAGCAGCTCGTCCTGGGTGTGGAACGGCAGGGCGGCCACGCGCTCGGGCTCGGGCTGGATGTCCGGGGCCAGCATGCGCTGGGCCATCCGCACTTCCGGTCCCGTGTGCCACATGAGGAGCGCCCGCAGCTTGGTGCGGACCGACAGCTCGGGCTGCCGGAGCAGGTAGCGCCGCGTGTTGGCGCCCGTGTTGATGTGCACGTCCATGGGGTTGCCGGTCTGCGAGCGCAGGAAGAGCGTGGAGCCTCCCACGGAGAGCCCTTCGCCCGCGCCCTCGAGCGACACGCCGTCGCCCAGCGCCTGCGCCAGCATCTCCGGGACCTCGGTGAACTTGCTGCAGCGGCCGATCTCATCGGCGAGGGCGGTGATGGCAGCGGTCTCGTCGTCGCCCGTCTTGGCCCGCAGCTCACGCTCGAGCAGTCCGTGCTTGTCGATCAGCCGATCGATCTCCTCGAGAGAGGTCGGGTCCGTGGGACGGGTGATGTAGCGGACGGGCGCCCGGCCGATGAACCGCGCGTACTCCCAGCCGAAGTACTCGAGCACCCGCCACGTGAACACCGGGAACAGGAAATAGTGATCGTCGAGCTGATTCTTGGGAATGGCGACCTGGAGAAGCTCTTCCAGCACCTGCATGGGGGAGAGTCGCTCCAGCAGGTAGAGGAAGTAGTGGTCGCAGGCATTGTAGACGCCGCGGCTCACGGCATAGCGGAAGGACTGGAGCGTCGCCTCCACGTCGTCCTTCTCCGAGACGGGCTTCGCGTCCGCGAGGATGAAGGGCCCCATGGCGGGCGAGTGGATGTGCTTGTTGGCCACGGCCACGTTCTGGATGACGGGGAGCATGGCGTATTCGCCGGGCAGCCGGGCCGCGATGTGCCGGACCGCGTGAAGCCCGGCCAGCGGGTGAAGCGGCCCGCCGTGATGGCCCGGGGGCAGGTCTGACGACCGCACGACGGCGAGCCCGGAGGCCAGGAGCATCTCCTTGACCGACGTGCCTGCGGCCAGCTTGTCGTGGGTAGCGGCCACGATGCGATCGGGAGGCGTCTCTTCCACGAACTGCACCAGAGGCTCGATATGGGCGGGATAGACGACGCGCTGGGCCA
>QHSC01000372.1 GCA_003220345.1 Candidatus Rokuibacteriota bacterium | reverse complement strand
CGGAGGGCGCATCGTGCTTCGTGAACCCGCTGACGGCGCTCGGCATGGTCGAGACGATGCGCGCGGAGGGCCACGCCGGACTGGTGCACACCGTCGCGGCGTCGAACCTCGGTCAGATGCTGGTCAATATCTGCGTCAAAGACGGGATCCCGCTCGTGAACGTCGTCCGTCGGCAGGAGCACGTGGATCTCCTCAAGGGACTCGGCGCGAAGCACGTGCTGACTTCGGGTACGCCGACGTTCATGGACGAGCTGATCGAAGCGCTCGCCGCCACCGGCGCCACGCTCGCATTCGACGCGATCGGCGGCGGCAAGGTCGCGAGTCAGGTGCTCTCCTGCATGGAAGCGGCCGCCAATCGAACGGCGGGCGGATACAGCCGCTACGGTTCGACGAAGCACAAGCAGGTGTACATCTACGGAGGTCTTGACCGTGGGCCCACGGAACTCACCCGCAATTTCGGCATGGCCTGGGGCATCGGCGGCTGGTTGCTGACGACCTTCCTGCAGAAGATCGGCCCGGCGGCCGCGCAGAAGTTGCGCGAGCGTGTCGCGGCGGAAATCAACACGACCTTCGCCAGTCGCTACGACAAGGAGGTCTCGCTCGCGGAGGCGCTACGGTTGGAGGAGATCGCGGTCTACGGCAAGCAAGCGACCGGCCAGAAGTACCTGATCAATCCGAACAAGGGCCTCGGACGCTGACACCGACGAGGCGAGACGTGACACAGAGCCGTCCAGGTTCGACCCGTCTTTGGAAGGAGAAGGAGCGATGGCGAAGTTGACGGGGCGATATGCGCAGGTGGTCAGCAAGGGAGGACCGATCGAATTGGTGACGCGGGAAGTGCCTGACCCGAGGGCTGGCGAGGTTCGGGTGCGGGTGCAGGCCTGCGGGATTTGCCACAGCGATTCGGCGACCAAGGAAGGCATTTTCCCGATCACGTATCCGCGAGTGCCAGGGCATGAGGTCGTCGGTCTGGTAGATGCGATTGGCGAGGGCGTGAGTGAGTGGAGAGTTGGGCAGCGCGTCGGGCTGGGCTGGTATGGCGGCCACTGCGGGAAGTGCGAGCCGTGCCGGCGTGGCGATCACGTGGCCTGCCAAAACCTCCGAACTCCGGGCGTCACTTATGACGGTGGCTACTCCGACTACCTGGTCGCTCCAGCCATTGCGCTGGCGCGGGTGCCCGATTCGCTGAGCGGCGCCGAGGTCGGTCCGCTGCTTTGCGCCGGGATCACGACCTTCAATGCCATCCGCAACAGCGGGGCGCGTCCACCGGACACCGTGGCGATTCTCGGCATAGGCGGACTCGGGCATCTCGGGGTCCAGTTCGCGGCGAAGATGGGGTTCAACACCGTCGCCATCGCGCGTGGGCAGCACAATGCCGACTTCGCGCACAAGTTGGGCGCCAATCACTACATCGACAGTACGAAGGAAGACGTGGCGCATGCGCTCCAGAAGCTGGGCGGTGCCAGGACCATCCTGGCGACGGTGACGAACGCGGACGCGATGTCGGCGGCGGTCGGGGGGCTCGGATACGGCGGGCGATTCGTGATCGTCGGTGTGCCATCCGAGCCGCTAGGGGTGAACGTGCTGCCGCTGATTTTCGCCAGGCAGACAGTGGCGGGCTGGCCCAGCGGGACCTCCATCGATTCCGAGGATACGCTGAAGTTCAGCGCGCTCACCGGAGTGAAGCCACTGATCGAGAAGAATCCGCTGGATAAAGCACCGGAGGCTTACGACCGCATGATGAGCGGGAAGGCGCGGTTCCGGGTGGTGTTGGAGACGGGCGCGTGAGGGCGGCGTTCGTCGCCGTCCCCTGAGGTGTGGGTCGCCAATGCAGCGACAAGGGGTCTGAGAGGTGAGCATGGCGAACCCAGTCGTGGTGGTCACCGGGGTAGGACCCGGGACGGGCGCAGCCATCGCCCGGCGCTTCTCGCGCGGCGGGTACGCCGTCGCGATGCTCGCGCGAAGCCGCGACCGGCTCATTGCGCTCGAGCGGGAGATCGAGAGCGCGCGCGCCTATCCCTGCGACGTCACCGATGAAGCTGGGCTCGAGAAGACACTCGACGCGGTACGCGCCGACCTCGGCACGCCGAAGGTACTCGTCCACAATGCCGTGGGCGGCGCGTTCGGGAACTTCCTCGAGATCGATCCTGAGGTGCTGAACCGAAACTTCCAGGTCAACACGATGGCCCTGCTCCATCTTGCCCGACGGCTCGCGCCGGCGATGGTCGCGGCGGGAGAGGGCGCCATCATCACCACCGGCAACACCTCGGCGATCCGCGGGAAGGCCGGCTTCGCGGGCTTTGCGCCGACCAAGGCGGCGCAGCGGATCCTCGCGGAATCGATCGCCCGCGAGGTCGGGCCCAAGGGCGTGCACGTTGCCTACGTGATGATCGACGCGGTCATCGACCTCGAGTGGACGCGGCAGATGTTTCCGAACGCCCCGGACGAGTTCTTCATCAAGCCCGCGGCGATCGCCGAGGAAGTCTGGCACGTCGCGCATCAGGACCGCTCCGCCTGGTCGTTCAACGTCGAGGTCAGGCCCTTTCGCGAGACCTGGTGAACGGACTCGGCCGTGAGCCAGCTACGGATCTTCTCCTACCTGCCGAATCCCCGGATCTGGAAGGCGACCATCGCCGCGCGTCTGTGCGGCGTCGAGGTCGAGGTGAGAGGAAGCTCGCCGAAGGAGCTCCAGTCGTGGCTGTGGGACTTCGACGCCCGGCCGCTGGCGAGCGACGAGCACGCGACGTCGGCGGACGTGCGCGTTGGCAAGGTCGGCTTTCAGGGGGCCAGCCTTCGCAAGACCGACGCCTTCATGGAGGCGCATCCGTTCGGCACCGTGCCGGCCGCCTTCAGCCCGGACGGCAAGATCGGCATCTTCGAATCGAACAGCATCATGCGGGCCGTCGCCCGCCTGGGTGAGAGCAGATTCCCGCTCTATGGCCGTGGCCCTTACGAGGCGTCGCGGGTGGACAGCTTCCTCGATGCAAGTCTCGTGTTCGCGCGAGATGCCCAGGTGTATCT
>QHSC01000371.1 GCA_003220345.1 Candidatus Rokuibacteriota bacterium | reverse complement strand
ACGAGCGCGCCCACGATGGCACCCACCGTGCCGCCCGTCGCGCCGCCGGCGAAGGCGGCGGCCAGGGGCCCCATCGCGATGATGGGCAGGCCGGGCACGGCGAAGCCGGCCGCGGCCAGGCCCACGAGCAGGGCCCCGAGGCCTCCGCCCGCCACGGCACCTACTCCTGCCCCCTTGGCTGCCTTGCTCCCGAGCTCTGTCGTGTGCTCCTCGGTGCGTGGGAAGCAGCGCTGCCGAGTCTCGTCCGTCATCAGCAGGCTGACGTCGCTGCCAGCATAACCACGATTCGTCAGGCAACCGTACGCGCGCTCGGCCGCCTCGCGGTCGCGAAACAGCCCCGTCATGTGTTTCGAATGATCATCTGCCACGGTGGTCTCCTTCCGGTCGGATGCCTCGAGCGGTCGAGGTCCCGACACTCGTTGTGTGGTGAGGTCGCTAGTGCTGCTGTCTCGTCGTCCGGCGCCCTACTTCGCCGTCGCGGGGCCCGGTGTCATTCCGATCTCCACGGTGACGCGATCGCCCTTCTTGACGCTGGCGAGCGCGGCCGGCGGGAAGTGGAGCTTCATCCTCCCTTCGGGAGTCTTGACGTCCACCCAACCCTTCTTCGCGTCCACCTTGGTCACTTCACCATCCATGCTGTGCTGTCCCTTCATGGTCTCGGCCGCTGCTTTGGCGGGAGACGCGGAAGGTTGTGGCTTCGCCGGCGACTGGGCCAGGCCCTGTCCGGCAAGCACGCAGGTCGCCGCGATCGCGGCGACGATCATGCTTGAGAGCTTCATGTCCTCTCCTCCTTCTCCTGTTCGAAGATTTCTGGACAGCCTGCCGAATAAGGCAACACGTGTGCCACGAGTCGATCCGTGGAGCGGTCTTCAAGCAAGGCCTTGATTGCCAAACGGGATCGCTCGAGGCGGGCAGCAATGTGATCTCGACGAGAGTGGCTGAGCGGAGAGGGAAGCACTCCCATGCGACTCGGTAGTCGGGACCGCATAGGTGATCTCCGCAAGGGTCAGACACACACGACTCTGCAGCGGCCGGTCTCGCCGGCTCAGCGATACACGGTCAATGCCAGGGTGCAATTGTTACCGCGTCGCATCTTCCTGATCTCTCCTTCGGGGTAGACACAAGAGCCGTCGGCGTGCCTGTCGTAACTCCTTGAAAGACTTGGGACTCGCGGTCCGAGCGAACGATGAAAGAGACCATCCGACCTGGCATCCATCTAGCAGGTCGTGCCGGCTGCGAAAGCCACGCTTCTGGCCTGCATAGCCTTGATCGGGGAGGAAAGGTGAGAGAGATGAAGCGAACAGATCTGAGCGACCTGGACCTATCGTCGAGCCCGCCGACCCCTGAGTGGGGCGACACCAATGGCTCGACGCATGTCGTCCAGTTCTACGACGATGAGGCCTTCCCCCTGGATGCCATCGGCCGATTCGTCGGCCCGGCACTGGGCGCAGGCGAGGCCTGCCTGATCATCGCCACCGCGCCACATCACGCGAAGATCGCGGAGCAGTTGGCCGCGCGCGGCTTCGATCTCCCCGCCCTCTCCGAGCAGGGCCGCTACGTCGCCCTGGACGCCGGCGAGACGCTCTCGCGCTTCATGGTCGACGGGTGGCCGGACGAGAAGCGCTTCGTCGAGGTTGTGGGCGCGACCGTGGCACGGGCGGTCGCTGCGGGCCAGGTTCCCCACGTCCACGCGTTCGGCGAGATGGTCGCCCTGCTCTGCGCGGAGGGCCGTCCTGAGGCCGCCATCCGTCTAGAGGAGCTCTGGAACGATCTCGCCAAGACATTGTCGTTTTCCCTGTTATGCGCGTATCCGTTGGCTGCGTTCCGCAGACAGACGCACGGCGCGACCCTGCTCCGGATCTGCGGCGCGCACTCGCGTGCCTTTCCCTCCGAGGGACTGAACGGCCATGGCGATCGGCTGGGCTTCATAGTCGGCCCGCAGGAGAACGCGCAGGTGATCGAAGCGCAGGGCATGGGCCGGGAGATCGCCCAGGCTCGGCTGGCCGCCATCGTCGAGAGCTCGGACGACGCGATCGTCAGCAAGTCCCTGGATGGCATCGTCACGTCCTGGAACCCGGCCGCCGAGCGGATGTTCGGCTGGACGAGTGCGGAGGCCGTGGGTCGGCACATCACCCTCATCATTCCCAGGGAGCGTCGCGCCGAGGAAGACGAGGTGCTCTCCCGGATCCGCCGGGGGGAGATGATGGACCACTTCGACACTGTCCGCATCACCAAGGACGGCCGGCTCTTGAACATCTCAGTCACCGTGTCGCCGATCAGGGATTCCGAGGGGCGTATCGTCGGCGCTTCGAAGATCGCCCGGGATGTCACCGAGAAGAAGCGGCTCGAAGCCGAGCTGAGCGGGAAGCTTCTCGAGCTCGCCGATGGTGACCGACGGAAGGACGAATTCCTCGCCATGCTCGGGCACGAGCTGCGAAATCCGCTCTCCGCCGTGCGCAATGCCGTCGTCACCGCGCGCCTCGATCCGTCACGGCGGGATCGGGCCCTCGACATCGCTTACCGCCAGACCGATCAGCTCGCGCGACTTGTGGACGATCTGCTCGACGTCGCCCGCATCACGCGTGGCCGGATGACCCTGCGCATGGAGACGGTGCGCCTCGCCGGCGTCGTGGAGCGTGCCGTCGAGACAACGCGCGACCTCGTCGAGGCGAGGGCGCACCTCCTTACCCTCGCGCTACCGGACGAGCCGCTGCACGTCACCGGCGACCCCAGCCGGCTGGAGCAGGTCGTGGTCAACCTCATCACGAACGCCGCGAAGTACACGGAGCCGGGCGGACGGATCGAGGTGATGGCGCGGCGTGAGGGCGAGCAGGCGATACTCCTGGTGCGGGACAATGGCGTGGGCATCGCGCCGGAGATGCTGCCCCGCGTGTTCGACCTCTTCGCCCAGGCCCACCGAGGCAACGCGCGAGTGGAGGGCGGACTGGGCATCGGCCTCACCGTCGTGCAGCGGCTCGTGGAGCTTCACGGAGGGCGGGTGGAGGTCACCAGCGAAGGGCTGGGTCGAGGCTCCGAGTTCCGCATGTC
>QHSC01000370.1 GCA_003220345.1 Candidatus Rokuibacteriota bacterium | reverse complement strand
ACATCGACGAGCGGGGGCGCCCCTTCGACGCCGGCTGGGCGGCGGCGGAAGGACGGATCGCGGCGCGGCGCTCGCGTCCCCGCTGAGGGCGGTGGGGTGGGATTCCCGATCGAGCCGCCGATCGAGCCGATGCTGTCGAAGCTCGCGGCGGAGCTGCCCGAGGGCGATGGCTGGCTCTTCGAGCCGAAGTGGGACGGGTTCCGCGCGCTCGTGTTCCGCGACCGCGACCGCCTCTACCTCCAGAGCCGCGACCTGAAACCCCTCGATCGCTACTTCCCCGAGCTCCAGGCCGCCTTCCTGGCCAGCCTTCCCGTGCGCTGTGTCGTCGACGGAGAGATCGTGATCGCGGGCGAGCGCGGGCTCGACTTCGAGGCGCTGCAGTTGCGCCTGCACCCGGCGGCCTCGCGGGTGGCGAAGCTCGCCGCGAAGACGCCGGCATCCTTCGTCGCCTTCGATCTCCTCGCGGAGGGCGACCGCGATCTTCGCGGTCGGCTGCAGTCCGACCGCCGCGCGCGGCTGGAGCAGGCGCTCGCGGGAGCCCGGGCACCCGTCCACCTCACCCCGTGCACGCGCGAGAGGCCGCTTGCGGATGAATGGTTCCATCGCTTCGAGGGCGCCGGGCTCGACGGGGTGATCGCCAAGCACGAGTCCAGCATCTACCAGCCGGGCAAGCGTGTGATGGTCAAGGTCAAGCACGTGCGCGCCGCCGACTGCGTGGTCGCCGGCTTCCGCTGGCACAAGCAGGCTCCGGGCGAGCGGGTCGGCTCGTTGCTCCTCGGGCTCTACGACTCGCAGGGAGCGCTCCACCACGTCGGCGTGACCTCGTCGTTCACGATGGCGGAGAGACGGCGGATCGCGCAGGAGCTCGGACCGCTGCGCGAGAACGCCCTCGTGTCGCACCCGTGGCGGGAGTGGGCCGGCGCCCTCGAGGGAGGGACTCGGATGCCGGGCGCGTCCAGCCGCTGGAGCCAGGGCAAGGACCTCTCCTGGGAGCCGATCCGGATCGAGCGCGTGTGCGAGGTGAAGTACGACCACCTGCAGGGCGCCCGCTTCCGGCATGCGGCCGTGTTCATGCGCTGGCGTCCCGACAAGCGGCCGGCGGACTGCCGCTACGACCAGCTCGAGGTCACTCCTCCCGCCGAGCTCGCCGAGATCTTCGGAAGGACGCCGAAGTGAAGTCCCCGCGGCGCGGGACTGCGGGCGGGTAGTCCGGATCGAGCGGCTCCTGCGCCGGGCGCAGGTTCTCGGGGACGTGCTCGAGGTTGACGCGGACGCGCGTCCAGGTGGAGGAGCGCCCGCGCATCGCGTCGACCAAGACGTCGGCGGGCCGGAGGTGGGCGGCGGCCTCGGGGTGCCGTGCCTTCCACTGCTCCAGGCCCGCCAGGGCGTCCTCCTTCCGCGCGGCGCGGCCGATCTCGATCAGCGGTTTGGTCGGGACCCGCCGGCCGCCCCCCGCCTGCCCGCGCCTTCTTCGCGACGGCTGAACGCGCGGCGGTTCGCCCGGCTGCTTGGCATAGTGGGGCGGCCACGGCGCATCGCCGAGGCCCTCGGCTTCCTGCCTCGCCGAGAGCTCCAGCAGAGGTTCCAGCGAGCAGGGATGCTCGACGATCTGCGCGTGGCGGTCTCCGATGGCGGCGAACCGACCCGGCATGGTCTGCAGGGTGAAGTCCTCTGGCCGGCATTCGTCCAGCTCCTCCCATGTGAGCGGTGCCGAGACCCGTGCGTCGGGCCTGGGGCGCACCGAGTAGGCGCTGGCCACCGTGCGGTCCTTGGCGTTTTGGTTGTAATCGAAGAAGACGCCGTGGCGCTCCTCCTTCCACCACTTGCTGGTCGCCAGGCTTGGAGCCCGCCGCTCGACCTCGCGGGCGAGCGCGAGGGCGGCACGTCTCACCTGCGAGAACGACCAGCGGGGATGGAGACGCACGTTGACGTGGATGCCCCGCGAGCCCGAGGTCTTCGGCCA
>QHSC01000102.1 GCA_003220345.1 Candidatus Rokuibacteriota bacterium | reverse complement strand
CGAGCCGGGAGAGCGGGGCGTGGTGCCGACGGGCCTGCGCCTGGCCATTCCCGAGGGGCACGCCGGATTGATCTTGCCGCGCTCCGGCCTCGCCCTCAAGCACGGCATCACCGTGCTCAACGCGCCCGGCTTGATCGACGCGGGGTATCGCGGAGAGATCCAGGTCCTCCTGATCAACCACGGCACCGAGCCCGTCACCCTCGAGCGTGGCGAGCGGATCGCCCAGCTCGTCGTTCAGCCCGTGGCCCAGGCCCGTCTCGTCGAGAGCGAGCGGCTGCCCGACTCGAGCCGAGGCGAGGGCCGCTTCGGGAGCACGGGGACCTAGCGCCGAGCGCGGCGTCGCTCTACTTGAGCTCGTCGAGGGTCAGGCGGAAGCTCGCCACGAAGGTGTCCATGAAGTAGCGGACCTCGGGAAGGGGAATCTTCTCGATGGTCGCGCGCAGGGCTTTCTCCGCCTGGACGAACTCGGCGTTGCCCGTCGAGATCTCCTCGACGGACTTGATGTAGCCGCAGATCTTGTCCGCGGCCCGCACCAGCTCGAGCAGCGGGCCGTCCGTCTCCTGGGTCTCGAAGTAGGGCCGATAGGCGCCGCGCAGCGGCTCGGGCACCATGCTCACCAGCTTCTCTCTCGCCGTCTTCTCGATGGCGCGGTAGGCGACGGCGATGTCGGGATTGAAGTACTTCACGGGCGTGGGCAGGTCGCCCGTGAGGACCTCGCTCGCATCGTGGTAGAGGGCGAGCACGGCCGCCCGCTCCGCATTCAGGTCGCCGCCGTAGAGCCGATTGCGGATGACGGCCAGGGCATGGGCGATCTGGGCCACGCGCAGGCTGTGCTCCTGGACGTTCTCCGGGTAGGTGCTGTACATCAGCCCCCAGCGCCGGATGAACTTCATCCTGAAGAGATACGCGAAGAAGTGGCTCGTGGCGTGCTCCGTAGCCGCGATTACTGGTTCAGGCGGCGCCGGGCGAAGCCGAGGAGGCCCTGGGGCATGAAGATGACCATGGCCGTGAAGATGATGCCCACGGGGATGAGGTAGTACTCGGTGAAGTAGCGCGAGAGGCCCTCGCGGAGGAGCAGGAAGAAGGCCGCGCCCGCGATGGGCCCGACGAGCGTTCCGATACCGCCCATCACGTTGAAGATCACGACCTCGCCGGAGACGAGGAAGAAGACGAAGTCGGGCGCGGCGAACTTGTTCTGGATCGCGTAGAGGATGCCGGCGAGCCCCGCAAAGAGCCCCGAGAGCATGACGGCGACGATCTTGTATCGCTCGACCGCGTAGCCGATGGCCCGTGCCCGCGGTTCATTCTCGCGGATGGCCTGCAGCACCATGCCGAAGGGCGACTGGGTGACGCGGCGGATCGTCAGAAACGAGATCGTCACCACGGCGAGCACGAACCAGTGCAGGGTCTCCGTGGTGAAAGGGACCGAGAAGAGGCCGGGGATGGCAAGTGCGGGGCGCGAGAAGGTGAGCCCGTTCTCGCCGCCCGTCACTTCCGTCCACGTGAAGATGACGACGTAGAAGATCTGCGAGAAGACGAGGGTGGTGATCGAGAAGTAGATGTCGCGCAGGCGGGTGGCGAAGTAGGCGACGAAGACGGCCACTGCGGCGGCGGCGGCGAGCCCGAAGAGGAGGGCGAGCCAGAGATTGGCCGGCTTGGCCCAGAGCAGGGCGGCGGCCGCGCCGTACATCCCGAGCCCGAAGAAGACCGAATGGCCGAACGAGATCATCCCCGTGTAGCCGATCAGGATATCGGAGGACATGGCGAGCAGGCCCCAGATCAGGATCTCGGTGACGAAGCGCCGCCAAAATTCTGGCAGCACGAGCGGCGCCACCGCGAGGAGCGCCAGGATGATGCTGAAGCCGATCCAGTAGCTGGTGGCTGAGCGGCGCACGGCTACTTGGGCGTGGGCACGAAGAGCCCGGTCGGCCTGAAGAGGAGCGTCAGGATCAGGGCCACGAAGGAGAAGATGACCGCCTGCGCGGGGCTCACGATCAGGGAGGCATAGGCTTCGAGCAGGCTGATGAAGATGGAGGCGAGGATCGAGCCGCCGAGATTTCCCATGCCGCCGACCACCACCACGATGAAGGCCCGCAGGGTGAAATCCGCGCCGATGGTTTGGGTGACACCGGCCAGGGGTCCGAAGAGCACGCCGCTGGCGGCCGCCATGCCCGCTCCGATCGCGAAGACGGCGGTGTGAAGCAAGGGGACCGGGATGCCCATGGCCTGGGCCATCACGCGATCCTGGATGGCGGCGCGGATCCAGATGCCGTACTTGCCGTACTTGAGGAAGAGATACAGCGCGCCAATGATGGCGGCAGACAGCAGGGCGGTGGCGATCCGGTACCAGGGGTACTGCAGGTAAAAGAGCGTGAACTGTCCGGTGATGGGCTCCTGGAGCTTCCGGGCCGATGGCCCCCACTGCCAAAGGGCGTATTTCTGGAGCACGAGGGAGATGCCGAAGGTGGCGAGGATGGTGGTGAGCGCGACCTCTTGTGGTGTTCTCGAGCCGCTCCCGAGGAGCGGGCGAAGCGTGGTCACCTGAAGGAGCGCGCCGAAGACGGCGATGACCAACGTGGCCACCACCAGGGCGAGCCAGAAGTTCCCCGTCGTGGCGAGGGTGGTGGCGGCGGTGAACGCCCCCAGCATGACCAGCTCGCCGTGAGCGAAGTTCACCACGTCCATGATCCCGAAGATGAGCGTCAGCCCCGAGGCGACCAGGGCCAGGATCATGCCGTTGACGAGGCCGTTGATGGTCTGGATGAGGATCTGCTCGAGGGGAATGCCCACGCGCTCAGACTCCCAGGTACTGGTGGATGACGGCGTGGTTGGCGCGCAGGTCCGCCGCGGGTGCGTGGTGGCGGACCACGCCCTTCTCCATGATGTAGACGCGGTCCGAGGCCTCGAGGGTGAGCGGCACGTTCTGCTCCACGAGGAGGATGGCCACGCCGTCGCGGTGCAAGACGTCGATGATCTCGTGGATCTGCGAGACCATGCGCGGCATGAGCCCTTCCGTCGGCTCGTCGAGGAGAATGATCTTGGGCTCGAGCATCATGGCCCGCGCGATGGCCAGCATCTGCTGCTCGCCGCCCGACAGCGTGCCCCCCGCCTGGCCGCGGCGCTCTCCCAGCACGGGGAAGGCGGCATACACCTTGTCGAGCAGGTCCTTCTTCTTGGCGTCGGTGACGCCCGCGCGGTCGAGCCCCGTGCGCAGGTTCTCCATCACGCTCAGCAGCTTGAAGATGCGCCGGTCCTCGGGCACCCAGGCGATGCCCAGGTGCGCCACGTGGTGGGAGGCCATGCCCCCGATCTCGCGCCCCTCGAAGGTGACGTGCCCTTCGGACGGGCGCACGAGCCCCATCACCGTCTTGAGCGTGGTGCTCTTGCCGACGCCGTTGCGGCCAAGCAGCCCCACCACCTCGCCCGCGCGGACCTCGATCGACACCCCGTGGAGAATGTGGGACTTGCCGTAATAGGTGTGGACGTTGTCCAGGACCAGCATCAGGTCTTCAGGTACACCTCTTGGACCCGCGGGTTCGCCTGGATCTGGGCGGGCGTGCCTTCGGCCAGCACCTCGCCGTAGTGCAGCACGGTGATGGTCTGGGCGAGGCCCATCACGACTTCCATGTCGTGCTCCACGATGACGATGGTGAGGTCCCGGGCGATGCGACGGACGAGCTCGACCGTGGAGCGGGTCTCGCTGATGCTCATTCCCGCCGTGGGCTCGTCGAGGCAGAGGAGCTGGGGCTCGGTGGCGAGGGCGATGCCGATCTCGAGGTTGCGCTGGGCGCCGTGAGAGAGGTTGGCGGCCAGCTCCGCTTCCTCCGCGCGAAGCCCGATCGCCTCCAGCACGGCGCGGGAGCGGTCGATCAGGTCCGGGAACGAATACCGGTGGCGCAGCATGTTCCACGCGTGGTGGCGTGACTGGGCCGCCACCCGCACGTTCTCGAGGACGGTGGCGCCGGGCAGGATATTGGTGATCTGGTAGGAGCGCGCCAGCCCCTTGTGCGACACCCGATTGGGTGGGAGCCCCGCGATGTCCTCGCCGTTCAGGATGATGCGCCCGGCCGAGGGCCGGAGGACGCCGGTGAGGCAATTGAAAAAGGTGGACTTGCCCGCGCCGTTCGGTCCGATGATGGCGCGGATCTCGCCGCGCTCGATGGCGATGCTGACGTTGTTCACGGCGGTCAGCCCGCCGAAGCGCATGGTCAGCCCTTCGGTGCGGAGGATGGGCCCGGAGGCGGCGGCCGGGCCGTCACTGGCCCGGGCCGCCGTCGTCTGGGAGCCGTCAGCGGTCACTACGCGAACTTGCAGGCCGGCGGAAAGATGGTCTTCTCCTTCGCGATCGTCTCGAGGATCCGATGCCTGTTGTCCTTGATGTCGAAGATGAACTCGCGGAGGAAGGCCTGGTGGTCCTCTTTCCGCAGCGTCTTGTCGCCCTGCGGGAAGTCGTCGGACTCCTTGACCTCCATCCCCTCCAGGGCCTCGATGAGCTTCATGGTGTCCTCGCGGCCGCGGAAGCCCGACTTCTGGATCCCGAGCTTGAGGAAGTTGGTCGCCTCGAAGTTGGACTGAACGTAGCGGTCCGGCAGGGGGCCGGTGGGATCGATCTGCTTTAGGCGCGCCACCGCGTCGTCGTAGAACTTCTTGTGCGCGGCCGTGTTCAGCGGCGCATCGAGGACCGGCACGTAGCGGTTGACGCCCACGAAGCCTTCCACCTTCTGGCCGAGCGCGGGCAGGTGGGTGGACTCGGCCACAGCGCCGTCGCCCGCGAGCTTGTACTTCTTGGTCAGGCCGAGGTCGTAAGCCTGGTTCACGAAGGTGACGGCCGGCCCGCCGAAGAGGATCCCGAAGAGGCCGTCGAAGCTGCCCTGGATCTTCGAGAGGAACGCCGTCATGTCGGCCGTGCCGAGCGGGACGCCCGTGGTGCTCACCGTCTCGCCGCCCGCCTTCTTGATCTGCTCGACGTAGGCATCGCGGGTGGTCTGGCCCCATGCGTAGTCGAGGTAGACGAGGTGCCACTTCTTGCCCATCTTGTTGACGAGGTACGGCGCGAAGGCCACCGCCTGCGCGGGGGCGTAGTCGAACGGCCGGAACGTGTAGCGGCTGCACTTGCTGGTCGTGATCGTGGTGTCCAGGCACACGCTCACCATGTTGACGAGCTTGTGCTCCTCGTACACGGGCATGCAGGCCAGGCACACGTTCGAGAGATAGCCCCCGACGTGCGCGTCGATCTTGTCCTCGATCACCAGCTTCTCGGCGCGGCGGCGGCCCACGTCCGGCTTGGACTCGTAGTCGCCGATGAGCAGCTCGACGGGCCGGCCGTTGAGGCCCCCCGACTTGTTGATGCGGTCCACGGCCATCTGCACGCCCACCAGCGCCGTCTTGCCGCCGGCCGCCGCCGTGCCGGAGAGCGGCTGAAGGGTGCCGATCTTGAAGGCCTTGGCTTGTCCGAAGGCGCTACGCCACCACGCGGGCACGGCCACCGTGGCGCCCATCGCGCCGGCGGCGGCGGCGCCGAAGCCCAGGAAGCGGCGCCTGGAGGTCTTGCCGCTATACCAGAAATCCTCCCCCTGAGCCCATCTCTCCTCTTTCCAGCTCTCTGCCATGATCAATGCCCTCCTTGTGGGCGTCGGCTTCGATGGTCGATCATCGCGGCGAATGCCGCGGTGAACACTTGGACGGTCTGCTCGATCTCTTCTTCACCGTGCGCGAGGGACACGTAGATCTTCTGCGCGGCCTTGACGATGCCGCGCTCGAGGAGCGCCCGCGTGAAGGCGGCGTGAAGCGCCATGTCCGCGGTCAGCGTCGCGCGATAGTCGGAGATGGGCTGGTCGGTGAAGTAGATCTCGAAGACGGGCGCCTCCCCGGCGACCTGGGCGGCAAAGCCCGCCGCGCGGGCGGTCTCCTGGAGGGCCGACTTGATCCGGTTGCCTGTCCGGAATAGGCGCTCGTACGTCCCCGGCTTTCGGAGCTCCGCGAGGGTGGCGAGCCCGGCGGCGCAGGCGATGGGATTGCCGTTGAGCGTCCCCGCCTGCTGGACCTGTCCGCCCGTGCGTGCCTGCTCGGGAGCGAGGTGCCGCATGATCTCCTCGCGCCCGACCACGGCGGCCAGAGGAAAGCCCCCGCCGATGATCTTGCCGAAGGCGGCCAGATCGGGCACCACGCCGTAGAACTCCTGCGCCCCGCCGTAGGCGAAGCGGAAGCCCGTCACGACCTCGTCGAAGATAAGGGGCACACCGTGGCGCTTGGTGATCTCGCGGACCCCGCGCAGGAACTTCTGATCCGGCACGATCAGGCGCTGGAACGGCTCCATGATGACGCCGGCCAGGCTGTCGTGGTGCGTGTCGATGATGGCTTCGGTCTCGGCCAGGTCGTTGAACGGCGCGACGAGGACGTGCTCCTCGATGGCGTGCGGGATGCCCGCGGAGTCGGGCGTCGGCGCGGGGAAGGCCTTGGGTGCCTTCGGGCCCACGCTCATCAGCGAATAGTCGTGGGTGCCGTGGAAGCCACCCTCGAACTTCAGGATCTTGTCGCGCCCCCGGAACGCCCTCGCCAGGCGCAGGGCGAAGAAGGTCGCCTCGCTGCCCGTGGACGTGAAGCGAAGCTGATCTGCGCAGGGCACGGCCCGGCAGATCTCCTCGGCGAGGGCGATGGCGGGCTCGGAAAGCTGGAAATACGTCGTGCCCCGACCGATCTGGCGCTCGACGGCGTCGATGACCGCGGGGTGGGCGTGGCCCAGGACCATGGGCCCCGAGCCCAGCAGGTAGTCGATGTACTCGCGTCCCGACACGTCGCGAAACCGGGCGCCCCTGGCTTCCTTGACGACGAACTGCAGATCGGTCGGGGCGTAGTAGCCGCCGAGCACACCCCCGGGCAGCCGCCGCGTGGCGGTCCGGAGGAGCGCGTCTTCCTCAGGGCTTCGGGCTGGTCTGGTGTCCATGGTGCCTCGCGATTCGGCCGGCCATACATCGGTGGGGACCGCCGAGATTGCCCGCCTTTATACCCCAGGCGCCGCGGGCGGCGCAAGCGCTCAGGCGACGAGTCCGGCGGCGCGCAGCGTGAGACGAATCCGGTGCCGCTCGTCCTCCGACACCGGCGTCAGCGGCGGCCGCACATGCGCGGCCGGGATGCGCCCGAGAAGCGCGAGCGCCTCTTTCATCCGGTTGTGCATGTCGACGAAGGGCGGGGCATAGAAGATCCCGACGAGCGGCGCCAGCCGGTCGTTGATGCGGTGGGCCTCGGCAAGATTGCCCGTCTTCACGGCGGCGAAGAGCTCGGCCTGGAGGTCGGCGACCACGCTGCCCATGCCCGAGATGCACCCGTCGGCGCCCAGGCAGAAGCTCGCCATGAGCGACACGGTGAAGGAGGAGAGCATGGCCACCGGACGCGCCGAGGCGCGCAGCGCGCGCAGGTTCTTCTCGTAGGACACGATGTCGTTGGACCAGTCCTTGACGCCGACCACCGTGGGAATCTTGCAGAGCTCGGCCAGGGTCTCCGCCGAATAGCCCATGCCGGAGGCCAGCGGATACTCGAAGACGACCAGGGGCAGGTCCACCCCGTCGGCCAGCATCGAGAAATGGCGGAGGACCATGTCCGGCTTCACCTGCGCGCCCCACATGAAGATGGTCGGCGGGAAGACGAGCAGTCCCGAGGCGCCCGCGGCCTTGGCATCGCGCGCGAGCTCGACGGCCTCCTGCGTGCCGTCGGAGTAGACGCCCGCGATCACGGGCACCTTGCCGCCGATTTCCTCGAGGGCCAGGGCCAGCGCCCGCCTGCGCTCCTCGCGCGAGAGCGAGGACACCTCGGCGGCGTGCCCATTGGCCACGATCCCCGTCACCCCCTTCGTATCGGCGAGCCAGCGCAGGTGCTTCTTGTAGGCCGCCACGTCGATCTGCAGATCGGCGGTGAAGGGAAGCAGGTTCGCGGGAATGCAGCCCGAGAAGCGGAGCCTGTCGTTCATGGGCAGAAACGTATCACAGGCCAGCCTGGATCGGCTACCAGCGGCCGATCTCCTCGGCGAGCTGCTTGGTGGTGACGACGCGGGCGTAGGCGCGGCGGATGATGTCCAGGGTGGCGCGCTGGATCTCGGGCCAGAGGGTGGCCGTGGCGTCCTCGACCACCGTCATGCGGTACTCGCGGTTCATGCCGCCGATCACGGTGGCCAAGACGCAGATGTCGGTCAGGGTGCCCGTGACCACGAGATGGGTGATGCCGCGGGCGCGCAGGGCCGAGTCGAGGCTGGTGCCGTTGAAGCCGTCGTAGTAGTGCTTGGCGACCACGAGCTCGTCGGGTTCGGGAGCGAGCTCGGGGACGACGTGGACATTGGCTTCGCCCAAGAGGCAGGACGAGGAGGGCAGACCGAAGCCTCGGGGAGCGCCGGGGGCGGCGCGACGGTGCTCGGGGTGAAGAAGGCCCACAAGGATGGGCATCTGCTCGGAATAGGTGAATTCGGTGAAGACGACGGGGAGGCGCTTGCTGCGGAAGAGATCGAGGAGCGCGCGGATCTGGGGAACGATCTCCCGGGCCGCCGGCACTTCCATGGCCTCGCCCCGGTCGAGGAACGCCCGCTGCATGTCCACGACCACGAGCGCAGTCTTGCCCGGCTGAAGCCTCAGCGTCTCCTCAAAGACCTCCGCGCGGTCCATGGGGACCGTCGCGGTGCCTCGAGCCATCTACTCAGCCCTCGGCTCGCCTTCGGCTGCGCCTCGAACTACCACGCAGCTACCGAGAACGCGTTCGGGATGTGCCGGATCGCCTTGACGCCGCCGTCGTCGTTGACCACGACGGCGACCACGTCGAAGCGGCACGGCTGCTCGCGCAGGCGCTTGAGCTTGAGATAGCTCTGGGCCAGCTTTCCCAGCTTGTTCTGCTTGCGCGTGTGGACGCCGGCCTGCGGGGGCACCGGAGGCGGCGCCTCCGCGATCTCCTTGCGCGTCT
The DNA here is from genome assembly GCA_003220345.1 of Candidatus Rokuibacteriota bacterium. GTDB lineage: Bacteria > Methylomirabilota > Methylomirabilia > Rokubacteriales > CSP1-6 > AR37. The sequence goes on along the minus strand of QHSC01000102.1, from coordinate 18,335 downwards.
TGACCTCGACGAAGACGAGGGTCTTGCCCTCCTTCGCCACGAGATCAATCTCGCCGACGCGCGTGCGGACGTTCTTGTCGAGGATGGCGTACCCGCACCGCGAGAGGAAACGGGCCGCCTCCTCTTCACCCTTGATGCCGGTGGGCCTTCTTGTGTCTGTTGCCATTGTTCACACCTCGTTCACTGGGATCGAAAACAGCTCCGGGAACAGATCCGGCTGGCTCACGCCGGCGAAAGAGCGGCGATGGAGGGGACAGGGCCCGTGCGCCATGAGCGCGGCACGATGCTCGGGAGTCGCGTAGCCCTTGTGCTGGCCGAAGCCGTACTGGGGGTACTCGCGATCCGCCTCTTTCATGATCCCGTCCCTTGCCACCTTGGCAATGATCGACGCGGCGGCCACCGTGGCCGACCGCTGGTCTCCATCGACCAGGTTCCGCTGCGGACACGGCAACCCGTCGAGAAACACGAAGTCCGTCAGCACCAGCTCGGGCTCCTGCCCGAGCGCGCCCAGCGCCAGGCGCATGGCCCGCCGCGTGGCCTCCAGGATGTTCACCCGATCGATCGTCCGGGAGTCCATGATGCCGACCCCTATGGACACCGCCCGGGTCCGGATCACCCCGTCGAGCTCTTTCCGCTGCTCCGGGGTGAGCCGCTTCGAGTCATCGACGCCTTTGATCCGCGTCCCTGCCTCGAGAATCACCGCCGCCGCCACCACCGGCCCCGCCAGGGGGCCGCGCCCCGCCTCGTCCACGCCGGCCACGCGGACGAAGCCGCGCCGCCATGCCGCCAGCTCGAAGCGATACGGTGCGCCCGTGGCCGGATCCTCCCTCGGCTCTGCCCTACTCCGACTCGCCCGAAGCCGGCACCTGGGCCACGCGCTTCTCCTTGAGGCGCGCCGCCTTGCCGGCCAGCTCTCTCAGGTAGTAAAGCTTCGAGCGCCGCACCGTCGCGCGCTTGGTCACCTGGATCTTGTCGATGCGCGGCGAGTGGAGGGGAAAGGTCCGCTCCACGCCCACGCCGTAGGAGATGCGCCGCACGGTGAACGAGGCCCCGGCCCCGCCCCCGCGCTTGCGGATCACCACGCCCTCGAAGGCCTGCAGGCGCTCTTTCTCACCCTCGACAACCTTGACGGAGACGCGCACGGTGTCGCCCGGGGCGAAGCCGCCGCGATCTTTCTTGAGCTGTCCCGCGTCCACGATGTGAATGGCGTGCATGACTCGTCACTCCTTACTCATGAGTCGCCCGTCCCTGGGCGAGGTAGTCATCCGGTGTCCGGCCCTGTCGAAAGCCGTCCACCCACTTCTGCTCCTCGGGCGAGAGATCCGCCGTTTCCAGCAGCTCCCGCCGCCGCTGCCATGTCCGCCACACGGCCATGAGGCGCTTCCACCGCTCGATCAGCGCGTGATCGCCCGAGCGGAGCACGTCCGGCACTCCCCAGCCCTGGAACACCTCGGGGCGCGTGTAGTGCGGATGCTCGAGCAGCCCCCGGGAGAACGAATCCCGCGTGGGAGCGCCCGCGTCGCCGAGGGCGCCCGGCTGGAGCCGCGTCACCGCCTCGGCCACGACCAGCGCGGCCGCTTCCCCGCCCGACAGCACGTAGTCGCCGATGGACAGCTCCTCGTCGACGAGATGCTCCCGCACCCGCTCGTCCACGCCCTCGTAGCGCCCGCACAGCAGCACCAGGTGCGGCCGGCTGGCGTACTCCCGCGCCACCTCCTGCGTGAAGCGCCGCCCCGCGGGGTCGAGGAGGACGACCCGGCTCTCCGGCCCCCGCAGCGCCTCGATGCACGCGGCCAGCGGCTCGGGCTTCATGATCATGCCGCCGCCGCCGCCGAACGGCGTGTCGTCCGTCACGCGGTGCTTACCCGCGGCCCAGTCGCGCAGGTTGTGGACGCGGAGATCCACGAGCCCGCGCTCGCGCGCCCGCCCCACGATGGAGTCGGCAAGAGCCGGCTCGACCATGCCCGGGAACAGGGTGACGATGTCCACTCTCACAGCTCGAGTAGCCCTTCCGGCGGATCGATCACGATCCTCCGCTCGGCCCGGTTCACCTCGACGACGATCTCGGGCACGGCCGGCACCAGGTGCTCTCGCCCGTTCTCGGCGACGACCCAGAGCGGCTGCGCCTCGGTGCCCTCGACCCTGACGAACTCCCCGACGCGACGGCCATCGGGCGTCTCCACGGCCGCGCCCGCCATCTCCCAGGGATAGAAGGACCCTTCGGGAGCGGGGAGCACGTCCTCCTGCGCCACCGCGAGCAGCCGTCCCGTGAGCCGCTGCGCGGCCTCGGGCGATGTCACGCCTTCCACTCTCACCAGCACCGTCTCCGCCTCGAAGCGGCACGAGGTGATGCGGCACGGCTCGCGCCGATCGGGCCGCGGATCCCACAGCACGCAATCGCGCAGAGCGCGGAAGCGCTCCTCGGGGCGGTCGGTCAGCGGTCGCACCCGCACCTCGCCGCCCAGCCCCCAGGGCCGGAGCACCTCTCCCACCGCGACGAGAGCGTCCGCGGTCACGGCCGTCCTAGACCTTGGCCGCCTTCAGGGCCACGGCCAGCAGGTTCTTGACGGTGTTCGACGGCTGCGCGCCCTTCTTGATCCACTCCGCCGCCTTCTCCGTCTCGATCTTGAGCGTGGGCGGCTTGGTGAGCGGGTTGTAGTGCCCGATCACCTCGATGAAGCGCCCGTCGCGCGCGGCCCGCGAGTCGGCCACCACCACGCGGTAGGCCGGCTTCTTGGTCGTTCCTGTCCTTCTCAGCCTGATGTGTACGGCCACTGTTCACCTCTCTCTGGAGTTGACGGTCATCGGGCCATGCCTGTTACCTGGGAAGAAAGGGGAGGGCCCCTTTCAGCTTGCCCATGCGCCCTTCCATCTGCTTCAAGCCTTTCATCATCTGCTTGAGCTGCGCGTACTGCTTCAGGAGCCGGTTGACGTCGGAGACCTGGGTGCCGCTGCCCTTGGCGATGCGCGTGCGGCGGCTGCCGTTGATGACCTGCGGCTTCACCCGCTCCTCGGGCGTCATCGAGCCGATGATGGCCTCGTACTTCTTGAGATCCTGCTCCTCGCCCTTGAGCTCTTTCGGCATCCCCTTGGCGCCCTTGAACATCGGGATCATGTCCAGGAGCTGGCCGAGCGGCCCCATGGAGCGGAGCTGCTTGAGCTGGGCGGCGAAGTCTTCGAGCGAGAAGCTCTCGTCGCGAATCTTCCGCTCCAGCTCCGCGGCCTGCGTGGCGTCGACGTTGGCCTGGGCCTTCTCGACGAGCGAAAGCACGTCGCCCATCCCCAGGATGCGCTGGGCGAGACGATCGGGATGGAAGGGCTCGAGGGCGTCGGTCTTCTCCCCCACGCCCACGAAGGCGATGGGCCGGCCCGTCACCTCCCGCACCGAGAGGGCAGCTCCGCCGCGGGCATCGCCGTCCATCTTGGTCAGGATCACGGCATCGATGCCGACGGCGGCGTTGAACTTGTCGGCCACCGTGATGGCGTCCTGGCCCGTCATGGCGTCCACGACCAGGAGCACGTGATGAGGCCCGGTCTCCTTCTTGATGGCGCGGAGCTCGTCGAGCATCTCCTCGTCGACGTGAAGGCGCCCCGCCGTGTCGAGAATGAGCGGCGAGAGACCCCGCTGGGCCGCCTCGTCGCGGGCCGCACGGCAGATGTCCACGGGCTTCCGCGATTCCTCGCCCAGCACAGGAATGCCGAGCTCCTGGCCGAGCCGCCGCAGCTGCTCCATCGCAGCGGGACGGTAGACGTCGGCCGAGGCGAGGATGGGATGCTGCCCCTGCTTCTGGAAGTGACGGGCGAGCTTGGCGGCGGACGTGGTCTTGCCCGAGCCCTGCAGGCCTACCAGCATGACGACCGTGGGCGGATGCGAGGCCAGGGCGAGGCGATGGCCCGAGCCACCCAGCAGCTCGATCAGCTCGTCGCGGACGATCTTGACGACCTGCTGGCCCGGCGTCAGCGAGGTGAGCACGTCCTGGCCGATGGCCTTGACCCGAACGCGCTCGATGAAGCCCTTCACGACTTTGAAATTGACGTCCGCTTCGAGAAGCGCCACGCGCACCTCGCGCAGCGCCTCCTGGATATTCTCCTCCGTCAGCCGGCCAAATCCGCGGAGCCGGTCGAAGATGCCTGTGAGGCGCGTGGTGAGGCTGTCGAGCATGGCTTAACCCCTGAAAGAGCCTTCAAGAAACACTAAAGACTACTGATGGAGGGGTAAAAAGTCAAGCCTACTTCAGTACTTCCGACGCACCCCGCAAATCCTTCACAGCCTGGCCCGGATCCTGGGCGCCGAATATGGCAGATCCGGCCACCAGCATGGTCGCTCCCGCCTTGGCCAGGGGCCCGGCTGTGTCGCTCTTGACGCCGCCGTCCACGGAGATCTCGATTGGCCGAGTGCCGACCAAACTCTTTATCTGGCGCACCTTTGCGATCGAAGAGGGTATGAAGGATTGTCCTCCGAAGCCCGGATTGACCGACATGACCAGGATGAGATCGAGGTCGTCCAGCACCCATTCGATGGCCTGAGGCCCGGTGGCCGGGTTGAGCGCCACCCCGGCCCTGGCCCCGGCTTCCTTGATCTGGTGGAGGATCCGGTCCAGGTGGGTGCAGGCCTCGACATGGACCGTCAGCATGTCCGCGCCCGCGCGAACGAAGGTCTCGATGTAACGCTCGGGCTCGACGATCATCAGGTGGACGTCCAGGGGCAGCCGCGTGCGCTTGCGGATGGACTCGATCACGGGCGGCCCGATGGTCAGGTTGGGCACGAAGCGGCCGTCCATGACGTCCACGTGCAGCTGATCGGCCCCGCCCGCCTCGACCCGCGCCACCGCCTCGCCCAGCGCGGCGAAATCCGCGGAGAGAATGCTCGGCGCGATCTTCATGCTCAGTCGACCTTACTCCATCGGTTGCGGTCCCGCAAACGTGAGGACGCTTCCGAGCTCGTCACGGGCGCTTTTGTAGCCTGATCGCGGTGAAGCCGTCGGTGCCGTGCACGTGGGGAAAGAGGCGAACGTAGCCCGCGGCGTCGGGCGCCACCGGAAAGCCTTCGGGCGGATCCACCTGCCACGGCCCGTGGCCTGCGAGGAGCGTGGCGACGACGGCCTCGTTCTCGTCTGGCTCGAGTGAGCACGTGGCGTAGACGAGACGGCCGCCCGGCTTGACCATGGAGGCGGCGGCCTCGAGGATGGTCCGCTGCTTGTCCTGGAGGCGCCGCAGGTCCTCCTCGGTGCGGCGCCACTTCACTTCCGGATTGCGGCGGAGCACGCCCAGGTTGGAGCAGGGCGCGTCTACCAGCACGCGATCGCACTTGCCCTTCCAGCGCCCGGCCAGGGCCGCCGCGCCGCCCACGCGCGGCTCGATGATGGTGATGCCGAGGCGCGCGGCGCTCTTCGGCACCAGCTTGAGCCTGGCCGCCTGCGGATCCATGGCGACGATGCGCCCGCGGTTTCGCATCAGCTCGGCCAGATGGGTCGCCTTGGTTCCCGGCGCGGCGCAGGCATCGGCCACCAGCTCCCCCGGCTGAGGGTCGAGGAGGCGCGCGACGAGCATGGAGGCCTCGTCCTGGATCGTGCACCAGCCCGCCGCGAAGGCGGCCCAGCGGCCGACGGCGCCGCGGTCAATCAGGAGCCCCTCGGGGGCGAGCGCGGTCGGACGCGTGGAGGCCAGCTCTTCGTCGCGGAGCCGCCCGGCCAGCGCCTCACGCGTGATGCGAAGGAGGTTCACGCGCATCGTGGTCGGAGGCCGCTCGTTCGAGGCGAGCATGAGCGCTTCCGCCTCGGGCTGGCCGTAGCGCGCGATCCAGCGCGCGGCGATCCAGTCGGGAAACGAGCAGCGCACGGCCGCGGCCTCGACGGGCCCGGCGGGCAGGGGCGGCGGGCCCGCCGCGCGGGTGAGTGAGCGCAGGACGGCGTTGACGAACTCCGGCGGGCCCGGCTTGCGCGCCTTGAGCTTGGCCAGGCTGACCGCTTCGTCCACGGCCGCCCAGCGAGGGACGCGGTCGAGGAAGAAGAGCTGGTAGGCGGTGAGGCGCAAGACCGTCCGCACCCAGGGATCGAGCTTGTCGAGCGGGCGATTGAGATGCGGGGCGAGCCGCCAGTCGAGGTGACGGCGCCACCGGAGCGTGCCGTAGACCAGCTCCGTGCACAGTCCCGCCTCGCGGGGGTCGAGACGCGCCTGCTCGAGGGCGTGCTCGAGAACGATGTCGGCGAAGGCGCGGTCTTCCTCCACGCGCACGAGGATGCGCAGCGCCTCGTAGCGCGCCTGGGAGACCGGGCCCGCGCGCAGCACCGGGCTCACGCGCCCAGCTCCGTGATCACCGCCCCCGGACCGAGGCGGGCGCCGCGGAGGAACTCTTCCCAGGCCATGGGCTTCCGGCTCTCGGGCTGAACTTCCACGGGCAGCAGCAGGCCGCTTCCCGTCGCGACGCACGTGGCGCCGGGGCCGCTCAGGACGAGCGTGCCGGGCGCCGCCGTGCCTGGGTGCGGAACGGCGGCGGCGCGCCAGACGATGAGCCGGCCGGCGGGTGTCATCACGCTGGCGCCCGGCCATGGATTGCAGCCGCGCACGCGGTTGACGAGCTCGCGGGCGGGGTCGCCCAGGCGTAGCCAGCCGTCCTCTTTCTTCAGCCGCGGGGCCAGGGTCGCCTGCGCGTGGTCCTGCGGCTTCGGCGCCAGCGAATCCAGCTCGTCGAGCGTGGGGATCATCACGCGCGCGCCGATCTCGCTGAGGCGCGCGGAGAGCTCGCCCGCCGTCTCGTCGGGGCCGATGGGCGTCGACTCAGACAGCAGGAGCGCGCCCGTGTCCATGCCCGGATCCATCTGGAACGTCGTGATGCCCGTCTCCGTCTCGCCGCGCATGATCGCCCAGGCGATGGGCGCGGCGCCGCGATAGCGCGGCAGGAGAGAGGCGTGGACGTTGATGGACCCGCGGCGCGGGACGTCGAGCACGGCCTTGGGCAGGATCTGACCGAAGGCCACGACCACCGCGATGTCCGCGTCGAGCTCGGCGAGCCGCTCGGGCCAGCCGGGCTCGCGCAGGCGCGTCGGCTGGATCACCGGCACTCCCGCCCGCTCCGCGCGCTTCTTGACGGGGGGCGGCGTCACCCGCTGGCCGCGACCGGCGGGCTTGTCGGGCTGGGTGATGGCGGCAACGACGGCGTGACGCTCGAGCAGGGCCTCGAAGGTGGGCAGCGCGAACTCCGGCGTGCCGTAGAAGAGAACGCGCATGGGGCTTAGTTTGGAAACTCGCCTCGCCGCTCTCCTCGCCTGCGGCTCGTCGGCAGCGTCTTGGCTCGCACTGCGGTTAGAGCGCGAATGCTCGAGAGGAACGCTCCTTGGGGAAGCCGTGCTTCTGGATCTTCTTCTTGATGCGATCGCGCGCCACGGGCGAGAGGTGGTCGATGAAGAGCACGCCGTCCAGGTGATCCATCTCGTGCTGGATGACGCGCGCGAGGAGACCCTGGGCCTCGAAGTCGATGGGCTTGCCGTCGTCGTCCGTGGCCTGGACGGAGATCCACTTGCTGCGCTCGACGTCCCCGAAGATGCCGGGCAACGAGAGACATCCCTCCTCATCGACCACGGATCCGCCTCGACCCGTGATGATGGGATTGATGAGGGCGCGCGCGCCGCCCTTGCCGTCGTCCATCACGAGCAGGCGATAGGGGATGCCCACCTGTGGCGCGGCGAGGCCGATGCCGATCTGGTGGTACATCGTCTCGACCATGTCGCCGATCAGCCGGCGGAGCTCGGGCGTGACCTCTCGGACGTGCGACGCTTTTCGCCGGAGCGAGGGGTCGCCGTAGAGCTTGATGTCGAGCAATGCCACTGGGTGTAGGTCCTCTTCGCTCGGCTCGCGAAAGACTAGGTCGTCACCGGGTCCATCTCTATTTCTACCACACCGCCGGAGCGCCGGCCCCGCTCGAGAAAGGGACGGAGCGCGGGGGCGATGAGCCGGGGCAGCTCGGCGGGGCCCTTGATCACGAAGCGCCAGCGCGCGGCCGACGCGGCTCCGGGAGCGCCCAGCGCCGCGAGCGGGTAGATGGTGAGGCCAGCGACGCCGGCGATGGCCGCCGCGGCCTCCTCGAGGAGCGCGCGCGCCGTCGCGGCCGTCTTGCCACGCGCGGAGACGTGGCACAGGCGCTTGTATGGCGGGTAGCCGAGCTCGGCGCGGAAGCCCAGCTCCTGGCGATAGAAGGCTTCGCGCTCGCGGTTCCTGGCCGCGGCGAGCGCATAGTGATCGGCGTGAAGCGTCTGGGCGATCACGCGGCCGGAGCCGCCCACCGCCTCCGCCGCCGCCCAGAGAAGCTGGAAGACACGCTCGCTCGCGCGAAAGTCCGGGACGCGCAGGAAGCCATCCAGCCAGACGAATCCCACCGCGCCCCATCGGCCGGGGCTGCCCCCGCGCAGCAAGGCCGATGTCCCGATCACGACCTGGGCGCCCGGATCGGAGCGGGAGACGGTGAGGCGTGGGAAGCGCCGGCGCACCGAGGCCTCGACGCGCTCGGGATCCCAGCCGAACGGGGCGAGCCGCCGGCCCCCGCACGCCGGACACCGATCCGGGAGCGGCTCCACACGGGCGCAGAGGCGGCACACGAGCGCGCGCCGATCGCGGCGGACCTGGAGCGGCACCGCGCAATCGGGGCAGCTCAGGAGCGCGCCGCAATCATTGCAGCCGAGCACGCCCGTGGCGCGGCCCACGATGAGCGCGACGCCGCGGCCTCGCCGGGACATCTCCTCGATCGCCCGGGTGAGAGGCAGGGTAAGGGGATGGTTGCGCAGGATGCCGCGCGTGTCGGCCGCGATGATCTGGGGCCAGGCGCCGCCGCCGTCGGGGAGGCTCCTGACGGCGCCCTCGTCGACTCGCGCCCAGCTCTCGACCGACGGCGCCCCCGAGAGGAGGATGAGGCGGCTGCCGTCGAGGGCGGCGCGCCGCATGAGGATGTCGCGCGAGTGAAGCCGCGGTGGCCCGGGCGGCTTGTGCGCGGGGTCGTGCTCCTCGAGCAGGACCAGCGTGGTGGGCGGCGGCAGGGGCGCGAGGAGCGCGCCGCGCGTGCCCACCACGACGCGCGCGCGACCCCGCGCGGCCGCGAACCAGGCCTCTCGGCGCTCGGCTTCGCCCGCCCCGCTATCGAGCCGGGCGGCGTCGAGTCGCCGCGCCCAGCGGGCCGCGCTCGCGGTGTCGGGGGCGATGACGAGCGCGGCCTCGGACTCGGCGGCCAGCATGGCCGTGAGCCGCTCGTCACGGTCCGCGGAGGTCCACAGCTCCGGTTCGCGGGCCGGGATCGATGGCGCCCGGTCGGGAGCGGGAGCCACCGACTCGGCGCGCCGGGCGCGCGAGGGCGGGGGCACGAGAGCGAGGAGCGTCGAGCCCCAGGACGAGAGACTCTCGTCGGCGATCCAGCGGCCAAGGTCGAGACCGGCTGCGGAAACGATGGGCGCCGCATCCACGACGTGCTGGACGGGCCGCAGGCCCGACTCGTCCCCTTCGCGGAGGGCCACCACCACGCCCACGCGGGTGCCGCGCCCGCCGAGCGGCGCCCTCACCCGCTGGCCGCACGCGAGCTTCAGGTCGCCGGGAAGGAGATACGAGAAGGGATGGTCGAGCGGAAGGTCGAACACCACCTCCGCGATCATCCGCTCGTCAAGCGCTCCCACTCGCGCCGCGCGAGCTTGAGATCGTCCCAGGCCATGCGCTTGTACTGGTCGCCCGGATTGCGCAGCAGGAACGCCGGGTGGAAGGTCGGCACCAGCACGCTGTCGCGGTAGGAGTACGCGCGCCCGCGGAGCTTGGTGATGCCGTCCTTGGTGCCCAGCATCGTCTGGGCGGCGAAGTTGCCCATGGCCAGGATGACCGCGGGCTGGATGGTGTCGAGCTGGGCGAGCAGGAACGGATTGCACGCCGCCACCTCGTCGGGCTCGGGATTGCGGTTCCGCTCGGGGCGGCATTTGACCACGTTGCAGATGTAGCAATCGCGCTCGCGATCGAACTTCACGGAGGCGAGCATCTTGGTCAGGAGCTGCCCGGCGCGGCCGACGAAGGGCTTGCCCTGCTTGTCCTCTTCCTCGCCCGGTCCCTCGCCGATGACCACGAAACGCGCGCGCGGGTTGCCCGAGCCGAAAACGACGGTGGAGCGGCTCTTGGAGAGCTTGCAGCGCGGGCACCCCTGGAGGGCGCGCTCCTGCGCGGCGAGCTCGGCGCCGGGATCTCGCGACGAGGTCATCTGGCACGCGATCTCCGTCAAGCCGAGATCGCGGTGGTGGCGGAGCGTGTCGGCGGCGGCGGCCAGGGCCTCGCCCAGCGCGAGCCGGGGATCCTCCATCGCGGTCAGTGCGAGGGCTGAGCGCGGCGCGTCTTCGGCGTGGAGCGGAGCGCGAGGACGCGGTCGAGGATGGCGTGCGCCACCTCGAGCTTGCTCATGCGCGGCAGCTCGAGGGTGCCGCCCCAGCGGTCGAGCAGGAGGACCTGGTTGTCCTCGGCGTCGAAGCCGATGCCCTGCTGGCTGACGTCGTTGACGACGAGGAGATCGACCCCCTTGGCGCGGAGCTTGTCGGCGGCGTGCTTGCGCACGTCATTCGTCTCGGCGGCGAAGCCGACGAGGAAGGCGCCGCCCTTTCGCTGGGCGAGCTCCTTGAGGATGTCCGGGTTGGCCACGAGACTGAGCGTGAGCCCTTCGTCCTTGCCTCCCGACTTGATCTTGGTCGCGCTGGGCCGCTCGACCCGATAGTCGGCCACGGCCGCGGCCTTGATGACCACGCTCGCGGACGCCAGGTGCTGCAGCGAGGCCTCGCGCATCTCCTCCGCGGTCTGCACGGGGACGTAGACGGCGCCGGGAGGCGGCTGGAGCGTCGTCGGGCCCGAGATCAGCACCACTTCGGCGCCGCGACGGAGGGCGGCGGACGCGACGGCGTGGCCCATCTTGCCGGAGGAGCGGTTCGAGAGATAGCGGACGGGATCGATGGGCTCGCGGGTGGGCCCGGAGGTGACGAGGACGCGCTCGCCGGCCAGATCGCGCTGCGGGGTCAGGGCGCGCTCGACGGCCTCGACGAGGGTGGGCACCTCGGGCAGTCGGCCGCGTCCGGAGAGGCCCGAGGCGAGCGCGCCGGCCTCGGGCTCGAGCACGGTGACCCCGCGCTCGCGCAGCGTCTCGACATTGGCCTGCACGGCCGCGTGGTCCCACATGCCGCCGTCCATGGCCGGCGCCATCAGCACCGGGCATCTCGTGGCGAGGAGGAGGGTGGTCAGGAAGTCGTCGGCGATGCCGTGGGCGGCCTTGGCCAGGAGATTGGCCGTGGCCGGCGCCACCACGAAGGCATCCGCCCGCTCGGCGAGAGCCACGTGCTCGACGGCCTCCTCGCTCTGGGGGTCGAAGAGGCTCGAGAGGACAGGCCGGCCCGAGAGCGTGCGGAAGGTGAGGGCGCCCACGAAATGCTCGGCGTTGGCCGACATCACCACTGTCACCTCGGCTCCGCGGGCGGTCAGCTCCCGCAGGAGCAGCACCGCCTTGTAGGCGGCGATGCTGCCCGTGACACCGAGAACGATCTGCTTGCCCGAGAGAGTCATGGGCCCCTTCAGGTCTTGGACGGCTCCTCGGCTTCGCGCACGCGGTAACCCACCTTGGCCTGCGCGATTTCCTCGAGGGCGGTGCTGGTGGGCTTCTTCCGCTTCGTGTCGACCTGGGCCACGGCGCCGCGATTGAGCTGGCGGGCGCGCTTGGCGGCGAGCACCACCAGGAGATAGCGGTTCGAGACCTTGTCGAGAGACTGCTCCAAGGACGGGAATGACATCACTCTGGCACCTCCACGTCTGGGAACTTCAGGGTGAGCCGGCTTGTGCGCCAGCGCTCCGCCTGGATCACGGTGGCGAGCTGGTCCACGGCCTCCTTGACGTCCCGGTTGATGATGAGGTAGTCGTACTGGCGCCACGCCGAGATCTCCTCGCGCGCCCGATTGAGACGGCGCACGATCTCGACGGCCGCGTCGCTCTTCCGCTCCCGGAGCCGCGCCTCCAGCTCCTTCATGGACGGCGCCATGATGAAGATGGAGACGGCCTCGGGATACCGCTGGCGCAGCTGCCGCGCGCCGTGGGTGTCGATGTCCAGGATCACGTCGAGCCCGCGCTCCAGCGCGCTCTCCAGGGCCTTGGCAGGCGTGCCGTAGCGGTGGCCGTGCACTTCCGCCCACTCCGCGAACTCGTCCCGGTCGCGCATGGCCAGGAACTCGACGTCCGTCACGAAGTGGAAGTCCTTGCCGTCGACCTCTCCCGGCCGGGGCGCCCGCGTCGTGTACGAGACCGAGTAGAAGAGATCGGGCACGAGCTGGCGCACCTCGTGGCAGAGCGTGGTCTTGCCCGCTCCCGAGGGAGCTGACACCACGATCAGTGCCCCGCGCCGCTTGATGAGTTCCATCTCACCTATTCGATGTTCTGCACCTGCTCGCGAAGCTTCTCGAGCGTGGACTTGGCCGCGATGGCGGCCTGGGACAGCTCGAGGTCATCGGCCTTGGACCCCACCGTGTTGACCTCGCGGTTCATCTCCTGGATGAGGAAGTCGAGGGTGCGGCCCACGGCCCCGCCCTCGTCGAGCAGCCGCGCGAACTCGCCCATGTGCGACCGGAGCCGCGCCAGCTCCTCCGTGACGTCGCTCTTCTCGGCCCACATGGCGACCTCGGTGGCCAGGCGCCCTTCGTCGAGCGGCGTGCCGGCCAGGAGCGCCTGGATTCGCTCGCGAAGGCGCTGCTGCTTGCGCTCGAGGGCGAGGGGACCGCGCGCGGCGACCACGCCAACGTGCTCGCCCATGGTGGCGAGGAGGGCCCGGAGCTCCTTGTCGAGGGCGGCGCCTTCCGCCTCGCGCCGGCCGCACAGCTCCGCCAGCGCCTTGGCCAGCCCGTCGTGAAGGAGCGGCCAGCCTTCCTCCGTGGAGAGGGGCGTCTGCTCCTCGCGCGAGATGACGCCGGGCTGCTCGAGAAGCCATTGCAGGGCCAACGCACCGCCGATCTTCAAGTGGTCGCCGACGCGCCGGGCCACGTCCACGTACGCCCGAGCCTGCGGCATGTTGACGACGAGATTGGTCGAGGGCGCGCCCTCGACGGGCGCGACACTCACGCTGACTTCGATCCTGCCGCGCTGGACGGCCGCCTGGATGATCCGGCGCGCATCGAGCTCGAGCGCGGACAGGGCGCGCGGCAGCTTGAGGGCGATGTCGAGGTGGCGGTGGTTGAGCGACTTGCACTCCACGGAGAGGCTCAGACGCGGGCTCGCCATCTCGGCGCGGCCGTACCCGGTCATGCTGCGGATCATAGAGGCCTCTGACTGGCTACGGCGGGGGAGAGAGGCGCCAATTCCACTAATGGAGGGTAGCTCAAAAATCCTTTACGGTCAAGGTGTTTGGCATCAGAAGACTGCCAGACTCTTCGTGGGCGCGGCGGGTATCAGGCAGCGGGGTCGTCGAGGGCCCGGAAGATCGCCCGGGCCAGGCGGGAAAGGTCCGGGTCTCGCGCTCCCATGAGCAGCACCGTGTCACCCTTCCGTGCCTCGCGCGCGACCCAGCGTACGACCGCGTCATGATTCTCGGCATACCCGCAGCCGAGCTCGGGTGGAAGATCATCGGCCAGCATCTTGCCCGAGATGTCGCGCGCGACGGTCCCGCCGCCGTAGAAGATCTCCGCGTAGCAGAAGCGATCCTGAGAGCGGAGCAGACGGGGGACGAGGGCGCGGAGCTCCGCGCGGAGGAATCGCGCCGGGCCAAAGCCGTGCGGCTGGAAGATGGCGATCACGCGGTCGGCGCCCGCCTGCGCCGTGGTGAGCGCGGCCCGGATCTTCTCCCCGTTGTGAGCGTAGTCATCGACCACGCGGATGCCGCGGGCCGTGGCGCCGATGACCTGAAATCGCCGGGCCACCCCCGGAAAGCGGGCCAGGGCGGGCCCGATCGCTGCGGCGGGCACGCCCAGCTCGAGCGCGACCAGCGCGGCGGCGGCAGCGTTCTCGAGATTGTGTACGCCCGGCTGAGGAACGTCGAGCGAGAGGACACCCGCCGCCCCCGCGTGGAGCGCGCCCCGGGCGCGATCCGGGCCCGGCGTGATCACCTCGAGCGGGAGATCGGCGCCCGCCGCGATGCCGTAGGTGACCCCGCCGATCGTCCGGGCGAGGGCGCTCGCTTCGGGACACGCGGCGTTGGCGAGGAGCTTTCGGCAATTCTTCGCGAAGGCGCCGAACTGCGTTCTCAGTGCCTCGACCTCGGCGTGATCGCGGCTGATGTTGTGCGCGAGGCCGACGGTCGGCCGATAGCCGACGAGCGTCCCGTCCGACTCGCACGCCTCCGCGATCACCGGGCCTCCGTCGGGCCCCGCCATCAAGCAGCCGACACCGCGCTCGTCGACGCGCGCGGCGCCGCCGAGCACCGTGGCGGGCAGACCGGACTCGCGAAGGAGCCAGGCGACCATACCCGTGATCGTGCTCTTTCCGCTCGTGCCCGCGACGGCGACGCTCGGATGCCCGCCGTTGATGATCTCGGCGAGGAGGGCGGGCCGCGCCACGCGTTCGAGGGCGAGCTCCCGCGCTCGGCGCATCTCCGGCGTGTCGTCTTCGACGGCGACCGAGAAGACGACGCGATCGAGATCGCGCGTGATGGCGCTCCCATCGTGGGGTCGCACCTCGATGCCGAGCGCGCAGAGCTCGTCGGCGACGTCGCGGTTCTTGCCTTGATCGAAGGAGCGGTCGGAGCCCTGGACCTGATGCCCGCGAGCGCGCATCAGCCGCGCCAGCGGATTCACGCCGGCGCCGGCGATACCCGAGAAGTGGTAGCGCACGACGCCGATCTTACCGTCTCTCGCGGGGAACCCGCTACTTGCTCTTGAAGGCCGGCATGACCTCCGCCGCGAAGCGCTCGAGCTGCTCGAGAATCACGGCCTGCGGCGTGCCGACGGGCTGGCCGACGTTGACCACCTCCAGGCCGGGGTACTTGTGCTGGATCTCCATGAGCTGCTCGGCGATCAGCTCCGGCGGGCCGACCAGCCAGGTGCCCGCCTTGATGGCGTGGCGCAACGTCGGCAGGTTGGCCTGACGGGCCCGCTTCGGGTCGCCGGCCGCCTCGATCTGCTCCGGGGTGAGGCCGGGGACGAAGCCGAGCGGGGCGAACATCTTGATGTTCTCCTCGAAGAACGGCGTCGCCTCCTTGATCCCCTGCTCGACGCTGTCGGCGATGTGGAACGAGTAGCCGATGCAGAGGTCGCCGCCCAGCTCGGTCTCCCGTCCGGCGCGGGCGCGCGCTTCACGGAAGGCGTGGACCACCTTGTCGCTGGCCCCCCCTGCCGCCGCGCCCCCGCCAATGAGGCCCTTGATGCCGTGCTTGGCCATGAAGTCGAGCGCCCGCTGGCTGGCGCTGACCACTGGCTGCCAGCACTCGACGGGCAGCGTCTTCGGGCGCGGTACCAGGGTGAGCTCCCGGACCTCGTAGCCCCGGTAGGGCACCGGCGGCGGGATCGTGTAGTGCTTGCCCTGGTGGGCGAAGGCGCGCTCGTTGAACGACTTGAAGATGATGTCGACCTGCTCCTCGAAGAGCTCGCGGTTGGCGTCCTGGTCGAGGATCGGCGCCCCGAAGCTCTCGACCTCGCGGGAGTGATAGCCGCGCCCGACGCCGAAGACGACCCGGCCGTTGGTCAGCCAGTCGACCGTGGCATAGTCCTCGGCCACCCGGATCGGGTGCCACATCGGGGCAATGTTGAAGCCGCAGCCGATCCTGATGTTCCGGGTGATGTGGCAGAGGTGCAGGGCCAGCATCAGCACGTTCGGGATGCATTCGTACCCCTCGCGCTGGAAGTGGTGCTCGGCCAGCCAGAAGATGTCGTAGCCGGTCCGGTCCATCAGCTTCGCGATGGCCTCGCTCTTCGGAAACACCGTGGCCAGATACTCGTCGGATAGCCAGCGATCGTTCACCGGCGTGCCGTCCAGCCCCTCGTTGTCCAGATCGACGTGGCCCGCGAACAGGCTCCCAAACCTCGTGATCATGATCGAGTTCCTCCGTGTCGGGTTAGGACACAAATCTGGCACAACTGGCCACGAAGTCAACGGTGATCGCCCGTGGCCGAGCCGCGGGCCCACGATTTGGAGTACGATAGCGGGCCGGAGGCGCCATGAGACCACTCGCCGGTGACGGCGGAGAAGGAGCAGGATGATGACGACCCAGGCGATAGAGCCGCGGCTGGAGCTGGAGCAGAACCTCCACATGTACCGCCAGATGGCGAAGATTCGCGCCTTCGAGGAGCAGGTGAACGAGCTCTACAAGGGCGCGAAGATGCCGGGCCTGGCCCACCTCTACGTCGGGGAGGAGGGCGTGGCGGTCGGTGTCTGCGAAGCCCTGCGCCGCGACGACTTCATCACGAGCACGCATCGCGGCCACGGCCACTGCCTGGCCAAGGGGGCGTCGGTCAACCGGATGTTCGCAGAGCTGCTCGGCAAAGAGCCGGGCTACTGCCGCGGCAAGGGCGGCTCGATGCACATCGCCGATCCCGAGACGGGCAACCTCGGCGCCAACGCCATCGTGGGGGGCTCCGCCGGCATCGCGACGGGCGCCGCGCTCTCGGCCAAGATGCGGGGCACCGGCCAGGTCGCGACGTGCTTCTTCGGCGACGGCGCCCTGGGCCAGGGCGTGCTCTACGAGGTGATGAACATGGCCTCACTCTGGAAGCTGCCCGTCATCTATGTCTGCGAGAACAATCTCTACGGCGAGTACACGCCCTGCGGCGAGACCATTGCCGGCGAGGTCCTGGCGCGCGCCCGCGCCTTCGGGGTCCACGCCGAGAGCGTCGACGGCCAGGACGTCCAGCTCGTCAACGCGACCATGAAGCGGTTGGTGGAGCGGGCGAGGCGCGGCGAGGGGCCGGCCTTCCTCGAGTGCAAGACCTACCGGTACTACGGCCACCACGTCGGCGACGTCAACCGCGAGTACCGCACCAAGGAGGAAGAGCGCGAGTGGATGACCGGCCACGATCCGCTCCACACGTTGGCCTCACGGCTCACCGCGCATGGGCTCGCCGACGAGAGCGTCTTCGAGCGGATCCGCGCCGACGTGCAGGCGGAGATCGACAGCGGCGTGCAGTTCGCGCTGGCCGCGCCATACCCCGAGGTGAGCGAAGTGGACGAGGACGTCTATGCCTGACGCGGTTCGAGAGCTGACGTACGGCGAGGCGGTCCGCGAGGCCATCGCCGAGGAGATGCGGCGCGACCCGCGGGTGTTCGTCATCGGCGAGGACGTGGCGGAGGCCGGGCACCCCTTCAAGACGCTGGTGGGGCTGGTGCAGGAGTTCGGGACGGAGCGGATCATCGACACGCCGATCTCCGAGCCCGGCTATGCCGGCATCGGCGTCGGCGCCGCGATGACCGGCATGCGGCCGATCGTCGACGTGATGTTCGGCGACTTCATCACGCTGACCATGGACCAGATGGTGAACCAGGCCGCCAAGGCGCACTACATGTCGGGCGGCAAGATCAAGGTGCCGATCGTCTTTCGCACCACGCTCGGCGCCACGCGCCGGTCGGCCGCCCAGCACTCGCAGTCGCTCCACGCCTGGGTGAGCCACATCCCGGGCCTCAAGGTGGCGCTGCCATCCGGCCCGTACGAGGCCAAGGGACTGATGAAGACGGCCATCCGCGACGACAGCCCGGTGGTCATCTTCGAGGACAAGATGATGTACCGGGTCAAGGGGCCGGTGCCGGCCGAGGAGTACACGATCCCCTTCGGCGTGGCGGAGGTGAAGCGCGCCGGCACGGACGTCACCATCGTCGCCACCAGCAGCATGGTGGCGGTCGCCCTCGGCGCCGCCAAGCTGCTCGAGGAAGTCGGCCTCAGCGCCGAGGTGATCGACCCGCGCACGACCTGGCCGCTCGACAAGCAGGCGCTGATCGAGTCGGCCAAGAAGACCTCGCGCGCCATCGTGGTGGACGAGGGCTACGAGCGCTACGGCGTCACCGCCGAGATCGCCTCGGTGATCGCGGAAGGCGCCTTCTATCACCTCGACACGCCGGTCAAGCGCATCGGCGCCATGGACGTGCCCGTGCCGTTCTCGCCGGTGCTCGAAGACCTCACCGTGCCCTCCGAGAAGATGGTCTTCGAGGCGGCGAAGGCGCTCTGCGGGAAGATCTGAGGGTCGTTCGGCGATGCCCACCAACGTCATCATGCCGGCGCTCGAGCTGGCGCAGGAGACCGGCAAGGTCCTGCACTGGCTCAAGGCGCCGGGGGATTTGGTGAGGAAGGGCGAGTCGATCGTCGAGATCGAGACCGACAAGGTCACCGTCGAGATCGAGGCACCGGCGTCGGGGATCCTGAGCGACGTGACCGCGCGCGC
>QHSC01000376.1 GCA_003220345.1 Candidatus Rokuibacteriota bacterium | reverse complement strand
GAAGCCGCACCAGAGATTGCCCTCGGTGTCGCAGCGGAACCCATCCGGGATCCCCGCCCCCGTGTTGATGAAGACGCGCCCGTTGGCGAGCTTGGTGCCGCCCTCCACCACGTCGAAGACGCGGATCTCACGCGGAATCGCGCCGCTGACCACGACGTAGAGGCGTTTCTCGTCGGGCGAGAAGCAGAGGCCGTTGGGCCGCGGAATGTCTCCGGTCGCCACCATGGCCTGGCCGTTCCTGTCGACGCGGTACACGTTGGTGGGCAGCTCGGGCGTGGCCGTGTGCCCCTCGTAGTTGCTGAGGATGCCGAAGGGTGGATCGGTGAACCAGATGGAGTCGTCCGACTTGACCACGACATCGTTGGGAGAGTTCAGCGGTTTGCCCTGGAAGCGGTCCAGCACCACGGTGATGGTGCCATCGTACTCGGTGCGCGTGACGCGTCGGCTGTCGTGCTCGCAGGTGACGAGCCGCCCCTGACGATCGCGCGTGTTGCCGTTGGCGAAGTTCGACGGCTTGCGGAAGACGCTGACGCGCCCCGTCTCCTCCTCCCATTTCATGATGCGGTTGTTCGGGATGTCGCTCCACAGGAGATAGCGGCCGTCGCCGAACCACACCGGGCCTTCGGCCCAGCGGAAACCGGTGGCGAGGCGCTCGACGGCGGCGTTCCCGATCCGGTATTTCGCGAAGCTCTCGTCGACGATCTCGATGGCCGAGTCGGGGTACAGCGCCGGGCTCGACGGCCAGCGCTCGGGGGGCGGGGCCATGTCAGCGGGTGACGCGAACGGCCTGGATGGCCTGCCACACGCGATCGCTGGTAGCCGGCATGTCGAAGTCGCGGACGCCGACCGTGGCGAGGGCGTCCATCACGGCATTGATGACCACGGGCAGGGCGCCCACCGTGCCCGCTTCGCCCGCTCCCTTGGCGCCCAGCGGGTTGAGCTTGGTCGGCACCGTGTTACTCGCCACCGCGATGTCGCAGAAGGTATCGGCGCGTGGCATGCCGTATTCCATGAACGAGGAGGTCAGGAGCTGGCCCGACTCGGGGTCATAGACGACCTGCTCCATCAAGGCCTGGCCCACGCCCTGGGCGATACCACCGTGGATCTGTCCCTTGAGGGTCAGCGGGTTGATGACGGTGCCGACATCGTCGACCACGGCATACCTGACGAGGGCGACCTCGCCCGTCTCGGCATCGATCTCGACCTCGCAGACGTGGCAGCCGTTGGGGTAGGTATCGGCGGGCGGGGAAAAGGTGCCGGTCTCGTAGAACCCGGGCTCCATGCCCGACGGAAGCTTGTTGTCCGGCTCGGCCGCCTCGAGGAGGCGGGCGGCGATCTTCCGGCCCTTGGCGATGAGCTTGTCGGCAGCCATGGAGAGTGCGGTGCCGCCGATCACCGTCGAGCGCGAGCCCATGGAGCCGATGCCGAAGGCCACTCGGTCCGTGTCGCCGTCGATGTAGCGGACCTCGCGGGGGTCGAGGCCCAGCTTCTCGTGGGCAATCTGCTTGAAGATGGTCTCGTGGCCCTGGCCCTGGTTCTTCGACCCCATGAGGACCATGGCGGTGCCGCTCGGGTTGAAGCGGATCTCCGCGTACTCGAGCCCGGGCGCGGCGGCGCGCTCGATGGCGTTGACGATGCCGAGCCCGCGCAGCTTGCCCCGGCGCCGTGACTCCTCGCGCCGCGCGGGGAAGCCCGCCACGTCGGCCAGGGCGAGCGCCTCGTCCATGCCCTTCTCGAACTCTCCGCAGTCGTAGGTGACGCCAAGGCATGTCCGGTAGGGCATGGCAGACCCCGGGATGATGTTCATCCGGCGGAGCTTCAGGCGGTCGAGCCCCAGGTCGCGCGCGGCGTCGTCGATGAGGCGCTCGAGGACGTAGATCGCCTCGGGCCGGCCCGCCCCGCGGTACGGCGCGGTGGAGTTGCAGTTGCTGAGGACGCCCGTCACCTGCACGTGGGCGGCGGGGATGGTGTAGACGCCCACGAGGGTGACCACGTTGGAGAAGCTCGCGAGCAGGTTGCGATCGGACGAGATGTAGGCGCCCAGATTGGCGATGGTGCGCACGCGCAGGGCGAGGAAGCGTCCCTCGGCGTCGAGGGCCAGCTCCGCGTCGCTGATGTTGTCGCGGGCATGCTCGTCGGCCGGAATGGCCTCGTGACGCTCGCAGGCCCACTTCACGGGGCGCCCGAGCTTGCGCGCGGCCCACAGGACGAGCCGGTGCTCGGGATACTGCCAGCCCTTGGTCCCGAACCCGCCCCCGATGTCGCCCGCGATGACGCGGATCTGGTGCTCGGGGATCTGGAAGACCATGCTCGCCAGGGCGTTGCGCACGCGATGGGGATACTGCACGTCGGCGTAGAGCGTGTACCGGTCCTCGCCGGGATCGTAGACGCCGAGCGCCCCGCGCGGCTCCATGTACTGGGCGTGCACGCGGGTGATGACGTAGCGCCGGCGCACGACGTGCGCCGCGCGCGCGAAGGCGGCCTCCACGGCGGCCTTGTCTCCCGCCTCGTACACGTTGCTGACATTGTCGGGACACTCGTCCCACACCGTCGCGCTCCCGGGCCCCGCCGCTGCCGTGGAGGTGACCGAGGGAAGCGGATCGTAGTCGACCTGGACGAGGTCGGCGGCGTCCTTGGCCTGGGCCAGGGTCTCGGCGATCACGAAGGCGATGGGATCGCCGACATAGCGCACGCGCTCCTGCGAGAGGCCGCGGTGGGGCGGGGCGAACATCGGCGTGCCGTCGGGCCGCTTGCGCCGAAGGGTCATCTTCATCGTGCCCAGGCCGTCGCGCTCGACGTCGGCGCCGGTGAGGACGGCGAGGACGCCGGGAGCCTTGAGGGCCCGGTCGACGTCGATGGCGCGTATGCGGGCATGGGCATGCGGGGAGCGAAGGACGACGGCGTGCGCCTGCCCGGGGAGATTGACGTCGTTGAGATAACGGCCTTCGCCCTTGAGCAGGCGGACGTCCTCGAAGCGCGTCACCGACTGGCCGATGCCGAACTTTGCCATCGAAGCGGTCAGATGGTGAACCGGTGCCTGAAGACCCGGCGGATCAGGTAAGGATTGGCCCCGAGCTCGTAGAGCTTTCCGGTATCGCCGGCCTTGAGGGCGGCGCATTCCGCGGGGGTGAGCTCGTGTCCGACCAGCTCCTGCTCGGTGAGCGATTCCTTCATCTGATGCTGGCGCGCGATGGCCGTCAGGAGCTTGTTGAGGGGATAGGAGATCTTGATCATGGATCCGCCCGGGCTCATGGATGGACCCAGACGGTCGCACAGCCGGTGATCCACTCGGCGACGCCCTCGTAGGCGAGCACGTCACCCTTCCATCCCGGCACGGCGCCAAGGAGGGCGATCCAGTTCCGTATCTCCTGGCCCCCGTTGCCGCCCTCCCGCTCGATCTCCTCCCAGGTGAGCCGGGTCAGCGGCTCGATGTCGCCGCGCGCCACGTGATCGAGCACGCGCAGGTCGAACTCGGGATTGATGCGCCCCGTCTCCGGCGTCCCTACCCAGTGGGAGATCCCGCCCGTGGCCACGAGGGCGACGCGCTCACCGCTGGGCCGGGCGCGGATGAAGTCACCCACGAAGGCTCCCACCTGATGGCAGCGTCGGGGAGTGGGCAGGGGAGGCGCCGCGCAGTTCGTGTACACCGTGACCAGCGGAACCTCGCCACCGGGCATCAGGAAATGAAGCGGCACCGACAGCTCGTCCCAGCTCTCGATGTCGTGAGAATAGGCGAAATCGATGCCCGCGGCGAGGCCTGCCTCGAGCAGCGACATCGCCCACTCCGGATTCCCACGGAGCGTGCGGGCTGGAATGCGCATGAAGGCCGCCCCGCCCTCGCTCGGCGCCTCGTACGACCCGGCGAGGCCGATGCAGAAAGCGGGCAGGTTGTTGTAGGCGAAGTTCTGGAGGTGGTCGTTCACGAACATCACGAGGAGATCCGGGCGGGCGGCGTGGAGCCGGCGGCCCGCCTCGCGGAAGCCCGCGTAGAGACGGTCTCGCTGCTCGGGCTTCGAGACCTCCGGCTTCCCCGTGATGAGCGGTGCGTGTGCGGTCAATGCCGCCCCGACGATCTCTGCCATGTCCGGGCTATGGTAGTCCATCCGCGACCGCTTGAGAAGGTGGGCGGGACGGGACTCCTGGGCCGTCCGCCTTCGTGGTAGGGTTACGCGCGAC
>QHSC01000364.1:1418-4212 GCA_003220345.1 Candidatus Rokuibacteriota bacterium | reverse complement strand
GGAGGCTGGGTTCCTCTGGTCTCTGCCGAGATGGAGACCACCGTACCCGGCATCTTTTCCGCAGGCGATGGAGCAGGCGTGGGCGGGGCCGCCGTGGCCGTGCTCGAGGGGCGTATCGCGGGACTAGCCGCGGCGACGCGACTCGGCGCGCTCTCGCCGGGAGCAGCCCGGTCGCGGTCGCGACCTCATCGCGCCGCGCTCGCCCGGCTCAGAAAATCCCGCGAAGTCCTCGGTCGTCTCGTCGCGGCGCGACCGGGACTCGCCGAGCTGATCACTCCGGACACGGTGATCTGCCCGTGCGAGGGCACCACGGCCGCGCGGGTCGATCAGGCCCTCGATGAGGGCGTGGGCGATCTCGGGCAGATGAAGCGCATGACCCGCGCCGGAATGGGTGAATGCCAGGGACGCATGTGCAGCCCGGCCCTGGCCCACCTGATTGCGCATCGACGCGGCATTCCCCTGGAAGCGATCGCGCCGCCGAGCATCCGGCCGCCCGTGACGCCGGTGCCTATCCACGTGCTCGCGACACTGCCGGACGAGCAGACATGAAGCGAGAAACATGAGCAAGGCCGACATCGTCGTGATCGGCGCGGGCAGCGTGGGCGCGAACGTCGCCTACCGGCTCGCGGAGCGTGGCGCGAAGGTCACCGTGCTCGAGGCGGGGGCGCCGGGGGGCGGAACGTCCGGCACGAGCTTCGCGTGGACGAATTCCTTCCACAAGACGCCGCGTGACTACCACGAGCTCAACACGGCCAGCATGGCCGAGCACCTGTCGCTCGTTGTCGAGCTCGGAGGTGGCGACTGGCACAAGCAGGAGGGCGCGCTCGCCTGGGAGCAGGAGCCCCTCGGGCGAGCGCAGCTCAAGGAGACCGTGGAGCGGCTCGGGAGCTGGGGCTATCCCGTCGAGATCATCTCGGCCCACGACGCGCGCAAGCTCGAGCCTGATCTCCAGATCGCCTCCCACGTGGACGAGGTGGTCTTCACGCCCAGCGAGGGGTACGTGGACGTCGTGCCCCTCATCGGCCGGCTGCTCTCCCACGCCGTGCGCCGAGGCGCGCGCGTGCTCTCCGGCGAGCGGGTGACCGGTGTGATTCGCGAGGGCATGCGTGTGCGCGGCGTGACCACGGAGAGCGGCGCGCGCTTCGAGGCCGACATGGTCGTCGACTGTGCAGGCCCCGCGACGGACGAGGTGGCCCGGCTGGCCGGAGTCGAGATTCCCATCGATCGCGTGCCTGGGCGACTCATCTACACGACCCCCGTGGCCAGCACTCTCCGCCGTCCGATCCACGCCCCGGGCGTGCACTTTCGACCGGACGGCGGGGGCCGCATCGTCCTCGCCGAGTTCGGCCATGATCAGGTGTGGCGGCAGTCAGAGGAGCCGTGGACGGCCGAGCAGTCGCTCGCGGCGGTGGCCGCGCATTTTCCCGCGCTCGCCGGCGCCCGCGTCGAGGCCATACGCTTCGGCGTGCGCCCCATTCCGAGAGACGAGCGGCCGATGGTCGGCGGCATTCCCGGCCTCGACGGCTTCTTCATCGTCGCGTCGCACAGCGGAGTGACCCTGGGGCCTCTCTGGGGTCTCATCGCCGCTGCGGAAATCCTTGACGGCGTGCCCGACCCGCGGCTCGCCCCCTACCGTCCCGCGCGGTTTCTCTCATGACACGCCCCGACGTGCTGATCGTGGGCGGCGGAGTGATCGGCTGCGCGGTGGCCTACGAGCTGGCCAAGCAGGGTCTTCGCGTCACCCTGCTGGAGCGGGCCGGACTCTGCGCCGGCGCTTCGGGTGCGAACGCCGCCTTGATCTGGCCGCAGGCGATGCACCGCGACGTGGCCCTCGACCTGACGCTGGCCTGCGCGCGGCTCTTCCCGACCCTGGGCGAAGAGCTCGGCGCCGACATCGAGTACCGACGGACGGGAGGGATGGTCGCCATAGAAACGGATGCCCAGTGGGCCCAGATGACGGAGTACGTCGCGGGCCAACCCGCGGTGGGGCTCCACGCCGAGCTGCTGGACGGCGCCGAGGCCCGTCGCCGCGAGCCGCTGCTCGCCCCCGACATCCGGGGCGCCGTGTTCGCCGAGCACGGCGGAACGATCAATCCGTTCCGGCTCACGCTCGGCTACGCGCATGCGGCGCGAGTGCGCGGCGCCACGCTGGTGACAGGAACGGAGGTGCTCTCGCTTCTGCGCCGCGGCGACCGCGTCACGGGCGTCAGGACCCCCACGGGGGATCTGGAGTCAGAGGTCGTCATCCTGGCCGGCGGCGCCTGGAGCGGCCCGCTGGCCGCCACCGCCAATCTGCGCGTGCCGGTCACGCCGCGTCAGGGCATGATGGTGGTGACGGAGCCCGCGCCCTTCCACCTCCGCCACGTGCTCAAGCCGATCAAGTCCGATACGGACATGTGGCGCTTCTCCCAGCCGTGGCCGCCGGATGCGCCGGGCAAGCCCGGCTACGATCCCAACCTGCCCCCCGGCAAGGGCATGGGGGTGGCGCAGACGGTGACGAGAAATCTGGTGATCGGGAGCACGAGCCGCTTCGTGGGGCTCGATCGCTCGCCCACCCTGGCCGGCATCCGGTACGTCCTCGAGAGCGCGCGCAGGATCGCCCCGGCCATTGGACAGCTCCGCATGCTCCGGACGTGGGCGGGGTTCCGGCCCTACACGCCGGATGGACTTCCCCTCCTGGGTCCCGCCCCCGGCGTCGACGGGCTCGTGCTCGCCACCGGCCACGACGGCAGCGGCATCGGGATGAGCCCGGTGAGCGCACGCCTGGTCGCGGCCGCCGTCACCAAGGCCGACC
>QHSC01000364.1:0-1334 GCA_003220345.1 Candidatus Rokuibacteriota bacterium | reverse complement strand
GCCCGCGACGCCGACATCATCATCTCGCAGAAGGCGGACGTGGAGACCTTCGACCCCGCGCAATCGAACAACACGTCGACGCACAACGTGACCATCAACCTCTTCGACACGCTGGTGCGTCTGTCCGATGACGGCAGGGATTTCGTGGGCGAGCTCGCCGAGTCGTGGAAGCTCGTGGATCAGACGACTTGGCAGTTCAAGCTGCGCCGCGGCGTCAAGTTTCACAACGGGGAAGAGCTCAATGCGGCCGCGGTCAAGTTCACCTTCGACACCACCATGGATCCCGAGCGCAAGACCCGCCAGCGGCCGACCTACGTCGCCTTCAAGGAGGTGCGGGTCGACGATCCCTACACGGTGTCGTTCATCACCCACAAGCCGTATGCCATCGCGCTGACGCAGATCCAGTACCTGGCGATCGTGCCTCCCGGCTATGTCAAGCAGGTCGGCTGGGACGAGTTCGGGCGGAAGCCCGTGGGCAGCGGCGCCTTCAAGTTCAAGGAGTGGGAGCGCGACGTGCGCGTGGTGCTCGAGGCCCACGACGCCTACTGGAAGGGCAAGCCCAAGGTGCGCTCGATCGCCTTCCGGCCCATACCGGAGGACGCCTCGCGCATCGCCGCCGTTCAGCGCGGCGAGGTGGACATCATCGACGCCGTGCCCTACGACCGTATCAAGGAGCTCCAGGGCAGCCCCACCGTCCGGATCAGCCAGCGTCAGGGCGAGCAGATCTACGTGGGCCTCGACACGCTGCGCGTGGAGCCGCTGAAGAAGCGAGAGGTGCGGCAGGCGCTGAACTACGCCGTCAACGCGGACGCGCTCGTGAAGAATCTCCTCCTCGGCTACGCCGTGCGCCTGAACGGGCCCATGTTCCCTACCACTCCGGGCTACGACGAGAAGCTGCCGGCCTATCCCTACGAACCCGAGCGCGCCAAGCGCATGCTCGCGCAGGCCGGCTATCCCGGCGGCTTCGACGTGGAGTTCGCCATCTCCCCCGCCTTCCAGGGCATCGCCAAGGGCACGGAAGTGGGCGAGGCGATCGCGGGGCAGCTCGGGCGCGTGGGCGTGCGCGCGAAGCTCAACGTGCAGGACTCCGCCGCGATCTTCAGCGCGTACTCGGCGAAGAAGCTCCAGATGTATCTCTTCGCCTGGAAGTCGAGCCCGGAGGCGGGCCGGCACATCGAGACGCTGCTGCACTCGAAGACGCGCGGCTACTACTACCAGAATCCGGAGGCGGACAAGCTGATCGACGCCTACTTCTCCGCGCTCGACCTCAAGAAGCGGCAGGAGATCGGGCGCGAGCTTCACGCCTTCCTGCGCGAGGACGCGCCGTGGATCTT
>QHSC01000101.1 GCA_003220345.1 Candidatus Rokuibacteriota bacterium | reverse complement strand
CGGGGCATTGTCGATCGTCCCGAAGTCCCGCACCGCCACCCCGCTGTACTTCGTGTGCAGCACCTTCGTGATCGCCGAGGTCAGCGTCGTCTTCCCGTGGTCGATGTGCCCAATCGTCCCAATGTTCACGTGCGGCTTCGACCGATCGAATTTCGCCTTGGCCATCCTTGGCTCGCCTCCCTAGTCCTTCCGCCGTTCGCCCTGTCGTGCTCGTTCGCTCGAAGAGATGGAGCCCATGTCCGGGATTGAACCGGAGACCTCGCCCTTACCAAGGGCGTGCTCTGCCAACTGAGCTACATGGGCCTGGATCGTGTGACTCGCCGCTGTCTCACGTGCCGGAGTCCAAGACGCTGGAGCCCAAGTGGAGCGGGAAACGGGATTCGAACCCGCGACCCCCAGCTTGGAAGGCTGGCGCTCTACCGCTGAGCTATTCCCG
Source organism: Candidatus Rokuibacteriota bacterium (assembly GCA_003220345.1). Taxonomy (GTDB): domain Bacteria; phylum Methylomirabilota; class Methylomirabilia; order Rokubacteriales; family CSP1-6; genus AR37. Next base: position 74,228 of record QHSC01000101.1, on the reverse strand, counting down.
CACTCCCTCTCGGCGCGAAACCCTTCGCCCCAGAAAATGGTGGGGAGAGGAGGATTCGAACCTCCGAAGGCGTTCGCCAGCAGATTTACAGTCTGCCCCCTTTGGCCACTTGGGTATCTCCCCGCTGGTTTTTCAGACTGTAACCCCTTGAAATGTCTGGCGCTGGCGGGAGGATTTGAACCCCCGACCCACTGCTTACAAGGCAGTTGCTCTACCCCTGAGCTACGCCAGCAGTCGCAAAACTTCACTTTAGTTTCGAGGTACCTAGAAGTCAAGACAATTTTGTCTGTTTGGCCACTCGCTGACGCTGGACTTCGTAGCAGAGGATAGCAGCCGCTGCCGAGACGTTGAGGGAGTTGACCCGGCCCCGCATGGGAATGCTGGCCAGAAAATCGCAGGTCTTGGCCACCAGCGGCCTCAGACCGGGGCCTTCACCACCAAGGACCAAGCACAGGGGGCCCGTCAGGTCTATCTCCGAAGGGGCCTGACCCCCCCGGACCGTAGAGCCGACCACCCAGAGGCCCTCTTTCTTCAATATTTCAAGAGATTGCACGAGATTGGTCTCCCGCGCAACAGCCAAATGCTCGACAGCCCCCATGGCCGACTTGGCCGCGGCCCCCGTGAGCCCGGCCGCATGGTGCTTGGGCACGATCGCACCGTGCGCTCCCGTCGCCTCGGCCGATCTGAGAATCGCTCCGAGATTTCTCGGATCCTGGACCTGATCGAGAACGAGAAAGAACGCCGGCTCCCCGCGCTGACCGGGAATGGCGAGCAATTCCTCGAGCGAAGCGTACATCGCCTCGGCCACCCGGGCCACCACTCCTTGATGATGCGGCGTGCCCGCGATGGCCGTGAGCTGGTCGCGCGTGCGGAAGGAGATCTTCACGCCGCGACCGCGCGCGAGCGTCACCAGGTCCTGCAGCGCCGGTCCCCGCCCCTCGGACAAGACGGCGACTTCCTCGACGCGCCGGCTGTGCGCGCGCAGCAGCTCGAGGACCGGGTTGCGCCCGAAGAGCGGCGTGTCCTGGGTGGCGTCTGCGCTCACGGAGTCAGCGTCCAGGTCGTGCCGCCGCGCGTGTCCTTCAGGGTCACGCCGAGCCTCACCAGCTCGTCCCGGAGGCGATCGGCCTCGGCGAAGTCCCGCTGCTTGCGCGCCTGCTCGCGGAGGTAGACGAGGGACTCCACGCGCGCCTTGAGCTGGGGATCGACAGGCGCCTGGGCCCGCGCGCCGCCCTCGAGCAGCCCGAGCACGCGCCCGAGCGTGACGAGCTCGCCCACGCCCATGAGAAACGGGCCCGCCCCCACGCGTTCCTGCTCGAGCTGCGTCCGGATGCCCTGAAGGAATCGGGCCAGGTCGAAGAGGACTCCGAGGGCCTGAGGGGTATTGAAGTCGTCATCCATGGCCGCCTCGAAGCGCTCGCGGTGCGCGGCGACCTCGTCGAAGACGCCGCCGTCGGGGCCCGGCTTGGGCGTGCCCTTGCCTCCGATCCGCTCCGCCTCTTCCACGAGGGCCTGCAGGCGCCCGAGGGCCTTGGCCGACTCGCTCACCCGCTCGTCGGCGAACTCGAGCGGGTGGCGATAGTGCGTGCCGAGAAAGTAGAGACGGAGCGCTTCCGGCTCGTGCCGCTGGACCATGTCCTTGATCCAGAGCGTGTTGCCCAGCGACTTGGACATCTTCTCCGACGCGAGATTCACGAAGCCGTTGTGGGCCCAGCAGCGCACGAAGGGCTTCCCCGTGGCGCCTTCGGACTGGGCGATCTCGTTCTCGTGGTGCGGAAAGATCAGGTCCTCGCCCCCGCCGTGGAAGTCAAAGGTCTCGCCCAGGTACTGCATGGCCATGACGGAGCACTCGATGTGCCAGCCCGGCCGGCCGGGGCCCCACGGGGATGGCCACGAGGGCTCGCCGGGCTTGGCCGCCTTCCACAGCGCGAAGTCGAGCGGGTCGCGCTTGCGCTCGTCGACATCCACCCGCGCTCCCGCCTCGAGCTCGTCGAGATTCTTGCCCGAGAGCTTTCCATACGTCGGGAAGCGGCGCACCTCGAAGTACACGTCGCCTTCCAGCACGTAGGCTAGTCCACGCTTCAGCAGCCGCTCGATCAGCTCGAGCATCTGCGGGACGTGCTCCGTCGCCTTGGGCTCGACGTCGGGCGGCCTGATCCCGAGGGAGGCCATGTCCGCCCGGTACTCGGCGATGTAGCGCTCCGAGATCACGGTCGCCTCCACGCCCTCCTCGTTGGCGCGGCGGATGATCCGGTCGTCCACGTCGGTGAAGTTCTTGACGAACATCACCCTGAGTCCCTTGAAGGCGAGATAGCGGCGGATGACGTCGAAGGACAGGGCGCTCCGCGCGTGTCCGATGTGAGAGAGGTCGTAGACGGTGACCCCGCACACGTACATGCGCGCCTCGCCCGGGACGAGGGGGACGAAGTCCTCCTTGCGGCGGGTGAGGGTGTTGAAGATCCGGAGCGCCATCACGGCACCTCCACGCTGACCACGGCCATGGCGGCGATGCCCTCACCGCGGCCGAGGAGACCCAGGTGCTCGGGGCTCTTGGCCTTGACGCTCACCTGCTCGGGCGCCACGCCCATGGTCTTGGCGAGCCGCTCGGCCATGGCGGGAAGATGGGAGCCGAGCCGCGGCTCCTGACAGATGACCGTGGCGTCGAGATTGACGGGGCGCGCCCCCTTGCGGGCGAGCGCCTCCATCACCCCCTCGAGGAGGACGAGGCTCGACACGCCCTTCCAGCGCGGATCGGTGTCGGGGAACATGCGCCCGAGATCGCCCAGGGCGAGGGCGCCCAGGAGCGCCTCGCACACGGCGTGCGTCAGGACATCGGCATCCGAATGCCCGCCCAGCCCACGCGACGATGGGACGGTGATGCCGCCCAGCACGAGCGGGCGGCCGTCCACGAGCGGGTGGAGGTCGAATCCCAGGCCGGTGCGCGACGCGGTCATGGGCGCTTCCCGAGGAGCGTCCGCACGGTCTTGAGATCCTCCTTCGTCGTGATCTTGATGTTCTGGGCCAGGCCCTCGACCATGGCCACGCGGCCGCCCAGGCGCTCCACGAGCATCGCGTCGTCGGTTCCGCGGAACCCTTCTCGCGCCGCCTTGTCGTGGGCCTCACGCAAGAGATCCCGGCGAAAGGCCTGCGGCGTCTGTGTCAGCCACAGGCCTTCCCGAGGCAGCGTCCTGTCGACCACGGAGTCCTTGACCAGCTTGACCGTCTCGCGCACGGGCCAGCCGCAGGTGGCGGCGCCCGGGATGCGCGCGGCCGCGAGCACGCGCTCGACGAGATCGGGGGTGATCATGGGCCGGACGGCGTCGTGGACCACCACCCAGGCCGCCTCGGATGACACGGCCTCCAGGCCGAGCCGCACCGAATCCTGCCTCTCTTCTCCTCCCGCGACGACCGCGAGCACGCGCGGCACGCGAAACCGCCGGAGCAGGGACTGGGTCGCCTCGATCCTGTCCTCGGAAACCGCCACCACGGCGCCCTCGATGGATGGGCAGCGCGCGAGGGCGCGGAGGGTGTGGACGAGGAGTGGCGCTCCCCCGAGCACGAGGTACTGCTTGGGCTGACGTCCGCCCAGGCGAGTGCCGGAACCGGCCGCGGGAACCAGGGCGACGGCCTTTCTCACCGCGAGGTCACCGCGATCCCTCCTCGTCCTTCAGGCGCGAGAAGATCATGCGGCCCGCGGTGGTCTGCAGGACCGAGGTGACGGTGACGCTCACCTGCTGGCCGATGAAGCGCTTGCCGTGGTCCACCACCACCATGGTGCCGTCGTCGAGGTAGGCCACGCCCTGCCCCGCTTCCTTGCCTTCCTTGACCACGTGGACGTGGACGAGCTCGCCCGGGAGCACCACCGGACGCAGGGCGTTGGCCAGCTCGTTGACGTTGAGCACCGAAACTCCCGAGAGCTCGGCGACCTTGTTGAGGTTGTAGTCGTTGGTCACGACCTTGCCGCCCATGGCCTTGGCGAGCTCGATCAGCTTGCGGTCGACTTCGCGCACCTGCGGGAAGTCCTGGTCCTCGATCCGCACGGTGGCGCCGGGCAGCCGCTGGAGCCGCTGGAGCACGTCGAAGCCGCGCTTGCCCCGATTGCGCTTGAGGGGATCGGGCGAATCGGCGATCTGCTGGAGCTCGCGCAGCACGAACTGGGGGATGATGAGCGTGCCTTCGAGGAAGCCGACCTCCGAGAGGTCCACGATGCGCCCGTCGATGATCACCGAGGTATCGAGGATCTTGAAGCCCTGGCGCCTCGCCGCCGTCTTGGGAAAGAGCTTGGTCGACATGTCCTCGAGCTCATCGCGCTTGGCGAGGGCGACCGAGGCGCCCAGGTAGGTCAGGAGCAGCCCGAAGAGGCCGCGGCCGAGCGGGCCTGCGTCCGGAGCGACGGCGCCCACGGCGGTGCCCAGCCCCAGCCCGAGTCCCAGGCCCACGATGCCGCCCATGGCGCCCCAGAAGAGCCGGTCGACCGGGATGCGCCGCGCCTGCCATTCCAGCAGGACGGCGAGGACGCCGAAGAGAAAGCCGGCGCCGGCCAGCCACCAGTTGGTCGCGGGGATGCCGAGGGCGGGGCCGAAGGCCATTCCGGCTGCCGTCGCCGCTCCCAGCATGACTATGCGCACGATGATGATGGCCATGATCGCCTCTCACTGCCCGAGCAGTGTCTTGACCGCCTCGTCTACCGAGCCCACTCCCTGAACGTTAAGGGGATGCACGGCTTCCCCCGCCAGATTCTTGCCCCCGAGATTGTTCTGGGGCACCACGGCGGCCGCGAACCCGAGGGCGGCCGCCTCCTTGAGCCGCGCCGTGAAGCCCGCCACCGCGCGCACCTCGCCGGTCAGCCCGACCTCACCCATGATCACCACGTCGCCTCGCACGGGCCGATCGAGGTAGCTCGAGGCCGCCGCGATGGCGATGCCGAGGTCGGAGGCGGGCTCGGTCACGCGCGCGCCTCCCGCCACGTTGACGAACACGTCCTGGCTCTGGAGCGGGAACCCCAGCCGCTTCTCGAGCACGGCCAGGAGCAGACAGACGCGATTGTAATCGGCCCCCAGCACCGTGCGGCGCGGCGTCCCGAAGCTGGCCGGGGTGACGAGGGCCTGCATCTCGAGCAAGAGGGGTCGGGTGCCCTCGAGGCTCGAGACGATGACGGAGCCCGCGGCGCCGCGCGGGCGCTCGGCGAGGAAGAAGCCGGACGGGTTCGACACCTCGGTGAGCCCGAGCTCGCCCATCTCGAACACGCCGATCTCATTGGTCGACCCGAAGCGATTCTTGACGGCCCGCAGGATCCGATAGGCGTGGTGCTGCTCGCCTTCGAAGTAGAGCACGGTGTCAACGAGGTGCTCGAGGACGCGCGGGCCCGCGATGGCTCCGTCCTTGGTGACGTGGCCGACGAGGAAGGCCGCCATGCCGCGCCCCTTGGCCAGAAGCATGAGCCGCGCGGCGCACTCGCGCACCTGGCTGACGCTTCCCGGCGACGACTCGAGCCCGGGCAGGAAGACGGTCTGGATCGAGTCCACGATGAGCGCGCGCGGCCGGAGCTCGGCCGCGTGCGCCTCGATGACCTGGAGATCCGTCTCCGCGAGGAAGTAGAGCGCCTTCGGAGCGATGCCGAGCCGATTCGCGCGCAGCTTGACCTGGGCCGCCGACTCCTCGCCCGACACATAGAGCACCGGTCCCTGGCGCTCGGCAAGGGCCCGGCAGGCCTGGAGCAGGAGGGTGGACTTGCCGATGCCGGGATCGCCTCCGATCAGGACCAGCGAGCCCGGCACCACGCCGCCCCCCAGGACCCGATCGAGCTCGCCGATCCCCGTGAGGATCCGGTCGCCCGCCTCGACGGCAATGTCGCGGATGGGCATGGGCTTGGTGCCCGCGGCCAGCTGGGGGCGCTCGGAGCGCGAGGCGAGGGGCCGCTCCTCGATCAGCGCGACGAAGCTCCCCGTGCGGGCGCAGTCCGGGCAGGTGCCGGGCTTCGGCGCCGCGAAGCCGCAGGTCTGACAGCGATAGACCGATCGGATCTTGGGCATCAGGGTTTTGGCGCCACCACTTGTTCCTTGGCCCTGTCGCCCGTCTTGATGGTGGAGCGTATGAGGGCGCGCAGGAGAAAGCTGCGCTGCGCGCCCTCGAGAAACGAGACCATGCTCTCGTACAGCGTCGGGTCGACCACGAGCTTCCCCAGAGTGCCCTCGCCGGCATTGAGCTTCTCGCTCACCGCGCGGAGATTGGCGAGGGCGGCCCGCACGTCCACGCCGGCCTGGCCCATGCTGTCCTCGTTCCCGCCCTGAATGAGGCCCCCGAGCACGCCCTCGCCTCGGGCCAGCTTCTCGGACACGTCGCGGAAATTCCGCGCCAGGATCTGGAGATCCCGCGCCACCGGACGATACTCGGGGTCGAAGAGGAGTGCGGGAAGCAAGCCGTCCGCCGGCCCCGGCTTTTCCGCAGCCCGGCCCAGGGCATCGAGCGCGGCCAGGAGCGCTCGGCCGGATTTCGCGCTGTCCTTGGATAGGAGGACCCCGACGGCGCTCTCCCCGCTCTCCGTCCGAGCCAGGAGGCCTTCTGCCGAGATGAGGATGGCATTGAGCCGCCGGAGAGCTTCCGGCTCCTCGTAGACCAGGACGTGGAGCCATCCCCGCCCCTTCTCGACCTCGTTGGTGATTCGGCGCGCGGAGCTGGCGGCCGCCCCGAGGTCGTCGACGGCGCCGCTCTTGTCGAGCCGATCGACGGCGGCACGGACAGTCGACACGAGCTGGTTGACGGCGGCGAGCGTGCCAGCGCCCTCGGCGAACATACGGCCCATCTCGAACGTCTCGCGTGCGGTCAGCGTCTCCCCGGGCGCGAGGGGCGGGGCATCCGGCGAGCCGCTGGTGATCTCCACGATCTTGTCGCCGAGCAGGCCCTGGGTGGCGATGCGCGCCTCGGAATCGCGGCGGATGCGGTCGTGGAAGCGCCGCGCCACCGTCATGGTCACCCGCACCTTGGTGCCCGCCTTGGGCGACAGGGTCACGCCGGTGACCCGGCCGATCTGAACGCCGGCCAGGCGGACGGTGGCGCCCTCGATGAGGCCCCCGACCTCCGTGAACTCGGCCACCAGCTCGTACTTCCTCTCGAAGTAGCGGGCGCGGGCGCCCAGCAGGTAGATGATGGCGAGGAAGACGGCGAGGGACACGAGGACGAAGCCGCCGATGCGGAGCTGAAGCGCGAGGGACCGATGGTCGGGCATGGTCCTATTCAGCCCTCGCCTCGCCGCTGATCCACTCGGGCCTCGCCTCAGGGCTTCGCCCTTCAGCTCGAACGGCCACGCCTGCGGGATCAACCCAGCTCTCGCCTCGCGACGGCCAGCGGCCGCCGCTTAGCTCGAACTGCGGGCAGCGTCTCAGCTCGAACATCATCTCAGCCCTCGCCTCGCCGCTCTCGTCGCCTGCGGCTCCTCGGCAGCGCCTCAGCTCGAACATCATTCTTCGCGCAGCTCGCCCGCGAGGAAGCGGCGGACGTCGGGGTTGGACGAGGCGCGCATCTCGGCCGGGGTGCCGATGTCCGCGATGCGTCCCTGGTGAAGGATGGCCATCTGATCGGCGATCATGTTGGCGAACTCGATGTCGTGGGTGACCACGATGGCGGTGTCGCAGACCCCTTCCCGCAGCGAGGCCATCAGCTCGGCCACCAGCCTGGCGTTGGTAGGGTCGAGCCCGGCCGTGGGCTCGTCGAAGAAGATGACCTCGGGCTCCAGCACGAGGGCGCGGGCGATGCCGACCCGCTTGCGCATGCCACCGGAGAGCTCCGCGGGCAGGAGGTCGTCGACCCCAGGCAATCCCACCACAGACAGGGATCGATGGACGCGGTCCGTGATCTCCCCGAGCGACATGCTGGTGTGCTCGCGGAGCGGGAAGGCGACGTTCTCGAAGACGGAGAGCGAGTCGAAGAGGGCGGCGCCCTGGAACACGAAGCCGGCGCGCTTCCGGAGCGGCAGCATCGCTTCTTCGCGCATGCGCTCGATGTGGGTCCCGAAGAGCGTCACCTGCCCGGCGTCGGGCCGGATCAGCCCGTCCGTGATGCGCAGGAGCACGGTCTTGCCCGCGCCGCTCCCGCCCATGACGGCCAGCGTGGTGCCCTTGCGGAGGGCCAGGCTCACGCCCTGGAGCACCGGCTTGTCCCCGAAGGACTTCCGCACCTCTCGGAGCTCGACGGGAATCTCGGGAGCGGGCGTCACGGGATCCATCACCAGAAGAGGATGAAGAAGAGCTTGGTGAGGAAGAAGTCCGAGATGATCACGGCCATGGCGACCTGGACCACCGTGTCGGTCGTGGAGCGGCCCAGCCCTTCGGTGCCGCCCTCCGTCCCGAGCCCGTTGTAGCAGCCGATGAGGGTGACGAGGGCGCCGAAGACCACGCTCTTGGCGATGCCCGTCAGGAAATCGCGCATCACCACCCAGTAGGAGATGGTGTTCCAGTAGAGATAGCCATCCACCGCGCGGTCGAAGACCACGACGAGCATGCCGCCGAAGAGACCGACGGCATCGGCCAGGATGGTCACGAGGGGGAATACCACGAGGGCGGCGAGCAGGCGCGGCACGATCAGCCTCTTGACGTAGTTGACGCCGAGGGCACGGAGCGCGTCGATCTGTTCCGTCACCTTCATGGAGCCCAGCTCCGCCGTGATGCCGGAGGCGACCTTGCCTCCCACCAGGATGGCCGTGAGCACCGGCCCGAGCTCGCGCAGCATCGAGAGGGCCACGATGGGCCCGACGTAGTTCTCCGCCCCGAACCGCGCCATGTTCACGGCGCTCTGGAGGGCCAGGACCATGCCCGTGAAGAGCCCGGCCGTGAGGGCGACGACGAGCGAGCGCACGCCGATCAGGTCGATCTGCTGGGCCACGATGATCAGATAGGAGGGCGGGAGCCTGACGTTGCGCGCGGCCTCGATGGCGAGGAGGCCGAGCCCGCCGTACCACGCCACGGATTCCTGCCCCTGGCGCCGCGCGTACGCCCACACGGTCATCGGAATCGTCTCCCGGTGGAGGAGGAGGCGCGAGCTGGGGGCCTCTTCGCGCAAGCGCTCATCGGAATCGTCTCCCGGTGGAGGAGGAGGCGCGAGCTGGGGGCCTCTTCGCGCAAGCGCTCATCGGAATCGTCTCCCGCTCATCGGACGCTCCCGTTCACGCTCTCCACGAAGGCGCGGAACTCCTCGCGGCCCGCCGCGAAGTCTTCGGGGGACGCCACGTAGAGGAAATCGTAGACGCACTGGTCGCCCTTGATCACGATCGCCTCGACCTCGACCGGCGTGCCGTCCAGGCTGCCCCGGAGCACCGCGCGCTGAGCCGAGCGCCCGCCCACAGTGAGCGGGCCGCTCTCCTCGACGACGCGCTCCTTGAGGCCGAAGGTCAGGTGGCGCGTCAGGACGTCGAGCGGGCGTCGAAGAGCCGTGTCCTCGCAGGTGGCGTCGGCGAGCATGCCGCCCGGCGGCGTCGCGCGCTGGAGCTCGAGGTCGGCGGCGCCTCCGCGCTTCACCGACCAGCCCGGGGACGGCAGGCTCACGTGATAGCCCTTGGACGAATAGTACACGCCGCTCTCGATCCGCCCCGCGCTGCAGCCCGCGGCCACGAAGGCGAGAAGGAGAAAGGCCGTCGGCCCGAGCGCGGGTGACCTCATGCCGGGCTCTTCTCGCCGTGGCGCCGCGCGAGCTCTTCGAAGACCCGGCGCAGCGGGATGCCGCGAGAGGCGAGGAGGACCATGCTGTGGAACCAGAGATCGGCCACCTCCGAAACGACGCGCCCGTCGCCCTCCCCGCCGAGGGCCGCCGTCACCACCTCGGTCGCCTCCTCGCCGATCTTCCGGCAGATCTGCGCCTCGCCGCGCTCGAAGAGCGACGCGGTGTAGGAGCCGGCCGGACGCTCTACCTTGCGCGACTGGAGCACGCGCTCCACCACCTCGAGGAGGGCCGGGCCCGCCCCCGCCGGGGACGGCGACGCGCTTCCCGCGAGCCGGGTGAAGAAGCAGGTCCGCGCGCCCGTGTGGCAGGCGACGCCGTCCTGGTGCACCTGGACCAGAAGGGTGTCGCGATCGCAGTCGGCAAAGACGCCGTCGACGTGCTGGGTGTGTCCGGACGTCTCCCCTTTGCGCCAGAGGGCCCGGCGCTCGCGCGACCAGTAGTGGGCCAGCCCCGTCGTGAGCGTCTTGGCGAGGGCCTCGCGGTCCATCCAGGCGACCATGAGCACCTCGCCCGTCTCCGTCTCCTGGGCCACGGCGGGAATGAGCCCCTGGCCGTCCCATTTCAGCTCGGTAGTCATGGCGACGAACCCGGGCTCACGGCTCGAGCCTCACGGCGACACCCTGATCGCGGAGATAGGCCTTGGCCTCGCCGATGGTGTGGCGGCCGAAGTGGAACATGGAGGCGACGAGCAAGGCGTCGGCCTTGCCTTCGATCACGCCCGTCCGAAGATCCTCGAGATTCCCCGCTCCTCCCGAGGCGATCACGGGGACGGTGACCGCCTCGGACACCGCGCGCGTCAGCTCGAGGTCATAGCCGTCACCGGTGCCGTCACGGTCCATGCTCGTGAGGAGGATCTCCCCGGCTCCGAGCGCCTCGACCTCGCGCGCCCAGGCGACCGCGTCGCGGCCCGTCGACCGGCGGCCGCCATGCGTGTGGACGCTCCACCGCGGCGGGGAGCCCGGCTCTCGCTTGGCGTCGATTGCCACCACGATGCACTGGCTGCCGAAGCGCTGCGCCGCCTCGCGGATCAGCTCGGGGCGCTCGAGGGCTGCCGTGTTGAGGGAGACCTTGTCCGCGCCCGCGCGCAACAGCGTCCGGATGTCCTCGATGCTCCGCACGCCGCCGCCCACGGTGAGCGGCATGTAGATGCCCTCGGCCGTCCGGCGGACCACATCGAGCATGATCTCCCGCTCCTCGTGGGAGGCGGTGATGTCGAGGAAGACCAGCTCGTCGGCGCCCTGCGCGTCGTAGGCGCGCGCGGCCTCCACGGGATCGCCCGCGTCACGGAGATCCACGAAGCGCACGCCCTTGACCACGCGGCCCGCGTGGACGTCGAGGCACGGAATGAGGCGCTTGCAGAGCATGGCGCTAGCGGGCCTCGGCCACCGCGGCGCGGAGATCCACCGCCCCGCTGTAGAGCGCGCGCCCGACGATGACGCCATCGACGCCCGGGATGGTGGCGAGCTGGCGGATATCGTCCAGGGAGCCCACGCCGCCCGAGGCGAGGAGGGGGATGGCGGCGGCGCGGGCCACCGCCTCCGTGCTCCACAGGTTGGGGCCGCCCTCGGTGCCGTCCCGCGCGATATCCGTGTAGATGATGGCCGCCGCCCCCGCCGCGGCGGCGTCACGCCCCAGGGCCACTGCTTCCAGCTCCAGGACTCGGGTCCAGCCGTCCACGGCGACGTGGCCGTCCGCGGCGTCGACCCCCACGATGATCCGATCCTCGAAGCGGCGGCAGATCTCGCCGAGAAAGGCGGGATCGAGCGCCGCCCGCGTGCCCACGATGGCCCAGCGCGCCCCCGCGTCGAGCACGGCCTGCACGTGCTCTGCCGCCCTCAGCCCTCCTCCCACCTCCACCGGGATCTTCACGGCGCGGACGATCTCGCCGATCAGGGTGGCCTGGGCGGGTCCGCCGCCGAAAGCGCCGTCGAGATCCACCACGTGCAGGCGCGAAGCCCCCTCCGCCTCCCACCGGCGGGCCATGGCCACGGGATCGTCGGAGAAGACCGTCTCGGACTCTGCGCGACCTTGATGCAGGCGCACGCACCGGCCGCGGCGGAGGTCGATGGCGGGAATGACCAGCATCAGCTTCGCCCGTCCCGCACGAAGGCCGCGAAGTTCTCGAGCAGCTTCAGCCCCCAGCGCTGGCTCTTCTCGGGGTGGAATTGCGTGGCGAAGAGCGTGCCCCGTCCCACCGCGGCGGGAAAGGTCACCCCGTAGGTGCAGGTGGCCGCGGGCAGCGAGGGATCGGTCGCGCTCGGGTAGTACGAGTGCACGAAGTAGAAATGCGCGCCCGACGGGATGCCGTCGAAGATGCGCAGGTCGCCCCGATGCTCGACGGCGTTCCAGCCCATGTGCGGCACCTTGAGGCCGCCCGGGAAGCGGCGGACCGTCCCGGGAATCACGTCGAGCCCCTTGCCCTGGCCGAACTCCTCGCTCTCCGTGAAGAGGAGCTGGTAGCCGAGGCAGATGCCGAGAAAGGGGCGACCCTCGTCGAGGGCCGCCTTGAGCGGCTCGAGCAGGCCGAGGGATTGGAGATTGCTCATGGCGTCGTGAAAGGCTCCGTCGCCGGGCAGGACGAGGGCGCGCGCATCCTCGACGACACGCGGGTCCTGGGTCACCACCGCCCGCATGCCGAGACGCTCCAGGGCGTTCTCGACGCTGCCCAGATTCCCCCGGCCGTAGTCGATGACCGCGATCACGTCAGAGGCTACCCTTGGTGCTGAGGACCCCGGCGATGCGCGGGTTCAGCCGCGTGGCTTCGGCGAGCGCGCGGCCCACCGCCTTGAAGGCCGCCTCGGCGATGTGGTGCAGGTTCTGGCCGTAGTGCATGTTCACGTGCAGCGTGATCTCGGCATTGAAGGAAAAGGCCCGGAAGAAGTCTTCGAGCAGCTCCAGGTCGAAGCTGCCGAGGCGCGCGCGGCGTAGCGGCACGTTGAACACGAGGTAGGGCCGGCCCGAGATGTCCACGGCGGCGTGCAGGAGGGCTTCGTCCATGGGCAGGAAGGACGCGCCGTAGCGGACGATGCCCGTCTTGTCGCCCAGCGCCTCGCGGAAAGCCTTGCCCAGGCAGATCCCCACGTCCTCCACCGTGTGGTGAAGGTCGACGTCGAGATCGCCGCGGGCATCCACGGTCAGGTCCATGAGACCGTGCTTGGCCCAGGCCTCGAGCATGTGGGTGAAGAACGGGATGCCCGTTTCCACCTTGGCGGCGCCCGTGCCGTCGAGGCCGACCTGGAGCACGATCTGCGTCTCCTTGGTTCGGCGCTCGACCCGACCCTGGCGGGGAATCTCGGGAGTGGCCTTCTCGCTCGCTGGCTTCATGTCCGACCTCCAGTGTTCTCGATGCGAACCGCGGCGGCGGCGGCGTGGCCGTCGAGCCCCTCGACGCGGGCGAGCTCCGCCACGTGCGGGCCCGCCTCCGCGAGCCCCGCCCTGGCGTACTCGATGACGCTCAGGCGCTTGACGAAGTCCTCGGTGGACAGCGCCGAGGCGAAGCGTGCGGTGCCGCCGGTGGGCAGAACGTGGTTGGGCCCGGCGACGTAGTCGCCGATCACCTCGGGCGTGTACGAACCGAGAAACACGGCGCCGGCGTTCCGCACGCGCGCGAGCCAGCTCTCGGGATCGGTGACCTGGAGCTCGAGATGCTCCGGGGCCAGGAGATTGGCGATCTCGACGGCCTCCTCCAGACTCCGCGTCAATACCAGGGCGCCGTGGGACTTCAAGGCGGCCCCGGCGATCTCCTTGCGCGGCAAGCGCGCGAGCTGGCGCTCCACTTCGGCGGCCACGCCATCGATGAGCGCGGTCGAAGGCGTGAGGAGGACGGCGCGCGCCATGGGGTCGTGCTCGGCCTGCGCGAGGAGATCGGCGGCCACCCAGGAAGGATCGGCGCCCGCCTCGGCCACCACCACCACCTCGCTCGGCCCTGCGACCATGTCGATGCCGACGTCGCCGAAAACCCGGCTCTTCGCGAGCGCGACATAGATATTGCCGGGACCGACGATCTTGTCCACCCGGCGGATGGTCTCCGTGCCATAGGCGAGCGCGGCCACCGCCTGGGCGCCGCCCACCCGATAGGCCTCCGTGACGCCCGCCACCCGGGCCGCAGCGAGGACGGCGGGATCGAGCGACTTGTCGCGCCGGGGCGGCGAGACGAGCACGATCTCCCGGACGCCCGCCACCCGCGCGGGGATCACCGTCATGAGCACGGTGGACGGATACGCGGCCCGGCCGCCCGGAACATAGACGGCCACGCGGTCGAGCGGGCGCACCTCCTGCCCCAGCCGTGAGCCGAGCGCGTCCGTCATGCGCCAGGAGCGGGGGGCGCACTCGCGGTGGAAGCGCTCGATGCGCTCCGCCGCGTAGCGGAGCGCCCGCACGGTCGCCTCGCCCACCGCGCCCAGGGCCGCCTCCATCTCGGCCGACGACACAGCCAGCTCCCCCGCCGTCAGTCGCACGCGATCGAAGCGCTCGGTGAAGTCGAGGAGCGCGGCGTCACCCTTCTCGCGCACGGCGGCCAGGATCTCCTCGACGCGTCGGTGGACCTCCGCGTCCACGGCGGCGGGCGGGCGGTCGAGCGCCTTTGCCACGCCGGCCGCGCCGAGCTGCGCCGTGTCCAGGCGTCTGATCACTTCAGAGCTCGATCTACTCAGCCCTCGCCTCATCGTGTGCCTCGCCACTGGCTCGTCCCACGCTTCGGCTCGAACAAGCTATTCAGCCCTCGCCTCATCGTGTGCCTCGCCACTGGCTCGTCCCACGCTTCGGCTCGAACATCATTTCGCCACTTCCTGACGCATGGCCGCGATGAGAGCGTTGACGCGGGCATGGGCCGTCTTGAGCGAGGCGCGATTGACGATCAACCGGGCCGTCGAGGTCATGATCTCGGCGACCTCCACCAGGCCATTGGCCCGCAGGGTCTCGCCCGACTGGACGAGATCCACGATGCGCTCGGCCAGCCCCACCAGGGGGGCGAGCTCGATGGAGCCGTCGAGACGGATCATCTCGACCTGGATGCCGCGCTCGGAGAAATAGCGCTCGGTCAGGGTCGGATACTTGGTGGCCACGCGAACCCACGACCACTTGGCGGGATCGTCGCGCTCCCAGAGCTCGCGGGGCTCGGCGACCACGAGCCGGCAGAAGCCGAAGCCCAGGTCCACCGGCTCGTAGACGTCGGGCTGCTGCTCGGCCAGGATGTCCTTGCCCACGATGCCGAGGTCGGCCGCGCCGTACTGGACGTAGGTGGGAATGTCGGCGGGCTTGAGAAAGATGAAGCGCAGATCCCGCTCGGCGTCGGCGAGCAAGAGCTTGCGCGTGTCCGCCTCCAGGCCCTGGATGCCCATGGCGGAGAGGAGCTGGAGGGCGGGATCGAGCAAGCGTCCCTTGGGCAGCGCGACGGTGAGGACCGGCATGGCTAGGTCTTCACCCGCTCGATCCGCGCTCCGAGCGACTGGAGCTTTCGCTCGAGCCCCTCGTAGCCGCGATCCAGGTGGTAGACACGCGAGACCTCCGTGGTGCCCCGCGCGGCCAGCCCGGCCAGGACCAGGGATGCGGACGCGCGGAGGTCGGTGGCCATGACGGGAGCGCCCTGATAGGCCTCGACGCCCCGGATCACCGCGAACGGCCCGTCCGTCTCGATGAGGGCACCCATCCGGCAGAGCTCGGCGGCGTGCATGAAGCGGTTCTCGAAGATGGTCTCGGTGATCTTGCTCAATCCCTCGGCCCGACCGAGGAGCGCCATCATCTGCGCCTGCATGTCGGTGGGAAAGCCCGGGAAGGGGCTCGTGATCACGTCCGCGGGCCGGGGGCGCGCGGGCCCGAGGCAGCGGACGCGATCGCCCTCGACGGTGATGCTCACCCCGCACTCCTCGAGCTTGGCGAGGGTGGCCTGAAGGTGGCGCGGAGTCACGCCCGTCAGGGTGACGTCCCCGCCCGTGATCGCCCCCGCCACGAGCAGCGTGCCCGCCTCGATCCGGTCGGGAATGACGCGGTGCCGCGCGCCTCCCAGCTCGGCCACGCCCTCGATCTCGATGCGCTCCGTCCCCGCGCCCTCGATGCGCGCGCCCATGGCGGTGAGGAGCCGCGCGAGGTCGGCCACCTCCGGCTCGCGGGCGGCGTTCTCCAGCACGGTCACTCCCTCGGCCAGCGCGGCGGCCATCATGAGGTTCTCCGTGCCCGTGACGGTGACGAGGTCGGTGGTGATGCGCGCGCCCTTGAGCCGGCTGGCCCGCGCCTCGACATAGCCGTTCTGGATGGCGATGTCGGCGCCGAGCTTGGCCAGGCCCTTCAGGTGCTGGTCTATGGGACGCACGCCGATGGCGCAGCCGCCCGGGAGGGCGACGCGGGCCGTGCCCGTGCGGGCGAGGAGCGGGCCGAGCACGACGACGGAGGCGCGCATGGTCGAGACCAGCTCGTACGGCGCCTCGGGCGTCGTCACGCTCGGGACGGAGAGGCGCGTGGCGCCGTCCGCCTCCCGCGTGATCTTGGCGCCGAGCCGCTCGAGGAGGGAGGTCATGGTCACCACGTCGGCCAGCCTGGGCACGTTGTCGAGCACGATCGATTGTGCCGTGAGCAGGCTCGCCGCCATGGCGGGCAGCGCTGCGTTCTTGGCCGCGCTCGCCTCGACGTGGCCGCGGAGCCGGACGCCCCCTTCGATCACGAGCCGCGCGGGCATCAGCAGCTCAACCGTTGCGTCGCCACGCCCGTGAGAGGGACGACGCTCTTGCCCTCGGCCCAGCAGCCCTCGATGTAGCGCTCCACGCCGCGGAGATCGCGCCTCGCCCCGATGGCCGAGAAGCCCTGGGCCGCCATCAGCGAGGCGAGCGCACCCGCCTGCTCTTCCCCGATCTCCATGACGAGCCAGCCCCCGGGTCGCAGATGGGCCGGGGCCTCGGCGATGAGGCGCCGCAGCACGCGCATCCCATCGGGGCCGCCGTCGAGGGCCAGGCGCGGCTCGAAACGGACCACCTCGGCGGGCAGCGAGGCCAGCGTCATGGCGGGCAGGTAGGGCGGGTTGGCCACGACCATGTCGAGGCTGCCCCGGAGCGAGGCGAGGGGCCCGAAGAGATCGCCGGCGAGAAGCCTCACGCGCGAAGCGAGCCCCAGCGTGCGCACGTTGTCCGAGGCGACGGCGAGGGCGCCCAGGGACTGGTCGACCGCGAGCAGCTCGAGATCGGGGCGAGCCGCCGCCAGCGCGCACGCGATCGCTCCGCTGCCCGTCCCCACGTCGGCCACCACCGCGTGATCGAGGCCACCCAGGAGCTCGAGGGCCCGCTCGACCAGTCCTTCCGTTTCCGGACGCGGGATCAGCACATCGGGCGTCACCGTCAGTCGCAGGCCCCGGAACTCCTCCCAGCCCAGAATGTACTGGACGGGCTCGTGACCGGCGCGGCGATCGACCAGCTCGCGATAGCGCGCAGCCGCCTCCTCGTCCACGGGCTGCTTCGGCTCGACGTAGAGGGACAGGCGGTCGGTGCCGAGGACGGCGGCGAGGAGCAGCTCGGCGTCGTGTCGCGCGCTGTCCACACCGGCCTGGCCCAGGCGCGCGGCCCCCGCCGCGAGACTCGACGCGATCGTGCCCGGGACGGGTCTCATGAGGACTCCTGGAGCTTCTTGCGCTGCTCCTCCGCGGCCAGCGCGTCCACGATCTCGTCGAGGTCGCCCTCGAGGATGGCGGGCAGGCGATAGAGCGTGAGGTTGATGCGGTGGTCCGAGACCCGCCCCTGCGGAAAATTATAGGTGCGGATGCGCTCGCTGCGCTCTCCGGTCCCCACCTGGCTCCGGCGGTCCGCCGCGATGGCGGCGGCCTGCTCGTCCTGCGCGCGCTCGAGGAGCCGGGCCTTCAGCACCCGCATGGCCTTCGCCCGGTTCTTGATCTGCGAGCGCTCGTCCTGGCAGGTGACCACGAGCCCCGTGGGGATATGCGTGATTCGCACAGCGGAATCCGTGGTGTTCACCCCCTGCCCGCCGGGACCGGACGAGCGATACACGTCCACGCGGATGTCCTTCTCTTCCACCTTGATGTCCACGTCCTCGGCTTCGGGCAGGACGGCGACCGTCACCGTGGAGGTGTGGGTCCGGCCGCTCGACTCCGTCTCGGGCACGCGCTGCACGCGATGGACGCCCCGCTCGAACTTGAGCCGGCTCCAGGCCCCTCGGCCCTGCCCTCGGCCCTGAATGAAGAGCACGATCTCCTTGAAGCCGCCCACGCCGGTCTCGTGCTTGTCCATGAGCTCGACCTTCCACTTCTGTCGCTCGGCGTACTTCGTGTACATCCGGGCGAGGTCGGCCGCGAAGAGACCGGCCTCGTCTCCCCCCGCGCCCGCCCGGATCTCCACGAAGACGTTCCTGTCGTCGTTGGGGTCCCGGGGAATGAGAAACGTGCGCAGCTCCTCCTCGAGCTTGCCCTGTCGCCCCTCGAGATCGCGGACCTCGGCCTGGGCGAGCTCGCGCATCTCGCGATCGGGCTCCTCGGCGGCCATGCGGCGGGCCGACTCGAGGCCGCCCAGGAGCTGCTTGTAGTCCTCGAACTTCTGCACGACCTCGCTGAGCTCGGAGGCGGACTTGGCCGTCTTGGCGTACAGCGCGGGCTGGGCGAGAACGGCGGGATCGGAGAGCGACCCGTTCAGCTCGCGGTAACGGTCCTCGATCTGGCGGAGCTTGTCAAACATGACGGCCCCTCGCGGGGAAGTGGGCGGACGGCGAGGTCACCGCGCGCGGAGACGGAGAACGACGGCACCTCGGGACAGTGACAGCGTGGCGCGGCGCTCTGCCGAGCCGGGCCCTACCCCTCCGCGATCGGCTTCCTGTTGTACTTCCGCTGGAAGCGTTCGACGCGTCCGGCCGTATCCAGGAACTTCTGCTTGCCGGTGAAGAAGGGATGGCACTTGGAGCAGACTTCCACCCGGATCTGGGGCTGGGTGGAGCGGGTGTGAATGACTTCCCCGCAATTGCAGGTGATCGTGGTGTCCACGTACTCCGGATGAATGCCAGCCTTCACGGCCCACCTCCTGATGAGTGCGAATGAAGGCTTGATGTTACCAGCACCCTGCCAAAACCGCAACAAATTGGGGATTTAGTGCGCGGATACACCCCTACCCCATCTGGCTCATGGCGCTCAAGAAGTCCTTGTTGCTCTTGGTCATCTTGACCTTGTCGAGGAGGAGCTCCATGGCTTCCACGGGGTTCAGCTGGGTCAGGGCCTTGCGGAGCAGCCAAACCTTCTGGAGCTCGTCCTTCTCGAGGAGGAGCTCCTCTTTCCGGGTGCCCGTCTGCTCGATGTTGATGGTGGGAAAGACCCGCTTGTCCATGAGACGCCGGTCCAGGTGCACCTCCATGTTGCCCGTGCCCTTGAACTCCTCGAAGATCACGTCGTCCATCCGCGAGCCTGTGTCGACGAGGGCGGTGGCCATGATGGTGAGGGAGCCGCCCTCCTCGATGTTGCGGGCGGCCGCGAAGAAGCGCCGGGGCCGCTGGAGGGCGTTGGCGTCGAGGCCGCCAGAGAGGACCTTGCCGGAGGACGGAATCACGGCGTTGTGCGCCCGCGCGAAGCGCGTGATGGAGTCGAGCAGGATGACCACGTCTCGCTTGTGCTCGACCAGGCGCTTGGCCTTCTCGATGACCATGTCGGCGACCTGGACGTGGCGCTGGGGCGGCTCGTCGAAGGTCGATGAGATGACCTCGCCCTTGACGGAGCGCTGCATGTCCGTGACCTCTTCGGGTCGCTCGTCGATGAGAAGCACGATGAGATAGACCTCAGGGTGATTCTTGGCGATGGCATTGGCCAGATTCTGCAGCATGACCGTCTTGCCCGTGCGGGGCGCGGCCACGATGAGGCCGCGCTGGCCCTTGCCGATGGGGCAGAGTAGATCCATGACCCGCGTGGTCAGGTTTTCCGAGTCGTGCTCCAGCCGCAGCCGCTCCATCGGGTAGAGCGGGGTGAGGTTGTCGAAGAGGGTCTTGTCGCGCGACTGCTCGGGCGTCTCGAAGTTGATCGCCTCGACTTTGAGCAGGGCGAAGTAGCGCTCGGTGTCCTTGGGGGGGCGGACCTGGCCGGAGATGGTGTCGCCCGTGCGGAGATCGAAGCGTCGGATCTGCGAGGGAGACACGTAGATGTCGTCCGGGCCCGGCAGGTAGTTGTAGTCCGGCGCGCGCAGGAAGCCGAAGCCGTCCGGGAGGACCTCGAGGACGCCCTCCGCGAAGATGAGCCCGTCCCGCTCGGCCTGCCCCTGCAGGATCTTGAAGATCAGCTCCTGCTTGCGGAGCCCTCCCGTGCCCTGGACCCCGAGATCCTTGGCCACGCCGTTGAGCTCCGTGATGGTCTTATCCTTGAGTTCGGACAGGTTCATCCTGTTGCCTCCTGCTCCACCGGAATCGGACGCGGCCGTTTCGGTGGCGTCAGACTTCTGCGGCGAGGGCCGTTTGGGACTACGCTGCGAGATGGCGATCTCCGGGGGGTTGAATGTGTACGGGGAACTTGGTTCGACTTCGATCCTCAATTTCCCACAGCGCGCGCCGTTGTGTCAATTTAAAACATCAGAGGCGCATCTCGATGATGGCCTTGCCGCGGATCTCCGTCAGCCACTCCTGGAGCCTCGTCTCGTACTTCTGCTTGTACAGGATGTCGCGAATCTGGTTGCGGGCCTGCGCGAGCTGCTCGCCCGCCAGCGTCTCCTTGGAGTCGAGCTCGAAGAGGTGATAGCCGACCTGGGACCGGAAGGGCGGTGAATGCTCACCCGGCGAGAGCCTCAGGACGGCCGTCTCGATGTCCGGGGCCAGCTCGCCCCGCTTGAGCACGCCGAGCCGACCGCCGTTCTTGGCCGTGCCCGCGTCCTCGGAATACTCGCGCGCGAGATCGCCGAAGTCTTCGCCCGCGAGCACGCGGCTGTAGATCTCGTCGGCCCGGCGCCGCGCCGCCGTCCAGCCGTCCTCGCCCGAGCCGGCCCCGGGCACGAAGAGGATGTGGCGGGCCTCGAAGGCCAGGCCCGTCTCGAGCTTTTCCCGGTTGGCGATCAGGTAGCGGTCGATCTCCTCCTCGGTGACGGAGACGCGCAGGGACACCTTGCGCCGGATCATGCGCTCCACGAGCAGCTGCTCGCGAATGCGCTTCTTGACCGCCTCGATGACCAAGCCCTGGGCCTTGATCATCTCCTCGAATTCCGCCGCCGTGGTGGCCCCCAGCCGCTTCTGGATCTCTCCCATCCGCTCCGTCATCTCGGCATCCTCGACGGTGAGCTTCTCGCGCTCGGCCTGCTGGATCTGGAGCCGCTTCTCGATGATGCTGGCGAGGATCCGCTCCCGGAGCTTCGCGCGCTCCTCGCCCTCGGACGGGCGCGGCAGCTTGTTCTCGTAGAGGTAGTAGGCCTCCGCCTCATCGAGCTCATACAGGGTGACGGCATCGCTGTTCACCACGCAGATGACCCGGTCCATGACGGCCTCGGCGTCGGGCGGCAAGGCGGGGCGCGAGAGGAGAGGCGCGCGGACCTCGCTGGGGGGCGGGGCGCCCGGCGGCGGCCCCTTGGCCTTGCCGATGAGGGGCATCCACGAGGGAATGGAGCAGCCTGCGAGAGCGGCGGCGACGCCTGCGACGAGGACGAGCCGGACCGCGCCCCTCACGCGAGGGACTCCAGCAGCGCGCGCAGCGCATCCCGTACGGCCTCCCAGGGGCCGGTCGGAATCATCGCCTCGAGCGTGAACTCCTTCCGCATGGTCACTCCGCTGCCGCGTCGACCGACCACGACCAAGATGCGCTCCGGCGTGACGGGCGTCGACGGGGCGAAGGTCACGAGCGCCCGGCCGCCACCCGCTTCGAGGCGCTCGACGCCGAGCCGACGGCTGAGCACCCGCAGCCCGACCACGTCCAGCAGCGCGACGACGGCGGGAGGCGGCGGGCCGAAGCGGTCCGCGAGTTCGGCCCGCATCTGGGCGACCTCGTCGTCGTCGCCCACGTCCGCGAGCCGCTGGTAGATCGCGAGCCGCTGGTTGACTTCGGGAACGTACTCTTCGGGGAGCAGCGCCTCGACCCCGACCGTGATCACGGGGTCCACCGAGGCCGAGACTGGCTCGCCTTTCAATTCTCTCACGGCTTCCGCCAGGAGCTTCGTGTAAAGATCGAAGCCCACCGCCGCGATGTGCCCATGCTGCTCCGCTCCGAGGAGATTGCCCGCGCCGCGGATCTCGAGATCGCGCATGGCGAGCTGGAAGCCCGCCCCCAGCTCCGTCATCTCCTCGATCACGCGCAGGCGTCGCTGGGCCGTCTCGTCCAGGCTGCCCGCGGCGGGCACGAGGAGGTACGCGTAGGCCTGCTGGCGCTCGCGCCCCACCCGGCCGCGCAGCTGGTAGAGCTGGGCGAGGCCGAAGCGGTCGGCGCGATTGATGATGATGGTGTTGGAGGCGGGGATATCGAGCCCCGACTCGACGATGGCGGTGGAGACGAGAACGTCCGCCTCGCCGTCGACGAACTTGACCATGACCGCCTCCAGCTCCCGCTCCCCCATCTGGCCGTGCCCCATGACCACCCTCGCCTGGGGGCAGAGCTGGCGCACGAAGGAGGTCATGGAGGGCAGCGACTGGATCCGGTTGTGCACGAAGAAGACCTGGCCGCCGCGCTGGAGCTCGCGATCGATGGCTTCCTTGATGACCTTCCGATCGAAGCCGGCCACGACCGTTTCCACGGGCAGCCGGTCCAGGGGCGGTGTCTCGATCACCGAGAGATCGCGCGCGCCGGCCAGCGACATGTAGAGGGTGCGCGGGATGGGCGTGGCGGTCAGGGTGAGCACGTCGACCGAGGTCCGGAGCTGCTTGATCCGCTCCTTGTGGGTGACCCCGAAGCGATGCTCCTCGTCCACCACGAGGAGGCCGAGGTCGCGGAAGGCGACGTCCTTGGACAGGAGCCGATGGGTGCCGATGACGACGTCCACCGCACCCGTCTTGAGCCCTTCCACCACCGCTTTCTGCTCCCGGGGGCTACGGAAGCGGGACAGCAGCTCCACGCGGGTCGGGAACGGCAAGAAGCGATCGCTGAAGGTGTGGAAGTGCTGCTGGGCCAGCACCGTGGTGGGCACGAGGACAGCGACCTGCCGTCCGTCGGCCACTGCCTTGAAGGCCGCGCGCAGGGCGACCTCCGTCTTGCCGTAGCCGACATCGCCCGCGACCAGGCGGTCCATGGGGCGCGGTCCCTCCATGTCCCGCTTGGTGTCCTCGATGGCGCGCAGCTGGTCGCGCGTCTCCTCGAAGCGGAAGGCCGCCTCGAATTCCCGCTGCCACGGCGTGTCGCCCGAGAAGATCCGCCGCTCCGCCACGGAGCGCGCGGCGTAGAGGCGAAGGAGCTGCTCGGCCATCTGGCGCACCGCGGCCCGCACGGACTCCTTGACGCGCTGCCAGGCGCCTCCGCCCATGCGATCGAGCCGCGCCGCCACCGACGGCGCGCCCATGTACTTCGAGATCAGGTCGAGGCGCTCGACGGGAAGATAGAGGCGGCCGCCCTCGGCGTACTCGAGGAGCAGGAAGTCCGCGTCGCGGCCCTCCGCAGCCATGGTGCGCAGGCCGTGGTAGCGGCCGATGCCGTGCGCCTCGTGGACCACGAGGTCGCCCGGGTTGAGGTCGGTGAAGGCGGCGATGGCCGCGCCCCGCTGGAAGACGGGACGGCGCAGCCGCCGCCGGCGCGCGCCGAAGACGTCCTCCTCGGCGAGCAGGACAAGCCCGAGGGCGGGCAGCTGGAAGCCCGCCGCGCAATCGCCCGTGATGACACCGAGGCCCTCGGCGCTCCAGAGGGTGGCGTCGGGCCACGGCTCCAGATCGTGCTCCTGGAGGATGCCGCGGCAGCGCGCGGCCTGCGCCTCGTCGTCCACGACCAGACGCACGGCGAATCCTTCCCCTCGCCAGCTCCGGATCTCCGCCGCGAGGTCCTTGAAGCGGCCCTGGAAGCCGCCCACCGAGCGCGTGCCCATGGCGACCCGCGGCACACGCCCACCTCCGCGCTGAAGGAGCGGCAGCTCGAGCCGCTGGAAGCGATCGAGCGCCTGGGCGAGGGGCACGGCGGAGGGCGCCTCCTCCGGTGGCGCCTCGAGGAGCGCGGGGTCGTCGAGGACGACCAGCGCCTCCCCGGGCAGCCACGCGGGCAGGGCGTGATCGGCGTCGGCTCCCGCCAGGGGGAGCACCGTCAGCTCGCCGAGCGTCTCCACGGATCGCTGCGTGGTCGGATCGAAGAGCCGGAGCGATTCGACCTCGTCCCCGAAGAACTCCGCGCGCGCGGGCCGATCGTGGGTAGGCGAGAAGATGTCGACGATCCCGCCCCGCAGGCTCCACTGTCCCACCTCGACCACGGTCTCCACCCGCTCGTAGCCGGCCGTCTCGAGCGCCCGGAGAAGTCCGTCCCGTTCCAAGCTCGCTCCCACCGTCAGCGTGAGGGTCCGCGCGCGAAAGGTCTCCGGGGAGAGAATCGGCGCACCGAGGGCGGCGGGCGTGGTGACCACCACGATGGCGCCCCCGGTCACGAGGGCGTGGCAGACCAGGGCTCGCTCGGCGACATGGTCGCGATGGCGCCCATGCCAGGAGCTGGGCTCGGCGGGGGGAAACTCCAGAACGGGGATCCGCGCGGAGTCGAGCGTGTCCCGGAAGAATCGGATGTCCTCGGCGGCGCGGTGACGCTCGGCGGTGCCCGGGGAGAGATAGAGGACGGGCCGGTCGGTGTCGCGGACGAAGGCCGAGACCACGAGGGCACGAGACGAGCCCCACAGCCCCTGGGCCTCGAGACAGGCTACTCCCTGGGCGAGGGCCGTGGAGAGCTCTCCAAGGGCGGCCCACCGGGACAGTATCGACTCCGACGCGGTCAGGCTCATGAACGAACGCTACGCGACACCACCAGGCAGCTTAGCACCCGCCCCTCGCCTCTTGAACCGCACGTCCTTGGGAGCGCGAATGCGCCCCGGGGCGAAGTTGAGGATGGCCTTGATCCCGGCCGCCACGAGCTTCTCCGTCACCGGCTGGGCCGATTCGGCGGGCACCGCCACGATGGCGATCTGGAGATTGCGGCCCTTGGTCTCGCGCGCGAGGTCACGCATGGGCAGGATGGGCACGCCATCGGCCAGCTTGCCCGCCTTGCCGGGATCGTCGTCGAAGATGGCCGAGATTCGGAAGCCCTGGCGGGCGAAGCCCTTGTAGTGGAAGAGCGCCGAGCCCAGGTTGCCGAAGCCCACCAGCGCCACCTGCCACTCGCGATCCAGCCCCAGGATGCGCTGGAGCTCGGCCTTGAGGCCCGAGACGTAGTAGCCGATGCCGCGCACGCCGAATTCGCCGAAGTAGGCGAGGTCCTTCCTGACCTGGGCGGAGTTCAGGCTGAAGCGCTCGGCCAGCTCCTGGGACGAGATGGTCTTGACCCCGTCCTCTTCGAGCTGCAGGAGACAGCGCGTGTACACGGACAGGCGCCGGACCGTCATCTCCGGGATGCGGGGAATCTTGAACTGGGACCGTCGAGCCATTTCCGCGCGGCTTCGGACGTCCCGGGCACGTGGCCCCGGGACGCCCGGGATTCCTGCTCCCGCTACGACTTCACGAACAGCAAGATGACCGCGATGACGAAGACGAAGAGAACGAGTGACTCGATGAAGGCCAGGCCGAGCAGCATGGCGGTCTGGATGCGCGCGATGGCGCCGGGCTGGCGCGCCATGGCGTCCACGGCCGAGCCCGCGGCGCGGCCCTGGCCGAGGCCGCAGAGGCCGGCGGCCAGGCCGAACCCGATGCCCGCGGCGAGGACGGCGAAGGCCTTCGGGAAATCCCCGGCGGCCGCCTCGGCGGCCCAGGCCATCCCGGGCGCGGCCAGAATCGCCATCAGGGTCAACGTGACAGTGCGTCGCACGGCACTCCTCCTTATAGGTAGTGGTGATTGCCGCTAGTGGTGTTCGGTTTCCTCGACAGCCGCGGCGATGTAGAGCATGGCCAGCTTGCAGAAGATGAAGGTCTGGATCAGGGCCACCAGGATCTTGAGGGGCAGCAAAAAGCCGACCACGAACACGACCATGATGAGGGTGGCGGGCGCCCCGATGAGGATCCCTCCCAGGGAGCCTGACAGTGCCCAGCCGAGCATCCCGTCCAGCCCCATCATGAAGAAAAAGATGGCGAGGAGGATGTGGCCGGCCATCATGTTGCCGAAGAGGCGAAGGGACAGCGACAGCGGCCGCGCGCAGTGGCTGATGATCTCGATGACGAACATCAGCGGCTTGAGCAGGGTGGGCACGGGGCCCGCGAAGTGCTTGAGGTACGGGATGACCCCCTGCTTCCGCGCCCCGATCCAGTGATACGTGAAGAACACGATGAGGGCGCAGGCGGCGGTGGTGTTGAGATTGGCGGTGGGGGCGACGAGCCCTGGCACGAGCCCCATGAGGTTCGAGGTCAGGATGAAGAGACCCAGGGTGGCGATGAGGGGCAGATAGCGCCGGCCGTCGTGCCCGATCGTCTCGTCCAGCTCCTTGACGAACTGCTCGAGGATGACCTCCATCATGTTCTGGGTGCCGTGCGGCACCAGATGGAGGCGGCGCGTGGCCACGATGGAGACGACGACGAGCACCGCCATGACGATCCACATGTACAGGACCTGGTCGGGGATGTGAGGGACGCGGAGAATCGGCGGGTGCTCGATGAGCTCCATGGCCTAGTCGTCCTCTCGGGCGCTCAGAAGCCCCTGGCACAGCAGCACCGGAGGCAGCGCGGCCAACCCCACGCCCACGGCGACGGGATTGGCCCACCCCTGGGCCACGAGGGCGCCCAGGGCGCCGAACGTGAAGAGCTGGCGCAGGCCCACGCGACCCACACGCACCAAGCTCGCCTGCCCGTCAGCCACGAGGGCGACGGCCCGCCGCAGGTCGCGGGCGAGCCAGCGGAAATTGATGATGCCGATGAGACCGCCGCCCGTCACTCCCGCCGCAGCGGGCATGCCGGCCAGCCACCAGGCGCCCGCGCTCAGGGCCGCCACCGTCCAGGCGCCCGCCCACGTCACGCGAGTGGTCAGATCAGGCATCGTCCCCGGAGTCATCCATTCGGTTCAGGGTCTTGATCGTGCGATAGAAGTTCACGCCCGCCGCCGCGATGCCGAAGCCGAGCCCGATCAGCAGGAGCCACGGCTGAGTCCCCAGCCATCGATCCGCGAAGTATCCGACCGCCAGCCCCACTGCGACGCACGCAAACAGCATGGTCCCGAGATTGATGAGCTGCGCGCCTTGGCCACGTGGCGGCCGTTCACTGCCCGGAGCCATGTGAACAGGAACACTATCACAGCGTTCCCGGCTGCACAAGTTGAGTCAAGTAGTTGATTTCACGTTCAGAAGAAGGTCGGAAAAGATGTCGGTTACGCACAAAGCCCCTCAGATCGTTAGCCGAAGACGCCGCCCATTCGACCCGCGGCCAGTCTGTTGATGAGAAGGACGCTGAGGGCGGCGACGGCGATGAGAATGGCCCCGAGCGCGGCCGCCTCGCTCGAGCTGCCCGCGATATAGAAGGTGAAGATCCCGTTGGTGATCATCTCCCACCCACCGAGAGCCAGGAAGAGGACGGCGGACGCCTCCTGCAGCGAGGTCATGAAGGAAAAGAGGCTGCCCACGACGATCCCTTTCCAGATCAAGGGGAGGCTGATGTCGCGGATCGTCCGCAGTCCCGTGGCGCCCACGCTCTGGGCGGCCTCTTCCATGGATCGGTGGACGAGCAGGAGCGAGGAGTGGGCGGCCCGCACGGTGTAGGGCAGCCGTCGCACCGCGAGCACGATCGGCATGATGATCCAGAAGGACGTCAGCCCGCGATCGAAGCCGGGCAGGTCGAAGTGGAAGGCGCGGATGTAGGCGATGCCGATGGCGGTGCCGGGCACGGCCAAGATGAGCGTGTTGATCGAGTCGAGCGCGCCCCGCCCGGGCAGCCGGGAGCGCGCGAGCACCCAGGCGATGGGCACTCCCACGACGATGCACAGGGCCACCGCGAGTCCCGAATAGAGGAAGCTGTTGAGAATGTACTTCGGCGTCTCCACGATGACCCGCTCGTAGTGCTGGAGGGTGTAGGAGAGGGGCAGCGGGGTGAGCGACCAGCCCTTGCTGAACGAGGCGAGGGCCACGCCCGCGTACGGAATGAAGGAGAGCAGCATGAGCATGGAGAGAAACCCCACGGCGCCCGCCTGCTTCCACCTGGTCAACCGGCGGCGCTCCACCACCGTATAAGAGAGCGAGGCGTAGTCCTTGAGGCCGACCCAGCGCCGGGCGACCATGAGGAAGACCACGGCCAGGATCACCATCAGGGCCGAGATCACGATCCCCATCCGGAAGATGCGGCGGTCCACGAACTGCACGATGTTGAGATACGCCTGGGGAGCGAGCAGGTCCTGGACGCCCAGGATGAGCGGGGTGGCGAAGTCCGAGAAGGTCCAGATGAAGACGAGGAGCGCGCCCGCGACGTAGCCCGGTGTCATGAGGGGCAGCGTCACCGTCCAGAACTTCCGCCATCCCCGCGCGCCCACGCTCTCCGCCGCCTCTTCGAGCGAGGGGTCGATCTTGCCGAGGGCGTCCACCACGTTGAGGGTGATCATGGGAAAGAGATGGAGCGTCTCCACGAGGACGACGCCGTGGAGGCCGTAGAGGAAGTTGATGGGCCGGAGGAGATCGAAGACGTCCTGGAGGAGCACGTTGATGGAGCCTGCCCGACCGAGGATGAAGATGAAGCCGAGGGTGCCCACGAGGGGCGGCGAGATGATGGGAATCATGGTCAGGTAGCCGAAGAGCGAGCGCCCGGGAAAGTCGAAGCGCACGAGGAGGAAGGCGACGGCGATGCCGATCACGGAAGAGGCGGCCACCGTGGCCGCGCCGAGCACGAGGGATTTCCAGAGCGCGCGCAGGTAGAAGGCGTCGGTGAAGAAGGCCGCGAAGTTCACGAGGGTGAGCCGTCCGCCCTCGTCGGTGACCGCGTCGTAGAAGATCCGGAGGAGCGGGTAGACGAGAAAGAGGGCGAGGAAGAGCCAGAGCAGGCCGACCCCGAGGAGGGGCAGGGCCCGCCGTCTAGACATCATCCGTCTCGACGTCATCGGCGGCGAGGGCCAGCGTCACCGAGGCGGGAAAGCTGAGGGCGACGTCCCGGCCGATGGCGAGCGGCTCGTGGTGCCAGGCATCACGGACATCGGCCCGCATGATCTGGCCACCCGCCGCCTCCACGTCGTAGCGCACGGTGCTCCCGAGATACGAGACGAACGCGATGCGGCCGCGCACGAGATTACCGTCCGGCGCCGAACGTGAATCGAGGGCGACGTTCTCCGGGCGGATGGCGAGCACGCAGCGCTCGCCGACGGCAGCCTCCGCGATGGCCCGCAGCGGGCCGAGCGCCGTCTCCACGACGAGCTGCCCGGAGCGCTGCTCGCTCACCCGTCCGGGCACGAGGTTGTTGGTGCCCACGAAATCGGCGACGAAGCGTGTGCGCGGCCGCTCGTAGAGCTCCTTGGGCGCGCCCACCTGCAGCACGCGGCCGTCCTTCATCACGGCCACGCGATCGGAGAGCGAGAGGGCTTCCTCCTGGTCGTGCGTGACATAGATGGTCGTGATGCGCAGCTCCTGCTGGAGGCTCCGGATCTCCGCGCGCACCTGGACGCGGATCTTCGCGTCCAGGTTCGAGAGCGGCTCGTCGAGGAGGAGGATGTCGGGGTTGAGCACGAGGGCGCGGGCGAGGGCCACCCGCTGTTGCTGGCCGCCCGAGAGCTGCCCGGGGTAGCGCCCGTCGAAGCCCGCGAGGTTGACCTTGGCGAGGCCTTCGCGCAGGCGGCGCTCCACCTCGGTCCGGCCGAGCTTCTTCAGCTTGAGCCCGTAGGCGACGTTGCCCGCCACCGTCATGTGGGGCCAGAGGGCGTAGTTCTGGAAGACCATGCCGATGTTCCGCTCGTACGGCGCGAGACCGCTGACCACGCGGCCCCCGAAGTGGATCTCCCCGGCGTCGGGCTGGTAGAACCCGGCGAGGAGCCGCAGCAAGGTGGTCTTGCCGCAGCCCGATGGGCCCAGCAGCGTGAACAGCTCGCCGTCACGCACGGTGAGATCCGCCCTGTCCACCGCGGTGACGGCGCCGAACCGCTTGACGACCTCCCGGATGCGAATATCCACGAGGGGCGCCCTACTTCTTCTTGAGGTCCTCCCACTTGACCTCGATGTCGCTGCGGAAGCGCGTCTTGAGGGCGTCGGAGCGCTTGGCCGCCACCGTCTCGTCGTAGACGTTCGAGACGTCGCGATCGAAGTACGAGCGCACGCCGCCCGTGAACTCCACGGCCAGCTCCGCCGTCGAGCCCGGCGCGCCCTGGACCTTGAACTTCGGCGTGATGGGAAAGAGTCCGCGCTCCATGAAGACCTTCTGCCCGCGCTCGGTGAGGAGGAACTCCACGAAGGCGCGCGCGGCCTTGGGATTGCGGGCGCCCGCCAGGATGGCCATGGGCTCGGGGGTGACGAAGGCGTTCCGGGGGGCCACGAACTTGATGTCGAAGCCCGCCAGCTTCTCCTCGAAGGCCATGTAGGACGGCACCGCGAAGCCCGCGGCGAACTCGCCCTTGGCGACCACGGTGGGCACGTCGCGGCTGCGCGCGGTGAAGTGGCCGGTATTGGCGGCCAGGCGGGTCAGCCACTCCCACCCCTTCTCCTCGCCGAGCATGGAGAGCATGACCTCGTACGTCGCGTTCGAGGAGGACGAGCGCGTGGGCGCGCACTGCGCCACCTCGCCCTTGAGCTTCGGATTCAGGAGGTCCTCCCAGTCCTTCAGCTCGGCCACGCCCAGCCGCTGGAGCCGGCGCGGGTGGTAGACGAGTCCATAGGGCTCCAGCGCCGTGCCCACCCAGTACCCGTCCTTGTCCTTGAGGGGAATGGGCTTGGGCTTGCCGATCGAGGCCGGAATGGACTCCCAGGCGGCCCGCGAGATCTCGAGCTTCTGGAGCAGCTTCTGCTCGGCCAGCTTCTCGAAGAGCGCCGACTCCCCGCCCCAGAAGATGTCCGCCTCCGGCTTGCCCTTCCACTCCACGATGCGCCCGTAGGCGACCGGCGTGCCCGCGGGTATGGCGTTCACCTTCACGGTGACGTTCCACTTCTCCCTGGCATAGTCGGCGAAGGCCTTGAGGGACGCGTCGTGGATGAACTTCGAGATTGGAGTGATGAGGTTGAGCTCGCCTTCTATCTGAGCACCGGCGGGCTGAGCCGCTGCGGGCGACTGGGCCCGAGCAGGCCCCACGAATCCGGGGGCAGAGAGCAGCAGAGCCAGCGCCGCCACGGCGGCGATCAGTCGCGTCATGAATGTCTCCTTGAAAGTGGTCAGTGGTCCGCCCAGTCGCGGGCGTGCTCGACGGCTCGGCGCCACCGCGCATAGGCGGTCTCGCGCGCGGCCGGCGACATTGTGGGCACGAAGCGGCGCTCGAGACGCCAGCGACCCGCAAGATCCGCCGTCTTCCACATCCCCGCCCCGACCCCGGCCAGCGAGGCCGCTCCCAGCGCGGTGGTCTCCGTCATCGCAGGGCGAAGGACCTCGACGTCGAGCACGTCGGCCTGGAAGCGGCAGAGGAAGTCATTGGCGGCGGCGCCGCCGTCGACGCGGAGGGTGCGGATGGGGACGCCCGCCTCGAGGGCCATGGTGTCGAGGACGTCGCGGCTCTGGAAGGCGATGGCCTCGAGGGCCGCGCGCGCTATGTGGGCGCGGCTGGTGCCACGCGTGATGCCGATGAGGACCCCGCGCGCATACGGGTCCCAGTACGGCGCGCCGAGCCCGGTGAAGGCGGGCACGAGGGAGAGGCCGCCCGTGTCGGGAACGGACTCCGCGAGCGCCTGGGACTCGTCGGCCCGCGAGATGATGCCCAGCCCGTCGCGCAGCCACTGCACGACGGCCCCCGCGACGAAGACGCTGCCTTCGAGCGCATAGGTCGTGGTCCCGTCGAGCTGCCAGGCGACCGTGGTCAGGAGGCCGCGCTCGGAGGCGACGGGACGCTCGCCGGTATTGAGGAGGACGAAGCAGCCGGTGCCGTACGTGTTCTTGGCCATGCCCGGCTCGAGGCAGGCCTGGCCGAAGAGCGCGGCCTGCTGATCCCCGGCCATGCCCGTGACGGGAATGCCCGCGGGCAGATCGCCGCCGGCCGTCTCGCCGAAGAGGCCGGCCGAGGGCCTGACCTCGGGCAGCATCGCCATGGGCACGCCGAGCTGCCCGCAGAGGCTTCCGCTCCACTGCAGCGTCCGGATGTCGAAGCAGAGCGTGCGCGAGGCGTTGGAGACGTCCGTCGCGTGCACGCGGCCGTCGGTGAGCCGCCAGAGGAGCCACGAATCCACCGTGCCGAAGGCGAGCTCACCCCGCTCCGCCCGCCCGCGCGCTTCCGGCACCTGGTCGAGCAGCCAGCGGATCTTGGTCCCCGAAAAGTACGGATCGAGGACGAGGCCCGTCCGGTCCCGGAACTCCGCCTCGAGCCCGTCGGCCCGCAGCTGCTCGCAGAACGGCGCCGTGCGGCGGCACTGCCAGACGATGGCATGATGGATGGGGCGACCCGACTTCCGATCCCAGACGACCGCCGTCTCGCGCTGGTTGGTGATGCCGATGGCGGCGATGTCGGAGACCGCGATGCGCGCGTGCGCGATGGCCCGCGCCACCGCTTCGATGGTCGTGGTCCAGATCTGCTCGGGATCGTGCTCGACCCAGCCGGGCCGGGGATAGTGTTGCGCCAGCTCCACGTAGCCGCTGCCCCGCACGAGGCCGTCGGGATCGACCACGAGCGCCCGCGAGCCGGTGGTGCCCTGGTCGAGGGCGAGGATGTAGCGGCGCGCCGTCATCGTCCCAGGAGCGCCTTGGCCACGTCCGGCTGGTCCGTGATGAGCACGCCGACGCCGGCGTCGATGAGGCGCTGCATGGCCGCGGCGTCGTTGACCGTCCACGCGCCGACCTGGATCCCCGCCTGTCGCGCCCGCGCCACCGCCGCCGTGTCCACCACCGTGTGCTCGAGACCGACGAAGCCGACGCCGGCGGCCCGCAGCGTCTCCAGCTCGGCGGCCAGCGTCGTGCGCCCGAGCATCCGGGCGGAGTAGAGGGCGCAAACGGCGAGATCGGGACGCAGCTCCCTCATGCGCTTCCAGGTGGCGGGCTCGAAGGCCATCACCACGGTCGAGCCGGCCATGCGGTGGCGGTCGAGGAGGGCGAGGACCTTCTCCTCGATGCCGGGGTAGCGGGCGCGGCCGGCGTCGAGCTTGATCTCCAGCAGCATGCGGCGGCCGGCCTGGGACGCGACGGCAATGACCTCGTCGAGCGTGGGCACGGTCTCGCCGGTGGGGACACCCGCCCTGTCCTTGAGACGGAGGGCCTTGAGCTCGGCGACGGTCCGGTCCCTCACCGCGCCCTGGCCGTTCGTCGTCCGCTCGAGCGTCGGATCGTGGATGACCATCACCTCGCCGTCCCTCGACAGGTGGACGTCGAACTCGATGAAATCGGCGCCGAGGGCGACGGCGTTCCGGAAGGCGAGGAGGCTGTTCTCGGGCCAGAGAAGGGCGCCGCCGCGGTGCGCGGCCAGGAGCGTGGCGGGCTTCCCCTGCCCTCCCACCGAGCCCGCGACGACGGCGAGCCCAAAGAGCGCCCAGCCCGCCACCAAGACAAACCTCATCAACTCAGCCCTCGCCTCATCGTGCCCCTCGCCCTCCGGCTCGGCGCACGCTTCAGCTCGAACGATCCTCTCAGCCCTCGCCTCATCGTGCCCCTCGCCTCCGGCTCGGCGCACGCTTCAGCTCGAACATCATTTCTCGCTCTCGATGAGGCCCTTCACGAACCAGCGCTGCATGAAGATGATGATGGCCACGGGAGGCAGGAGGGCCATCATGGCGCCGGCCATGATGAGGTTCCAGGTGGGCAGCTCGGTGCCGCTGCGCGGGATCAGCTCCTCGAGGCCGATGACCACGGTCCGCATCGCCTCGGTGTTGGTGATGAGGAGCGGCCACAGGTACTGGTTCCAGCCGAAGATGAAGAGCACCACGAAGAGCGCGGCGATGTTCGCCCACGACAGGGGCAGGAGGAACTGGAAGAGGAAGCGGATGGGCCCGGCGCCGTCGAGCTGCGCGGCCTCCGCCAGCTCGTTGGGAATGGTCAGGTAGAACTGGCGGAAGAGGAAGGTGGCGGTAGCCGAGGCCATGAGCGGGATGGCCAGCCCCTGATACGTGTTGATCCAGCCGAGGGTGCCGATGACCTCGTACGTGGACATGAGGCGCACCGGCACCGGCAGCATGAGGGTGACGAAGATCATCCAGAAGCAGAGCATGCGCCCACGGAAATCGAAGTAGACGATGGCGAAGGCCGAGAGCATGGAGATGACGATCTTGCCCACGGCCACCGCGACCGCCATGACCAGGCTGTTCAGGAGCATGCGGCCCATGTGGGCCTTGCGCCAGGCCTGGGCGTAGTTCTCGAGGAGGTGCGAGGACGGAACCAACCGCGGCGGGCGCTGGACCACTTCCTGGACGTCCTGGGTGGAGATGACGAAGGCGTAGTACAGGGGAAAGACAACCACGGCGATGCAGGCGATGAGCAGCGCATGGATGATCACGGCGTTCCACAGGAAAGGCTTCTTCCGCGGCGCCGCCACCGCGCCGACGCGCACCCGCTCGAGCTGCCCCGCGCCGACGGCGCTCATCGGTAGGTGACTTTCTTCTCGGCGAAGCGGAACTGGAGCATGGTCAGGCCGATGACGAGGGCCATCAGGATCACCGACTGGGCCCCGGAGGAGCCGAGGTTCAGGCCGATGAACCCGTCCTTGTAGAGCTTGTAGACCATGATCATGGTCGAATCACCAGGTCCGCCCTTGGTGACGGCGTCGATGACGCCGAAGGACTCGAAGAACGCGAACACCATGTTGAGCACCACGAGGTAGAACGTGATGGGCGAGACGAGGGGAAAGACGATGGAGCGGAAGCGGCGCACCGGCCCTGCCCCGTCCACGTCCGCCGCCTCCATCACGGCGCCGGGGATGGCGAGGAGCCCGGCGATGTAGAAGGCGATGTTGTAGCCAAGGTGCGTCCACGCCGTGGCCGCGATGACCAGCGTCATGGCCACCCAACCCTTGAGGAGCCAGTTGAACTCGTAGGCCGTCACGAAGGAGAGGAAGTACGTCAGCACACCGTAGGTGGGATGGAAGATGAAGAGGAAGATGATGCCCGACACTGCGGGCGCGATGCCGTAGGGCCAGAGGAGGAGCGTCCGGTAGGCGGCCAGGCCCCGGATCTTCTGGGTGGCGAGGGCGGCGAGCACGAGCGCCCCCGCCACCGCCAGCACCGTCACCCCCGCCGCGAAGACGAGGGAGTTGGCCACGCTCCGGTAGTACTCGGGATCGGCGAGCAGCTTGGTGAAGTTCTCCAGGCCGATGAAGGTCATGGTGTCGCCGAAGGGCGAGACGCGGTACACGGAGAGCTGGAGGGACTTGAGGGCGGGCCAGAAGAAAAAGACCACGGTCACCGCCATCTGGGGAAAGACCAGCACGTATGGCAGCCACCAACTCCGGAAGACCGTCCGTTGCATGACGCCGCCCGCCCGTCCGCGACCTACTGCTTGTTGGCGGCCGCGAACTCCTTGAGGAGGTCGTTGGACTTGGTCACGGCGTCGTCCAGACCCTGCTTGGCCGTCTTCTTCCCCGCGAAGATGTTCTCGAGCTCACCCTCGATGACGTCGCGGATCTGGACGAAATTGCCCAGGCGCAGCCCCTGGCTATTGGGAGTGGCCTTGCCCTTGGTCAGCTGGGCGAAGGCCGTCCACTGGTCCGGGTTCTTCTTGAAGTGGTAGCCCGCCTCGAGATTCTTCACCGCGCTGTTCGAGATGGCGAGATAGCCGGTGGTCACGTGCCACCACATCTGCTGGTTCGTCTCGGAGATGAACTTGAGGAACCGCGCCGTCCCGCGGTTCTCGTTGGCGGGCTTGCCCTTCATGACCCAGAGGGTGGCGCCCCCGATGATGGAGGTGGCCTTGGTGTAGGGCGGGCCCCAGTGCGGCAGCTGACCCGTGCCCCACGCGAACTTGACGCCGCGGCCGAACCCGCCGATCAGCGCCGAGGACTGGATGTACATGGCGCACTCGCCGTTGACGAACTTCGGATCGGCCGTGCCCGTCCGCCCGCCGTAGGAGTAGACGTTGTCCTTCTGCCAGGCGGCAAGCTGGCCGATGTGCTTGACGCCGAACTCCTTGTTGATGAGGAGCTGCACGTCCAGGCCGTCGAACCCGTTCCGCCTGGTCGCGAAGGGCTGGTCGTGCCAGGCGTGCATGTTCTCCACCATCGTCCAGGACGGCCAGCCCGTGGAGAAGCCGCACTTGGCCGCTCCCGAGGCGATGATCTTCTTCGAGTACTCCTCGACCTGCTTCCAGGTCTGCGGCGGCTTGGCGGGATCCAGCCCCGCCTTCTGGAAGACGTCCTTGTTGTAGTAGAAGATCGGCGTCGACGAGTTGAACGGCATGGAGTAGAGGTTGCCGTCCTTCGAGTAGTAGCCCACCACGGGCGCGATGAAGTCCTTCCAGTCCATGGCGATCTCCTGCTCCTTGAAGAGCTGGTAGACCGGATGGATGGCGCCCGAAAGCATCATGGTCTGGGTGCCGACCTCGAAGACCTGGACGATGTTCGGGGCCTGGCGCTGCCGGTAGGCGCCGATGGCCGCGGTCAGGGTCTCCGGATACGTGCCCTTGCGGAGCGGCTTGACCTCGTACTCGGACTGGCTCTCGTTGAATTGCTTGGCCAGCTCGTTGGTCGCGTCACCGAGCTGGCCCGTCATGGCATGCCAGAACTGGATCTCCGTCTTGGCTGAGGCGGGTGACGGCGCGAGGGCGACCAGGACCGAGAGGGCGACGGCCCCAGTGATCGACCGCCAGATAGTCGTGGTGCGAGGCATGGCCGTCCTCCTCGTGGGAAATGGGTCCGAGACGCCGGTCATGCTACCTTCGCCTCGTCTCGCCGGGGTTGCGGGCTCGTGACTTTTGCGCATCGCCGCGCCAAGCGGGTCGGACTATAGCACGAATCAGACGTGCCGGAACTTGAGGCTGCGCTCGACCTGGGCCTGATAGGCCTCGAGCTCCGCCTGGAGACGCCGGGGCGACCAGGCGGCGAGCTCGCCCATGCGGCGGCCCACGGACTCGAAGCAGTCGAGGCCCAGGCACGGGCTCTGGCCGATGCCCGTGCGGCGCAGGAGAAAATCCTGGAGGGAGACGGCCATCTCCTCCCGGACGGCGTGGTGGAGCTGGGCCACGATTTCCGGGTTTCGCGGGCAGAGCCGCTCGGCGCCGTCGGGTGGCTTGCGCAGGAGCGCGAGCACCCGCGCGAAGCCGCGCCCGTACGTCTCGACGAGGATCTCGAGCGTCTCGCGCGAGAGACCGGTAGCCGCCATCTCCTCGGACACGTCCATCCACGTCCGCGCCTCGATCTTGCCCGCCTCGTCGTCGAGCCCGTCGAGGGTCAGCTCCGCGGTGCGCGAGGGGACGCGGCGTCCGAGCGCCCGCATGACGCGGTCACCCACCTCTTCGGCGAGGCTGCGGAAGCAGGTCAGCTTCGTTCCCGTGATGGAGAGAAACCGTCCCCCGTCTCCCTCGACCACGACCTTGTGGTCGCGGGAGACCCTGGAGGCGGAGGAGCCCTCCTCGAAGGCCAGCGGCCGGACTCCCGCATACGTGTACACGACCTGGTCGAGGGTCACGCGAGGGTCCGGCAGGGCCGGGCGCACGGCCCCCAGCAAATACTCGACCTCCTCGCGCGTGGCCCAGAGCCGGTCGGGATCGCCGTCGAAGTCGGTGTCGGTGGTGCCGACCATGGAGAACTGGCGCCACGGGATCACGAAGATCATCCGGTCGTCGGCGGTCGAGAGATAGACGGCGTGCTCCGTCATGCGGGGCAGCAGGCAGTGGATGCCCTTGGTGGTCCGGAGCACCCGCGCGCCCGCCTCGCGCACGCCCGCCAGCTCGCGCAGGCGATCGACCCACGGCCCCGCGCAGTTGACGATGACGGGAGCGCGAGCCGTGTGCACCTGCCCGGTCAGGAGATCGCGCACCCGCACGCCGTCGAGCCCGCGGGGGCCTCGCGTCACCTCCTCCACCTCGCAGTAGTTGTGCACGCGGGCCCCGTGACGGGCCGCGGACAGCGCGTTCTCCAGGCAGAGCCGCTCGGGAAAGAGCAGGAGGTCGTCGAAGTAGTAGCCGGCGCCGCGCAGATCCGCGGCCTGGATCGAGGGCTCGAGGGCGAGGGCCTCCACGGGCGGGACGACGCGGAAGCGCTCGGTCTGCTTGCCCGGCGTGAGGAGGTCGTAGAGCCACATGCCGATGCGCACCGTGATGAGCCCGCGCTTCGAGCCGCGGTACACGGGCACGAGGAAGGGAAGCGGGCGGACGAGGTGTGGGGCCAGGCGCTCCAGCGTCTTCTTTTCGCGCAGGGACTCGCGCACCAGCCGGAATTCGGCCAGCTCCAGGTAGCGCAGGCCGCCATGAATGAGCTTGGAGGACTTAGAGGAGGTCCCGGAGGCGAAGTCGCCCTTTTCGAAGAGGGCGACGGAGGCGCCGCGCAGGGCAAGGTCGCGCGCGACGCCCGCTCCCGCCATCCCGCCGCCGATGACGACGGCGTCGAACGTGCCTTCATCGATTCCCGACAGCCTGGTCACTCCGCGAGCTCCCGGATCGATCGTAGCACGTGGTCCGGAGCGGTCGCGGCGATTCGGGGATCGCCGGGACGCGTCACTCCGGAGAGCACCAGAATGGTCGCCAGCCCGAGGCGGCGGCCCATGAGCATGTCGGTCTCGAGGCGATCGCCCACGATCACGGACTCGGCGGGCGCGCAGCCGAGGGCGGCCAGCGCCACCTCGAGGATGATGGGCGAGGGCTTGCCCACCACGATCTCCACGGTTTGATCGGTCACCGCCTCCACGGCCGCGATCATGCCCGCGCAGTCCGGGATCTCCCCGCCCTCCACCGGACAGGTGCGGTCGGGATTCGTCGCAATGAGACGGGCGCCGCCCCGCACCGCCTGCAGCGCGGTGTTCAGCTTCGCGTAGGTGAAGGTGCGGTCGAAGGCGATCACCACCCATCGCACGCCTG
The DNA here is from genome assembly GCA_003220345.1 of Candidatus Rokuibacteriota bacterium. GTDB lineage: Bacteria > Methylomirabilota > Methylomirabilia > Rokubacteriales > CSP1-6 > AR37. The sequence goes on along the minus strand of QHSC01000101.1, from coordinate 35,462 downwards.
CGTCCTCGCGCACCTCGAAACCGTGCGCGCGCATCTCGGCCTGCATGGGCGGCTCCCCGATCACGAACACGGGGGCGCCGGGGTCGAGCGCGCGCAGGTGGCGGGCGAGCACGAGGGAGGAGTTGATGACGTCGTCGGCCGAGGCGGGAATCCCCAGCCGCGTCAGCTTGGCCGCGTACTCCTCGCGCGTCTGGAGGGGCTTGTTCGACAGGAAGGCGACGCGCCGCTTCTCCGCGCGCAGCGAGGCGATCGCCTCCGCCGCGCCGTCGACGAGCTGCTCGCCCAGATAGACGGTTCCATCCAGGTCAACGAGCCAGCCGCGATACGGAAATCGAACCGCCACTAGCGGAGAAGCGGGAGAACCGCCGACTGAGCGAGGTCGAAGAGGGGAGCTGGCAACAGGCCCAGCTGCACGACCCCCCACAGGGCGACCACGAGGGCGAGGGCGCCCGCGAAGGACGGGACGACGGAGGTGGGCGTTCCCTCGGGCTCGCGCATGTACATGCTCACGATCACGCGGAGGTAGTAGTAAGCCGCGATGGCCGAGTTGAGCACCCCGATGACGGCGAGCCAGTAGTACCCGGAGCGCACGGCGGCGCCGAAGAGGTAGAACTTGCCGACGAATCCCGCCGTGGGCGGGATCCCGATCAGCGAGAGCAGGAAGATCGTCAGGGCGAGGCCGAGCAGCGGGTGACGGTTCGCGAGCCCCGCGGTGTCCTCGATACGCACCGCCTCTTCCCCGCCCCGCTCGAGGAGGGCCCCGCCCGCCACGATCCCCACCAGGATGTAGCCCACGTGGGCGATGGAGGAGAAGGCGAGCATGCGCTTGAGGTTCTGCTGGGCGAGGGCGATCACGTTGCCCACCGTCATGCTCAGCACCGCCATGCCCCAGAGGAGCACCGCCCAGTCCGCCTGCACGGGACGGAGGGAGGCCAGGAGCAGGCGGAGGAACGCCGCGAAGGCCGCCGCCTTTGAGCCGGTGGCGATGAGGGCGGTCACGGAGGTGGGCGCTCCCTCGTAGACGTCGGCCGTCCACATGTGGAAGGGCACCGAGGAGATCTTGAAGCCGAAGCCCACCACGAGAAGGCCGAAGCCGATGAGGAGGAGGGGATCGCGCCCCGCTCCGGCCGCCACGGCCACCCCGAGCTTGTCGAGGTTGGTCGAGCCCGTGGCGCCGTAGATGAGGGCGATCCCGTACACGAAGAAGCCGGAGGCGAACGCGCCCAGCAAGAAGTACTTCATGGACGCCTCGCCCGCCTCGATGCGCGAGCGGAAGAAGCCCGCGAGCACGTAGAGGGACAGCGACATCGTCGCAGGTAGTCCATGGACAGCAGGAGCACGAGCCCGGTGGCGTAGCCGATGACGAGGTTGAAGAAGAGGGCGAAATTGTCGAGGACGACCATGCCGCGGAAGGCCGAGACGTCGGAGCCCCACAGGAGCACGGTGGTCACGAGGGCGGCGACCACGCCGGCCAGCCCCACGAACCCCAGATGCTCGCGCCGACCGCGCGGGGGCAGGAGATCGAGGGCCATGAGCGCGAAGCCCGTCAGCGTGAGGACGAGGGCCGGCGCGATCGCGACCAGTCCGGCGAGCACGTCCGTCATGGAGTGCGGGGGACGAGGGCGGTGGTGGCGGCCGCCTTGGTCTGCACCTGGGCGATGAGCGCCTGCACGCTCGCCTCGGTCTTGCTCGTGAAGGCCACCGGGTACACGCCGATCCAGAAGATCAGGGCGAGCACGGGCGCCAGGATCACCCACTCGCGGGCCGAGAGGTCTACGAGCCGCCGGTTCTCCTCGCGGGTGACGGGGCCGAAGACCACGCGCTGGTACATCCACAGGAGATAGACGGCGGCGAAGATGATACCCGCGGTCGCGAGCACGGCGGCCAGACGGTGGACCTGGAAGGCGCCCACGAGAATCAGGAACTCGCCGACGAAGCCGTTGAGTCCGGGCAGGCCGAGCGAGGAGAGGCAGACGATGAGGAAGAGCGCGGACATGGCGGGGACGGCCGTCCAGAGACCGCCGTAGTCGGCGATGAGACGCGTGTGCCGACGCTCGTAGAGCATGCCCACGATCAGGAAGAGGGCGCCCGTGGAGAGCCCATGGTTGACCATCTGGATGATGCCGCCCACCAGGCCCTGCGGATTGAGAGTGAAGAGGCCGAGGACCACGAAGCCCAGGTGGCTCACGCTCGAGTAGGCCACGAGCTTCTTGATGTCCACCTGCACCGTGGAGACCCACGCGCCGTACAGGATGCCGATGACGGCGAGGGTGAACATCCACGGCGCGAAGGCGAGGGTGGCCTGGGGAAACAGGGGCAGGCAGAAGCGCAGGAAGCCGTAGGTGCCCATCTTCAGGAGCACGCCCGCCAGGATCACGCTGCCCGGGGTCGGCGCTTCCACGTGGGCGTCGGGCAGCCACGTGTGGAACGGCCACATGGGCACCTTGACGGCGAAGGCGAGCGCGAAGGCCAGGAAGAGGAGGTCCTGCGCGCGTCCGGCGGGCAGCACGTAGCGGGCGAGCACGGGCAGGTCGAAGGTGTAGGTGCCCGTGGCCGCCCCGTGCAGGAAGTAGAGGGCCAGGATGGCCACCAGCATGAGGAGCGAGCCCGTCAGCGTGTAGAGGATGAACTTGATGGCAGCGTAGACGCGGTTCGGTCCCCCCCAGATCCCGATGATGAGATACATCGGGATGAGCATGGCCTCCCAGAAGATGTAGAAGAGGAAGAGATCGAGGGCGAGGAAGACCCCGAGCATCCCCGTCTCGAGCAGGAGCATGGTGATGGCGAATTCCTTCCAGCGCCGCTCGATCGAATCCCACGAGGCCAGGAGGGTCAGGGGCATGAGGAAGGTCGTGAGCAGCACGAGGAGGAGGCTGATCCCGTCCACGCCCAGGTGATAGGAGACGCCGAGGGTGGGCATCCACGGTGCCTGCTCGACGAACTGGTAGTCGGCCACGGCGGGGTCGAATCGCGTGTAGAGGGGCAGCGACAGAGCGAAGGTCACCACGCTGGTGACGAGTGTCGTGACCTTGACCAGTGTGTCGCTCCGGCGCGGGAGCAGGAAGATGACGGCCGCTCCCAGCGTCGGAACAAACGTGACCAGCGAGAGCACGTGGGTCACGGGTGGGCGAAGAGCAGGAACGCGATCACGGCGACGGCGCCCACGAGCATGGTCAGGGCGTAGTTCATGACGAAGCCCGTCTGGAGACGGCGCAGGCCGCGGGCCCAGCCGAGGATCATCTCGGCCACGCCGTTGACGAGGCCGTCGATGACCCTGGGGTCGAAGACGCGGGCGAGCCAGAGCGAGCCCCGATAGATGGGCTGGACGATGAGGGCGTCGTAGATCTCGTCCACGTAGTACTTGTTCAGGAGCAGCTTGTGCACGGCCGTCCGCGGCACCCCGATCGTCGCGGGGTCGACGGGCCGGCGCCCGTACATGAGCCAGGCGAGGAAGACGCCGCTCGCCGCCACCACCACGGCCACCGCGGCCAGAGCGAGCGCCGTCACTCCGCCATGCTCGGCTTCCTTGAAAGGCAGCACCGGCGAGAGGAAGCGCGCGAACGCCGTCCCGTGCGCCGACGGCACGCCGAGGACGCCCGCCACCACCGTCAGCAAGGCGAGCACGGCGAGGGGCAGGGTCATGACGGGCGGCGACTCGTGGACGTGATGCGCCTGCTCCCTCGACATCCGGGGGGCGCCCACGAACGCGAGGAGAAAGAGCCGGCCCGTGTAGAAGGCGGTGAGGAGCGCGCCCAGAAGCAGGATGAGCCAGAGCGCGATGTGACCTTCATGGAAGGTCGCGGCCAGGATCTCGTCCTTCGAGAAGAAGCCCGCGAAGGGCGGCAGACCCGCCAGCCCCCACGCGCCCACGAAAACGGTGACCGTCGTCACCAGCATGCGCGGGGCGAGCCCCCCCATCTTTCTCAGGTCCTGCTCACCGCCCAGCCCGTGAATGACGCTGCCCGCGCCGAGGAAGAGCAAGGCCTTGAAGAAGGCGTGCGTCACGAGATGGAAGACGCCCGCCGCGTAGGCGCCCACGCCCACCCCCACGAACATGTAGCCGAGCTGGCTGATCGTGGAGTAGGCGAGCACGCGCTTGATGTCGGTCTGGACGAGGCCGATGGTGGCCGCGAAGAGCGCGGTGAGCCCGCCCACCCACGCCACGATCTCGAGAGAGAGCGGGGCCATCTCGAAGAGCTTGTGGCAGCGCGCCACCATGTACACGCCCGCCGTCACCATGGTCGCGGCGTGGATGAGGGCGGAGACGGGCGTGGGGCCTTCCATGGCGTCGGGCAGCCAGGTGTGCAGGGGCAGCTGCGCCGACTTCCCGCAGGCGCCCGTGAAGAGCAGCAGCGCGATGGCGAGATACGTCCCCTGGCTCACCGCGTCCGTGGCATTGGCGAAGACAGCGCCGTAGTCTAGGGTGCCGAAGGTCGCCCAGATCAGCATGATGCCGAGGCCGAAGCCGAAATCGCCCACCCGGTTGACGATGAAGGCCTTCTTGCCCGCGTCCGTGGCCGACGGCTTCTCGTACCAGAAGCCGATCAGGAGGTACGAGCAGAGCCCGACCGCCTCCCATCCGACGTAGAGGAGGAGGAAGTTGCCCGCGAGCACGAGCATGACCATGGAGAACACGAAGAGATTGAGATAAGTGAAGAAGCGCGCGTAGCTCGGGTCGTCGTGCATGTAGCCGGCGGAGTAGAGGTGGATGAGGAAGCCCACGCCGGTGACCACGAGCAGCATGACGGCCGAGAGCTGATCCACCTGCACGGTGATGGCGGCCTTGAAGGCGCCCGCGGCGATCCACGGGAAGAGCTCGCCGACGTACGTCTCGCCGTTGAGGACGCGGAGGAAGACCGCGCACGACACGAGGAAGGCGAGGCCCAGCGCGGGCACCGCCACCCAGTGCGCACGGTCGCCTGTTGCCCGGCCGAAGAGGGCATTGACGAGCGTGCCCACGAGCGGAAGGAACGGGATCAGCCAGACGAGTCGTGACATTGTGCTTTTCTGTACAAACCCGCCACACTCTAGCGGAAGGGTATGGGGGTGTCAAGGACGGGCGGGGTCGACCCAGCCGAAGAACACGAGCGGGACGAGATAGAAGAAGAGGAGGTGGCCGGTGGCCATGCGCAGCGTGATCGCCGCGCGCGTCACGACGTCCTCCTCGACCATCAGGCAGAGGACGAAGTTCATCCAGGCGTAGAGGGCGGCGCCGATCACGAGGAAGCGCAGGCCCGGAGGCACCGCGGCCACGAGACCTCGCCAGTCGTGGACGGCCACGCGTCCCCATTGCCGCCGGATGGCCGCGGTTCGCCGGAGCCGCGCGATCATCCAGAGGGCGAGGAGGAACACGCCCACCTCGAGCGTCCAGATGGTCCGCTCGCCGAGCCACCGCGCCCACGACGTGAACGAAAGGAGATGCGCGGCGGCGCTCGCGAGAAAACCTATCGCGGCCAGCCTCATGGCGATCATGGCTCTCGTCTCCTGACTCAACCCTCGGCTCGCACTACAGCACATTCCTGGCAGCCCGGCGAGAGGACCTTGCTATCCTTGCCGCATGGCTCGCTCCACCGTCCGGTTCTGGTTCAGCATCATCGTCATTCCCACCTTCCTCGTCGTCGCCGTCCTCGGATACTTCGCGTGGCGGCAGTCCGTTCCGGGCGTCCGCGCGATCCTCGAGCCCGTCCCGCGCTGGATCGGGGTCAAGACACCGCTCGCCGTGGATCTCCATGCGGTGCGCGGCGGCGTCCGCTCGGTGGAGATCCGCCTCAAGCAGGGCCCCGCGCGCGTGGTCCTCACCAAGCAGGCCTTCACCGGCCCGGAGTCGAGTGCGCAGCGCATCGAGCTCGTGATCAACGGCGGCACCCTGGGCCTGCGCGAAGGCGGCGCCGTGCTCGAGGTGCGCGCCCGCGACGGCTTCTGGCGGCCCATTCGCGTGGACGACAAGCCCGTGGCCTCCATACCCGTCACCCTCGACTTCACGCCGCCCTCCGTCGAGGTCGTCTCGGCCACGCGCTACTGGGCCAAGGGCGGCGGCGGGCTCGTGGTCGTGCGCTCTCGAGGCGCCTCCCGAGTGGCGGTGGGCGTCGGTCCCCTGTCGTTCCGGGCGTATCCCGCGGGGCCGGCCGACTCCAATCTCCACGTCGCCATCGTCGCCCTCCCCTGGAACTACGAGGTGGGGACGCCCATCGCCGCCATCGCCCAGGACGAGGCGGGCAACACCACCACGCGCAACGTCGCCGTCGAGGTCAAGGGCCGGCGCTTCAGGAGCGACGTGATCGACGTGAAGGACGACTTCCTGGAGCGCAAGCTTCCCGAGCTCCTGCCCGAGCGCGGCGGGGTGATCCCGCGCGACCAGCTCCTCGAGGCCTTTCTCACCGTCAACCGCGACCGTCGCAAGCAGGCCGAGGAGACCAAGCGCACGCTGGCGGCCAAGACGCAGCCGCGGCCGCTCTGGGACGGCGTCTTCCTCCAGCCGCGCAACACCAAGGTCTTCTCCAACTTCGCGGAGACGCGCACGTACCGCTACCACGGCCGCGAGGTCGACACTCAGGTCCATTTCGGCTACGACCTCGCCGCCGTGCGCCACGGGCCGGTGCCCGCGGCGAACGCGGGCGTGGTCGTCTTCGCGGGGCCGCTATCGATCTACGGCAATACCGTCATCGTGGATCACGGGCTGGGACTGCAGACGCTCTACGCGCATCTCTCGACCATCGGGGTCAAGGAAGGCGATCAGGTGCGGCAGGAGCAGGAGCTCGGGCGGTCCGGAGACTCCGGCCTCGCCATGGGCGATCACCTGCACTTCGAGGTGCTCATCGGAGGGATCTCGGTGACGCCGGTCGAGTGGTGGGATGCGCGATGGATCCGCGACCATATCGGTCGGCCGCTGCGCGAGGCGAGCCTGCTCCTCATCGAGTCGATCATGCCCGAGCTGGCGAAGGAGCAGGCCGCGCCGCCGCCCCGCCGTCGTCGGGCGGCCGCCGTGCCCCCGCGCTCCCAGCCGACCACGAAAACCGAGAGCCCCTAGCGCGCCACCTTGACCAGGGGAAGGGCGCCTTCCATCTCGCCTTTCATGACGGGATGCTGGTTGGCTCCGACCGAGCGCGACTTCGTGGCCACCTGCTGCTCGAGGTACTCGTAGAGCTCCTGGACGGTGACAATGCCGTCCTTGTTGAGGTCGGCCGCGCCCTTGAGCCCTTCCACGAGGTAGTAGGTGAAGATGCCGTGCCCGAGCTCCGGCAGCTCGATCGACACTTCGGAGGGGCGCGAGGCCGTGATGATGGCGCGCCCCTTGGAGCGCGTCAGCCGCTCGAGGAACTGGTCGTCCAGGTTGCTGGCCCGCGTGCGCTTGGAGCTGAAGGTGCGCCCCCCCGCCGCGCCGCTGTAGCAGGCGTCGAGGAAGACGACCATGCGCTCGGCCTCCACCCGGCTGAAGATGGTCTGCATCTCGTCCATGGGCAGCGCCGTCGAGTACAGATCGTCCGGGTCGGCGTCGGCGGGGATCAGGTACTTGGCCAGCCCGTCGCGCTCGACGCCCCGCTGGTCCACTTCGGGAGCGCCGTGACCCGCGAAGAAAATCAGCACCGTGTCGTCCTTCTTGGCCGAGCGCGCGAGGAAAGTGCCGAGGGCCCATTTGATGTTGCGCAGGGTCGGCGGCTTCTCGCTCTTGTCGGTCAGGAGGAGCACGTGCTCCTTCCGGAAGCCCCCGGGGCCGATGAGGACCTGGTACAGGGCCTCGGCGTCCGCCACGCTGTAGCGGAGCGAGGGGATGTCCGTGCTCTGGTAGCGTCCCACGCCGATGACGACGGCCCACCGGTCGCTCGCCGTCTTCACGGGCGGCGGCGCGGCGGGCGCCGCGGCCGCCGGCGTGGGCTTGTCGTAGATGACGGTGCGCAGCTCTTGCTTGATGGTGCCGTCGGGCTCCGTGGCCGTCACCACGATGGCATTGGCGCCTTCGCGGAAGGTGACGGGCGCGCTGACCGCGATGGAGCGCGGCGGCGCCTTGTCGCTCTGCTGGTGGACCTGGATGCCGTTGAGGGCCACCGTGACCTTGGCCACGCCCTTGCTCGAGGTCACCAGCGCCGCCACCACGCTCGATTCCTCCGTCACGCGGGAGCGGTCTTCGGGGTACCGGAACGACACGGTCAGCGGCGCGGCCTTCTCGTAGTAGACGGTCCGCACCTCCTGCTGGGTGACGCCGTCGGCATCCGTGGCCGTGATGACCACGGTGTTCTGGCCCTCGCGAAGCTTGATGGGCAGGTTCACGGCCGCCGAGGTCGTGCCGGGCTCCTGGCGCGCGACCTCGACCCCGTTGAGGGAGACGGCCACGCGGCGCACGCTCTTGCCCCCCGAGGCGAGCCCGGCCAGGGCCACCGTCTCGTTGTCGAAGCGCGCCTGATCGACCGGCGAGGAGAGCGTCACCTGGAGCGGAACCGCCTTTGGAGGAGGAGCGGGCGCGGGTGAGGCGACTTGAGGCGGCGGCTGGGGGAGAGATGGGCCGCCCGGAGGTGGAACGGGGGCGCCGATCGGCGGACCGGGACCGGGCGGCACACCCGCCACGCCCGGGCCTCGAGGCGGCAGATAGAAGACGCCGCGGGCCTCCTGCCGGGTGGTGCCCTCGGCATCCACGGCAGTCACGATGACGACGTTCTTGCCCTCGCGCAGCTTGATCGGCACGTCCAGCGCGATCTCCGGCTTGGGGGCGCGCCGCTCGCTCTTGCTCGCCACTTCGGCGCCGTTCAGGGTGACGACGACCGAGGCCAGACCCTTGCCCGCGGTGACCTTGCCCCCCAGCGTGAGGGTATCGATGCCCACGCGCTCCTTCTCGGGCATGCCCTCGAGCGCGAACTGTATCGGACCGGCGGTGGGGTGATCGAGGCCGACCAGCTGGAAGCGGAGAATACCGGAGGATCCCTCCGCCTTGATGTACTGGCGCGCCTCCGGCGAGTACCAGAGATGATTTTCGAAGCTGCGGCCACCCTGATTGGTAAACGTGAGGACGATGTGGAAGGCCTTGAAGGTTCCCGCGAACACCTGGACATCTTCGTAGTCGACGACCCTCCAGTTGATCGAGACGGGGAACGAGCGCCCGGCGGTGCTCGTCGTCTCCCAGAAGCTGCTCTGGTAACCGGACTTGCCGACCTCGAGTGGCCACTTCATCTCGATGGGCGGGTTGAAATCGAGGACGCTGTCCCCCCGCTGCGCGCGGGCGATTCCGAGATCCTTGGTCAGGTGGATCTCCCATCGCGGCCTCGTGGAGAAGACGTAGACGTCCTTCTCGATGCGGATCAGCTCGTAGAGGCCGTCGTTGCGGACCCACTTCTCGCCGAGGGTATACGTCGGCCGCTCGGCTCGCGGCTTGGCCTGCGCGTGGGCGAGCGCCGGCGCGAGCACGAGGGCAAGGGCGAGGGCCGCAAGGAGCGCAGGACGCTTCAGGTCTGAACAAGCCATGTGACGACCGTATCCGGACGGACACGGTCGTGTCAAACCTGGCGAGAGCGGGAAACTGGCTTGGAAGCCCGGGTATTTACCGACGGGCCGAGAGGTCCCGGGCGTCCACGTACTCCCGCTGGGCGAGGTCGGTCAGGCCGGTGGTCTCGTAGACCTGCCCCAGCAGCAGATGCAGGGTCGGCTCGTCGGGATCCTTGGCCTGGGCGGCAAGGAGCTCGCGCCGGGCCTCGGCGTAGAGCCCGTCGCGGAGGAGATAGCCGGCGCGCATGATGGCCACGCTCGAGTCGGGATAGCCGGGGAGCGAGGCGGGGACGAGGATGCCGAGCGACTCCCGCACGCGCGCGGCATCGCCGGGCGCCAGGATCTCGAACTCGGTCTGCTGGACCGGCTGCCCCGTGGTCTCGAGCTGCCAGAGATAGCGGACGCCGGGCTGGAGCGCGGGCGCGGAGGCGGGATAGGCAACCGGACGTCGCGGAAGATCCGCCTGCTCCCAGAGCAGCCCCTGAGCGGAGAGCACGCGGACGCGGTAGCGCAGGGTGTCCGAGCCGCTCCACTCGAAGGCCACCGCGCCGGGGAGGATCTTGGTGTCCCGCGGCGCGAGCTGGACCACGCGCGGCGGGCGCACGTTGCGCACCGAGAGCGGGAGATACGCCAGATCCTTCTGCTTCCCCGAGAGAAAGTCCGTGACCCCGCCCACGAGACCGCGCAGCTTGTCGCCGGAGGCGGCGGCAGCAGGCGGCTGCACCGTGAACGGCGAGTTGGCCGAGGAGACCGATTGCGCTCCCCGCCCACCCGTGAAGACGACGGCCGCGCGCGCGGCGCCGCCCGCGCGGATCTGGTCACCCGCGCGCAGCGCCTGCAGGGGCTGGGCCGCCCCCCACGCGGACTCCCCCACCCGCTTCACCTCGACCTGGCCGCCCTCCGCGCGGATCTCGGTGACCACCGCCACGGGATCCGCGGCCATCGCCACCGTCGGGAGGACCAGCGTCCAGCCGAGCAGAACCGTCCCAAGCCGTACCGCAAGAATCTTGACCATGCTCAGCACTCTCCCTCGTCGGGCTCCGGCGGCGCGACCTCGTAGATCCGCACGGGCTCCTGTCGTCCCTTGACCTGCACCAGCCCGCGGTCGGTCACGCCCACGTCCAGGGCTGCCTTGCGATAGGCCGACTCCGTCACCAGCATGATGGTGCCGAGCTCCTTGTTCAAGCCTTCGACACGGGACGCGAGGTTGACCGTGTCCCCCACCACAGCGTACTTGACCTTGCCCTCCCGGCCGACATTTCCCGCGAACACCTCGCCGGTGTGCACGCCGAGCCCCATGCGGAGCGGCGGCAGTCCCTCGGACTCCCAGCGCCGGTTGAGGCCCGCGAGGGCCCGCTGCATGCCGAGCGCGCTCTCGACGGCGTGGCGAGCGTGATCCGGATCGTCGAGGGGAGCGCCGAACACGGCCATGATCGCGTCGCCGATGAAATCGTTCACCATGCCCCGATGCTCGAAGATGGCCGCCGTCATGGCATCGAAGTACTCGGTCAGTCGCGCGGCCATCTGTTCGGGCGCCATTCGCTCGGAGAGCGTGGTGAAGCCCCGCAGGTCGGAGAAGAGGATGGAGACCTCGCGTCGCTCGCCCGCCAGCTCCTCGGGTCTGCGCTCGACGCGCGCGGCGACCTCGGGACTGACGTAGCGGCCGAGGGCCTCGCGGAGCCGCCGCCGCGCCAGGAGATCGGCACCCAGCCCGAGAAGGGCCACGGCGAGGACAGGAAGAAGAAAGTCCACCAGATAGCCACGTCTCAGCGCGGCCAGGCTCGCGGGAATGCCCAGGATCGCGGCGGCGGCCAGGCAGACCGCCGTGCCCCAGAGCGGCCGCATCGCCGTCATCACCAGCCCGGCGAGGAGCACGGCCATGAGCTGGACGCCGAGCACGGCGATCCACCCCGCGGGCCGGACGAAGCTCTGGGTCAGCAGCATCTGGGCGATATTCGCCTGGATCTCGACCCCGGCCATCCGGCCGAAGGGCGTCATGTGAAAATCGCGACCGTCCTGGAAGGTGCCGCCCACGAGCACGATGCGCCCGCGCAGCGGATTGTCTCCGGCAAGGTCCGCGCCGGCGTCACCGATGGCGGCGACCGCGTCGGAGGGGATGGTCAGGAAGCTCCCGGAGGGGCCGACGAAGTTGATGGGGAGAACCTGACCAGGCTCGGAGGCCTCGGACTGGGTGACGGCGGCGCCAAAGGCGACATCCCGACCCACCTTGACCACGACGCGCCGGACGATGGCGTCGCCGTCCACGGGGACTTCAGGCGCGCTCAGCACGATCAGCTTTGCGAGCGACGAATCGGCGAGCGGGCCCCGTTCGGGAAGCGCCGCGCTCGCCACCACGAGCCGGCGCGAGCCCTGCTCCGTGAACTCCGCGATGGCCCGGGCGAGCGCGGCGTCTTCCGCGGCGGGCCCCGCCGTGCGAAAGGAGATGTCGAACCCCACGGTGGCGGCGCCCGCGCGCCCGACCCCCCGCAGCACGCGGGCCAGGTAGTCGCGGGGAATGGGCTGGCGCCGGCCGAGAGCGTCGAAGGCCGCGTCGTCCACGGCCACGATGACGATGGTGCCGGGCTGGCGCGGGCTCTGCAGATACATCAGGAGGTCGAGCGCCCGGACCTGGAGCGACTCGAAGTAGCCCATGGCCGAGCCCGCCGTCACCGCGCAGGCGGCGATGGCGCCCACCACCCAGAGCTGGCGCAGGCGGGCCCGTCTCGCGCGCCACCACCTCCCGAGACTCATCCAGCCCCCGAGTTTAACTCTGCCCTACCGCCGACCGGGCATCATCTGAGCCGGCAGCCACAGCGCCAGCTCCGGGACGAAGAAGAGGATGGCCACGAGCACGATCATGAGGATCACGTACGGCGTGGTGCCGACGGTCACCTCGCGCGCTCCGGCGCCGGGCATGAGGTTCTGGATGACGAAGAGGTTCAGGCCGACGGGCGGCGTGATGAAGCCGATCTCGAGCCAGACGACCATGATGATGCCGAACCAGACGGGATCGAAGCCCAGGCCCGTGATGAGGGGAAAGAGGATGGGGAGCAGGATGATCATCACCGACAGCTCCTCGAGCGCGTAGGCGATGACGAGCAGCACGGAGAAGATCGCCGCGAAGAGCGCCCACTTGGGCAGCCCGAGGGTCAGCACGGCGTTGAGCAGGGCCTTGGGCGCGCCCAGGAGCGCGATGACGTGGGAGAAGATCGCGGCGAACACGATGATGAGCATGACCATGGAGGTGGTGCGCACCGTTTCCCGGAAGGTCTGGCGCATCGCCCGCCAGGAGAGGTTGCCGTACCAGAAGGCCAGCAGCATGCTGACCACGGATCCCAGCGCCGCCGCTTCCGTCGGCGTGACGATGCCGAGGTACATGGAGCCGAGCACGACGAAGATCAGGATGGCCACGGGCGCCACCTCGCCGAAGGAGTGGAGCTTGTCCCGGAACGACCCGCGGTCCTCGGCCATGCGGGGGGCCTTCTCGGGCCAGATGAGCGCGTAGACGATCACGTAGATCGCGAACATCAGGGCGAGCACGATGCCGGGGATGATCCCGGCCATGTAGAGATGGCCGACCGAGGTCTCCGTCATGACCCCGTAGATGATCATGGGCACGGAGGGCGGGATCAGGATGCCCAGGGTGCCGCCCGCCGCGATGGAGCCGATGATGAGCGGCCGTCCGTACCCGCGGCGCTCCATCTCGGGAATGGCGATCATCCCGATGGTGGCGGCGGTGGCCACGCTGGAGCCGGACACCGCGGCGAAGATGGCGCACGAGAAGATGCTCGCCACGGCCAGCCCGCCCGGGAGAAAGCCCACCCAGCGCGCCACCGCGGTGAAGAGGCCCTTGCCAATGCCCGAGTGGAGCAGGATCCCGCTCATGAAGACGAAGAGGGGGACGGCGATGAAGGAGAAGCTCGTGGCGTTGGTCCAGGCGATCGATCCCACCACGCCCATGCCCACCTTCCAGCCCTTGAGGTAGAGGAGGCCGATCACGCCGGCCAGCCCGAGCGAGATCGAGATCTCGAGTCCGAGCGCGAAGAGGAGGAAGAGGAGCGCGATGAGGAGCGTGCCGAAGAGGGCTTCGCTCACCGCGCCTCCGGCGAGGGGGGCACTTCGTCGCGGCCCGCGGGGGGCCCGAGCGCGGCGCGGAGCTGGCGCCCCAGCGCGATGACCATGGCGCCCGCCATGAGGGCGAGGCCCGCGGGAATGAGCAGCATGGGCAGCCAGAGCGGGTAGAGCATGACGGCGGAAACACGGCCGTAGTGCAAGGCGGTGAGGGCGGACCGGGTGGTGACCCAGATGACCGCCAGGAGGAACACGATGCCCAGGGCCAGGTTGAAGACGCGCAGCCACGCGCGCGCCGTGGGCGGCAGATGGGTCGTGACGAGGTCGACGCGGACGTGACCGCCCCCGCGGAACGTCTGCGCGGCGCCCCCGAAGACCACGAGGAGCAGGAGGAAGGGCCCGATCTCGTCGACGAAGAGCTGGGGGCGGTCGAGGAAGTACCGCATGAGCACATCGAAGGAGATGAGCACGGCGAGGACGAGCACGGCGACCCCGGCGAGCAGCCCGGCCGCCCTCGAGGCCTTCGCGATCACGCGGCGGACCGGATCAGGAGGCTGGCTCTGCTCCGAAGCCCATGACGCGCGACAGCTCGCGCGCGCGCTCCACCACCAGGGCGCCCAGACGCTCCTGGTCGGCGGCGAGGCGCTTGCTCGGGCCCCCGACCACGAGCCCGGCCAGGAGCTCGCCCCGCCGATCGAAGACGGGGGCGGCGATGCCGGCGGCGCCCTCGGCGATCTCGTCCATCGAGATCGAGACTCCCGCCGCGCGAATCTCCTCGATGGCGCGGCGCAGGGCCGAGCGCGTGACGGGCGTCTGGGCCGTGAAGGCTCGGAGCTTGGTCGTGCGCAGGTACTCCTGTCGCCGGGTGGGCGGGAGGTGGGCGAGCAGGAGCTTGCCGATGGCCGAGCAGTAGAGCGGACGGCGAAGGCCGAGGGGCGGCGTGTAGCGGATGGGATCGCGGCCATCCACCTTGTCGATGTAGACGGCCACGGGCTCATCGCTGGCCATGGTGGCGAGGAGCGCCGTCTCCCCGCTCTTCTCGGCGAGGTCTTCCAGGAAGGGACGCGCCAGCTGGGGAAGCTCGCGGTTGGAGAGGGCGGCCATGGCCAGCGTGAAGGCGGCCGGCCCCAGCTGATAGCGCCCGTCGGCGGATCTCACCAGGTAGCCCAGGCGGGCCATGGGGCGCAGCAGGTAAAGCAGGCTGCTCTTGGGCGAGCCCAGCCGCTGGGAGAGCCCCGAGAGGGTGGCGCCATCCCGGCGCCGCGCCAGGGATTCCAGGACCTCGAGGGCCCGGCCGAGGGCCCGGGGTCCCGCGTCCCGGCTGCGCGGACGCGCCTGTCCTGGGCTCGGTTCCCTGGTGATCGCGGCTATTCGCATTTGTGAACCTCTGTTCGAAAGACCGAACGGCAGAGTGACATGGCGGCGGCGGGTGTGTCAACCCGGCCGGTATCGCCCGCCGGGCAGCGCGGCGCGGACAAGAGCGGCCGGGGGGACGAAGTCCCCGAGGACGCCCATGAGCAGATCGAGGAGAGCAGGACGGCGCAGGAGAGCGTGGGCGGCGGCGTTGGCGAGCCGGCGCCGCGCGATCACGAACTGGAGCGCGCGGGTGAGCCGCTCCTTGCCGCGGAAGCATTCGCGGCGGGCGTCCACATAGGGCCGGAGCGCCGTGGCCCCGAGCGTGCCGCGATCGAGGGCGGCATGCGCGACCTCGGCCAGGAGCTCGGCGGATCGAAGCGCGGTGAAGATGCCCTCGCCCGTGAAGGGGTCATAGAAGCCCGCCGCGTCCCCGACCAGCATGACGCCGCCCGCCCCTGGCGCCTTGACACGGTAGGCGAGCGGGCCCATGGCCTGCATGCTTCCCACGGGCTTCATCCCCTCGAGCCGGGAGGCGAGCCGCGGCATTTGCCGCAGCCGCGCGTGGAAGAAAGTCTCGAGCCGGCCCGCGAAGGGCCGGGCATGGGCCAGGGGGACGACGAGGCCCAGATTCACGAGGCCGGGAGCCACAGGATTGAGGATGGCGTAGTCGGGCGGATCGACGAAGATCTCTCCGCGCTCGTCGAAGCCGTGGAGCCCGGCCACGTGCTGGATGAGGGCCATGCGCCGGAGGGGGTGCGGACGCAGCAATCCCAGGGCAGCGGCGACGGCGGAGGCGCGCCCGTCGGCGCCGATCACGAGCCGGGCCCGTAGCTCGAGCGCCCGGCCGTCGGCATCCTGGGCGTGGACGCCCGTGACCTCCCTGCCCTCCCTCACGAGCTCCGTGACCCGGTGGCGCTCTCGCACGTCCACGGGCAGGCTGCGGGCCCGCTCGACGAGGATGTGGTCCAGCCGCTCGCGAGGAATGGCCAGCGCGTAGTCCCGGTGACTGCGCCAGGGCCCCGTCGTGGGATAGGAGCCGACGATCACCGTGCCGTCGGGCGCCACGATCTTCATGCCGCGCAGCGGCTGACCGCCCGCCTCATCCACCGCCTTGAGGGCGCCCAGCCGGTCGAGAATGCGCGCGGACTCCGGCGACAGGTACTCGCCGCAGATCTTGGGACGGGGGAAGGCGGCCTTGTCGAGCAGCGTCACGCTCCAGCCGCGCTCGACGAGGAGAATCGCCGCGGCCACGCCTGCTGGTCCCGCCCCCACCACGATCACGTCGCGTGCACTCATGTCCTGGCCCTGACCGCGCAGAGACGGAAGGCCCACGCGTAGCGATGCACGCGCACGCTCACGAGGGCGGCGCGCCGGGCGAGGGATTCGACCTCGCGGCACGTGTAGGCGCGCCGGACGGACATCGGCCCGTCGTGTCGGGACATGCGGCTCTTCGCGAGGAGCCGCGTGGTCAGCCAGACCACGGCATGCGCCACCCGGCTCCGGAAGAGATCATTGGCTACGAGCCCTCGCCGGGCGACGCGATCCATCTCGGCAAGCGAGGCCACGGCCTCGGCGGGCGTCAGGTGATGGAGCACGAGGGCGGAGATGGCCACGTCCACCGAGCGCGGGCGCACGGGGAGCGCGAGCGCGTCGCCCTGGATCAGCGTGATCTCGGGATAGCCGGCCATGCGGTCGGCGGCGGCGCGAAGCGTCTCCGCCTCGCGATCCAGGGCGAAGATCCGGATGGAGCGCCCGGCACGACGTGCCCACCGAACGAGCGCGCGCGGGATGTCACCGCCTCCGGTGCCCACGTCGAGCAACGTCAGGCTGCGGTCCCTCGGAAGGTCCGCGACGAGACCCTTCACGTGACGCAGGGTCAGCCGTGTTCCGCCGAAGAAGGCATTGAAGCGCGCGATGTCCTCCAGGTTCTGCGAGAGGTCCAAGAAGGGCGCGGGTCGGTCGAGCATCTCGACGGCGTCGTGCGCGCGTTCCATGAGCGCCAAGCTCATATCACCTGCGGCGCCGGGCCGAGTCGCGAGCCAGGCGAGGCTCGAGGGAGGCGGCGGCCCGAGGCGTACTTGTTCGTACGTTGAGGGTCGCCGCCGACCGAGTACGAAGCATGGCGAAGCGAATCGGCACGGCGCCTTACCAGCGGAGCAGCGCGCCTTCGGCCGCAAACCCCGGGCCGAGCGCGATCATGAGCCCCCAGTCGCCGGGCACGGGCTGGCCCGAGCGCAGCGTCTCTTCGAGCACGAAGACCACGGTGGCCGAGGACATGTTGCCGAGATGGCGCAGCACGTGCCGCGAGTGGGCGATCTGCGGTTCGTCGAGGTCGAGGAGCCGGCGCGCCTGCTCGATCACCCGGCGGCCCGCCGAATGCAGCACGAAGTGACGCACGTCCTCCTTCTTGAGCCCCTGCGAGTCCATGAGGAGGTCGGCCATCTCCTTCATCATGGCGGCGCCGATGCGCCGCACGTCCTTGGAGAGCACGACGCGCGGCCGCCCTCCGGGAAACTCGAAGCCCATGGCCCCCAGGTGCTCGGAGCGGAAGAGGCTCTGATGGCCGACGATGACGGGGCCATCCCCCTCCCCGGCGATGGCCATGGCCCCTGCGCCATCGGCGAAGATGGCATGGGCCACCGCGCTCTCGAGCCGGTCGTCGAGGAAGTAGGCCGTGGAGCAGATCTCCACCGCCACCACGACCGCGCGGTGCCGCGGGAAGGCGCGAACGTGGTTGTGCGCCAGCTGGAGGGCGACCATGGCGCTCGCGCAGCCCGTGTCCCCCACGTGGACGCGCTGGATGCCGTCCTTGAGGCCGAGCTCGGCGATGAGGTGCGCGTCGAGGCTCGGGCAGAGCCGGCCCGTGCACGTCGTGGTGGCGAGGAAGTCGACGTCGGCGAGATCCCATCCCGCCCGCTCCACGACGCGCCGAACGGCCTCCGCTCCCAGCTCAATGCTGCCGCGGCGGAAGCGCTCGCTCAGCTCGTCCACGCTCTCTCGCGGGGTGAACGTCTCGGGGTCGAGGTAGAGATGGCGGCCGTCGATCTCACTGTTGGCGAAGAAGCCCGCGCGGCGGGAATCCTCGTAGCCGGCCATGCGGAGGAGGGTGGCCTGGTCGAAGCGGTGGCGGGGAGTGGCGGTCGACACCGCGACGATTCTCGGCGTCCCCATGTCGCGAGGCTACACCCGCCCCCTTGCCCTGTCCACCGAGCGGGTGTAATGGAACACGGAACGACACGAAAGGAGACTCTCATGCCGCTCTTCGCATTCGAAGGCAAGTCGCCGCGCGTGCACCCGACCGCGTTCATCGCCCCCACCGCCGTCCTCATCGGCGACGTCACCGTCGAGGAGAATGCCTCGGTGTGGTACAACGCCGTCGTCCGCGCCGACTTCTCGCCCATCGTCATCCGTCGCGGCGCCAACGTGCAGGACTGCTCGGTCATCCATGTCACCCCGGCCGGCGGCTCTGACATCGGCGCGGGCTCGACGGTTGGCCATCTCTGCCTGATCCATCAGGCCACCCTCGGCGAGGAATGCCTGGTGGGCAACGGCTCGACGGTGCTCGACGGCGTGAAGATCGGCGTGCGCGCCATGATCGGGGCGGGCTCGCTCGTGACGCCCGGCACCGAGATCCCGGACGGCGTGCTCGCGCTGGGCTCGCCCTGCAAGGTCAGGGGCCCGCTCGCGGGGACGCCCGCCGAGCGCTGGGTGGCCATGAACCCCAAGGGCTACCAGGCCCTCGCCCAGCGACACCGCGTCGGAGTCACACCAGCCTGACGGTGGCTCGGCGCTCCCTCTTAGGACGGCTCTGGCGCCGACTCCTCCTCCTGAGCGTCCTCGCCCTCGTCGTCTGGCTCACGTGGGAGACCGTGACGTGGCCCGACGTCAAGGCGCTCGGGACTCGCGCCCCCGTGACCACGGCCTTCATCGAGCGCTACAAGGAACGAGAGCACCAGGCAGGACGCCAGCCGCGCGTCGCCTTTCGCTTCACGTCCTACGCGGCGATCTCACCTCACCTCAAGCGCGCGGTCCTCGTGGCCGAAGACATCAACTTCTTCTCCCATGGCGGCTTCGACTGGGGCGAGATCCGAAGCGCCTTCGAGGAGGCCCTCGACGACAAGAAGGAGGCGGCGCGCGGAGCCTCCACCATCACCCAGCAGCTCGCAAAGAATCTGTGGCTCTCATCGAGCCGCAACCCGCTCCGCAAGGTGAAGGAGGCGATCCTGACCTGGCAGCTCGAGCGCTCGCTGTCCAAGCGGCGCATTCTCGAGCTTTATCTCAACGTGATCGAGCTGGGGCCGGGCATCTACGGCGTGGGCCCCGCCGCCGAGAGGTATTTTGGCAAGCCCGCGGCCGATCTCGGCGAGGACGAGGCGGCACTCGTCGCGGCCTCCCTCCCCCGGCCGTCTCAATGGCATCCCGGCGTCACCAGCCGCGCCTACCAGCGCTACGCCTCCTCCATCCGCTCGCGCATGGGCAAGGCCGAGTTCCTCTGGAAGCAGATCTAGAGAACTCGTGGATGGGGTCAGGTCTCACAATGTGACATCGGACCTCGGGGCCGCTTACACAGTCGGAGCCCGGGCACGAAATGTTGGATTGTGAGACCTGACCCCGAGACTAGCCGCCGATGATGCCGCGCGCGCGCAGGGCCTGGATTGCCGCGTCGTCGTGGCCGAGGGAGCGCAGCACCTCGTCCGTGTGCTCGCCCAGCCGCGGGGCGCGCCTCGGCGTGGTCTTGGTCTCCCCCTGCATGGCGATGGGACTCGACACGGTGCGGAGCCCCGGCACGCCCGCGTCGTCGAAGGGGACGATCACCCCCGCCGCCGCCATCTGCTGATCGCGCGTGGCCTCGGCCACGGTCGCGATCGCCCCGAAGGTCAGTCCCTCGGCGTCCAGGCGCGCGCGCCATTCCTCCCAGTCGCGCTCGGCGAAGACCGCGTCCAGGATGGCGATGAGCGCTTGAGAATTGGCCCGGCGGTCGCCCTGCCGCTTGAAACGAGGATCCTCGCGGAGATCCGGGCGCTCGATGGCCCGGGTGAACGGCTCCCACGCCCTGTCCTCGGCGAGCAAGGACAGCACGAACCAGCGCTCGTCGCGGCAGCGGTACATGCTGGTCAGCGCGTTCAGGCCGCGCTCCCGCGGCAGCGGCTCGGCGAAGGCGGCCCCGCAGAGGGCGGCCTGGATCAGGAAGCTGTTGGCCCAGGCGCCGTTGGCCATGAGTGAGGTCGAGACCTTGGAGCCGCGGCCCGTGCGCTCGCGGTGATAGAGCGCCATCATGATGGCGCCGAACACCGCCATGGCGGTCGGAAGATCGCCCATGCCCGGCATCGAGCGGGCGGGCGGGGCGCCCACGGCCCGCACGCGATCCATGAGCCCGGTACGCGCCCACCACGCGTTGAGATCGAAGCCCGTCTTGCTCGCCTCCGCCCCCACCTCGCCGTAGGCGGTGAGCGCGGCGAAGACGAGACGCGGGTTCTCGGCGCTGACGTCCTCCCAGGTGAGCTTGAGCCGGGCCAGCCGCTCCGGCACGAAGTTGGTGACGAGGACGTCGGAGCGCCGCACGAGGGCGAGCAGGATGTCACGCCCCTCGCGGGTGGTCAGGTCGAGGGCAACGCTGCGCTTGTTCCTCGAGGGAAGGAGCCACGAGTACTCGACGTCGCTCCGGGGAATGCCGGGGAGGTCCTGGAGCTTGCGGTACGTGTCCCCGCCCTCGGGCGCCTCGATCTTGATGACGTCGGCGCCGAAATCGGACATGACGGTGGCCGCCGCCGGCCCCGCCAGCCAGGTGCCGACGTCGAGGACCTTGAGGCCGCCGAGGACGGACACGATCAGCGCGCGTCGCGCGCGCCCGGCGCCAGGGCTGCGCGCACGCGAGGCAGCACCTCGCGCGCCACCCGCGCCGTGTAGCCGCGCTCGGGATCCTGCGGCACGGGCGGGTCGGGGATGGGATGCAGCACCACGTAGTCGAACTCCACCTGCGCGTCGCGGAGCACGTGCACGAGCTGATCCGCCACCTCGATCGGCCCGCCGCGCAAGCTGAAGGCGTCGGCGGCGCTCGTCGGCAAGAAATCGACCGCGCGGCCGCTCGCCTCGAGGTCGGGGGCGTGATGGAAATCCGGCCACACCTTGTGCTGGCGCTTCAAGGCCTCGGGATCGGGCCCGGACCACGTGAGCCCGGGCGGGTCGAAGAGCCGGGGCGAGTACTCGTAGTAGCCCGCGGCCAGGGACTTGGCCATGGTCATGGCGCGGCTCGGCTCATCGACGAGCACGGTGTGAAAGATGGCGGCCAGCCCGACGGTGGCGGGATCGCGACCGGCTTCCGCCGCGCCCGCCCGGATGGCCTCGACGGCCGTACGGATGTTCGCCGGATGGGTCCCCACACGGATGAACACGCCGTCGGCCACGCGCCCCGCCATGCGCAGGGTGCGCGGGCCGCCCGCGGCGATCCAGATGGGCACGGGCCGGTGATGCGGGAGCCGCGCGGGCCGCTCGGCGCCGACCTCGACCGACTCGCCGTCCAGCAACGCGCGCATCAGACGCGTGCTCTCCTCGAGGTCCTTGACGCGGGCGGGCTTGAGCCCGGCCAGCCTCACCGCGGTGTCGCCCACCCCCCAGCCGAGGAGGACACGGCCGGGCGCCAGCTCGTCGATGGTGGCGATCGAGGACGCGGTCACCGAGGGATGCCGGTTCACGGGATTGGCGAGGAGCGGGCCGAGCATGATCGTCGTCGTGGCGCGGGCCGCGGCGGCGAGGAGCACGTACGTGTCCCGGCGCCGGAGCTGCGAGTCGGGCTGAAACGCCGCGTCCCACCCGAGCATCTCCGCGCGCCGGACATCGGCGGCCAGCGTGTCGACGGAGCGGGAGTCGAAGCGGTTCAGCCCGAATCGGGGAGCCTTCATGCCTGGCTCTCCCGCGCGGGCCCGACCAGAGTCGCGCCGCCGTCCACGACCAGGGTCTGGCCCGTGATGTAGCCCGCATAGTCCGAGAGGAGAAAGCGCACGGCGTGGCCGATGTTCCAGCCCGTCCCCTCGATCCCCAGCACGGATGCGCGGCGGCGCTGGTCGCGGGCGGCCGGGCTCATGCCCCGCTCGTAGACCATGGGGGTGTAGACCGGGCCCGGCGCCACGCAGTTGACGCGGATGCCGTCCTTGCCGTGATCGACGGCCATGGCGCGGGTGAGGGCGATCACCGCGCCCTTGGACACGGTGTAGACCGTCAGCCCCCGCGGCCGCAGCGCGGAGATCGACGACACGTTGACGATGGCGCCGCCGCCTCCGCGGATCATGGCGGGGATGGCGTGCTTGGCGGCCAGGAACATGGTCTCGACGTTGACCTGCATGACGCGACGCCAGTTCTCCTGGGTCTCGTCGAGGACGGATCCCCGGCTGCCGATCCCGACGTTGTTGTCGAGGAAGTCGAGACGGCCGAAGCGATCGAGGGCGGTCTGGACCATCCCCTCGCAATCCTCGGCGCGGGTGACATCCGCCTGGAGCGCGAGGCCCTCGCCCCCCTGATCCTTGATCATGCGAGCCGTCTGCTCGGCGAGGTCGATCTCGCGATCCACCACGATGACCCGCGCGCCTGCCCGGGCCAGCAGGATGGCGGCCGCGCGGCCGTTGCCGATGCCCGTGCGCGCCGCTCCCGCACCCGTCACGATGGCGACTTTCCCGCTCAGTCCCCAGTCATCCGGCACATCGAAGCTCGAGGCCATGGGCTCCCTCGCGATTTCCAATCAGTTCGGGCTGTCGGTTCGAATCAGTTCGAGTAGGGCTTGGGACGCGGACCGTCCGCCTCTCAGGCGGGCCAGACGGAGGCGTCAGTCGGCATGGTGTGGCGTAGTGTAATCGAAGTCCGTCCGCTGGTGGACGGCGGCCGCACGGCTCGCGACTGCTTCCCCGCGCTCATCCGGGAATGGCCGTGACGCGCGACCAGCGACCGACGGGCAGCACGATGACGGCGATGCCGAGCAGCACCAGCGCCATCCCGCCCAGCCGCAGGGGGCCGAAGCGCTCGCCGAAGATCAGCGAAGAGGAATACGAGGCGACGAAGGGCGCGAGGAGGGCGAACGGCGTCACCGTCGCCGCGGGGTAGCGGCGCAGCAGCATGCCCCAGAGGGCATACGCGAAGACCGTGGCCACGACGCCGAGGTAGAGGACGGCGGCGATCCCGAGCCACGAGGCGGAGGCGAGCGCGCGGGCGAGGTCCGTGGAGCCGTCGAGCGCCATGGACAGGGCCAGGGAGGGAAGCGGGGGCACGAGACTGAGCCACACCATGAGGTTCAGCATCTCCACGGGAGGCAGCCGCTTCACGAGCACGTTGCCGATGCCCCAGCTGATGGCGGAGACCGCGGTCAGGCCGAGGCCGAGGGCGGTGAGATCGCCGCCCACCGTCGCCGCGATGAGGGCGAGCCCCGCGAATGCCGTGGCCGTCCCCGCAAGCTGCCTTCGCGTCGGCCGCTCACGCAGGACGAGCGCAGCGAAGAGGATGGTGAACAGGGCCTGCGTCTGGACGACGATCGAGGCCAGTCCCGGCGGCATGCCGTAGGCGATGCCGAAGAACTGGAAGAGGAATTGCCCCGCGAAGAGGGTGAGGCCGATCGCTCCGAAGAGCGGCCAAGAGACGGGAGGGCGAGCGAGGAACAGGGCGGGCAGCGAGGCGATGAGGAATCGAAGCGCGGCCAGCTCGGGCGGCGAGAAGGACGCGAGCCCGATCTTGGTCGCGATGAAGGCCACGCCCCAGATCACGACGACGAGAAGGGTGAGGCAGACGTCGGTGGGCGTCATGCTCGAGGGCGCCCGGGCGGTCGGACTACTTCCGGTGGGTGCTCGAGAAGGCCGCCGCCACGCCGAGCCCGATGTACATGCTCCCGGAGACCCAGCGCTCGCTCCGCACGAACTGGGGATTCCCGCGCAGCCAGTGCGCGGCCGTCCCCGCCCCCACCGCGTAGAGGCCGTCCGTGATCACGCCCAGCCCGACGAAGAGCAGACCGAGGCCCAGGACCTGGGCGCCGACGTCGCCACGCGCCGTCATGACGAACTGAGGCAGGAAGGCGAGGAAGAACAGGGCCGTCTTCGGATTGAGCACGTTGACGACGACGCCGTCCAGAAAGGCGCGGCGCAGGTGACGGCGCTCGGGTCGCCGGGACGTGACGCTCGTCGTCCGGTCGAGCAGACGACGCACGCCGAGAAAGACGAGATAGGCCGCCCCGAGATACTTGGCCACGCTGAAGGCCATCGCGGAGGCGGCGAGCAGGGCGGAGAGCCCCGCCGCCGCCGCGGCCACGTGCACGAGCGTGCCCGCGTGGACGCCGAGCATGGACACGAGCCCGGCCCGGCGGCCCTGGTCGATGCTCCGGGCCACGATGTAGAGCACGGCGGGGCCGGGCGTGATCAGCAGCACGAGCGCCGCGGCGACGAAGAGGCCGAGGCTGGCAAGGTCGGGCAGCGCGATCAAGAGATTCTCTCCGAAGCGGCCAAGCCCTACGGGCTCTTGAGTCGCATGTCCTCGTAGGACGGGAACGAGTACATGGGCATGAGGTTGATGGTGTGGTCGGCCACTCGCGGCCCCACTCCGATGAGCCCGCGCAGGTCCATGATCGGCGCGAACATGGCGCGGTCGATGGTCAGCTGCTGGATGCGATGGAGGATCGCCTCGCGCTTGGCGGGGTCCCGCTCTCGCGCCTGCTGCTGGAACATCTCGTCGATGTCGGGATAGCCGCCGTAGGCGTAGCCGCCCTTGGAGTACATGAAGGACTCCACCCGGGTGGCCGCGTTGCCCGAGTTGCCCACGGCGACCAGGAAGAGCCCGCGCAGCTTCTTCTCCTGCCAGGCGGCATAGAAGGCGGCGCGCTCCATCGGCCGCATCCGCATCCGGATCCCCACCGCGTTCAGGCCGTTGAGGGCGGCCTCGCCCACCGTGGAGAAGCCGGGGATGGGGACGAACTCTCCGGCGTCGAAGCCTCTGGGATAGCCGGCCTCGGCGAGGAGCTGCTTGGCCTTCTGCGGGTCGTAGGGCAGCGGCGGAACCTGGAGGGCGAAGTCCATCACCCGCGGGACGATGACACCCGCGGGCGGACAGTAGCCGAGACAGGCGGCCTCGCTGATCGTCTTGCGATCGAGCGCGTAGTTCACGGCCAGGCGCAGGCGCCGGTCGTGCCACGGCGACTTGGGGTCCCACTGATCGGCGAACTCGATCCAGAAAATGGACGCGTGCCGCGTGGCCACCAGCGTGAAGCGCGGATCCCGGGTCACCGTCTGCGCTTCCGGACCGTCCAGGAAGAGCGCGAGATCGGTGTCCCCGCTCCTCAGCATGGCGAGACGGGTGGTGCCGTCGGGCACGCTCTTCAAGGTCAGGCGCTTGATGTACGGCGCGTGCCGCCAGTATCCCGGAAAAGCTTCCAGGACCACGTCGACCCCCGGCCGCTGGCTCACGAACTGGTATGGCCCCGCGCCGACCGGGCGCTGCTTGAATCCGTCGACCCCGACCTGCTCGAAGTATTTCCGGGGCAAGACGAGCCCGGCGCCCGTGGCCGTGGTGCCGTAGAAGGTCATGAAATCGGGCCAGGCCTCTTTCAGGTGAAAGCGCACCGTCAACGGATCCACGATCTCGACCTGACGCACGCGGGCGCGGAGCTCGCTTGCCCCCGCCCCCTGGTAGCGCTCGAAGCTGAACTTGACGTCGTCGGTGGTGAGGGGATCGCCGTTGTGGAACTTCAGCCCGCGGCGAAGCTTGAACTCGTACACGAGCCCGTCGCGGCTCTCCGTCCACGACTCGGCGAGGCTCGCCCCCATCTTCTGCCCGGGCAGCGGGCGGACGAGCGCGTCGTGCACCGCGTAGAGGACGCCGAACGGAGTGATCTGGGGCGGCGCCGTGGACGGATCGAACCAGCTCGGGGCGAGGGTCACGTGGAAGGAGACCGTGACCTCGCCCGCCGGCGTCTGGGCGGCGGCTCCCTGCCCCGTCCCGAGGAAGAGCAGGGCGCCCGCGAGGGAGCCGAAGATCAGGCTCGCCGTCTTGGTCCACATCGCTCGCACCATCGCCGCAGCGACCATGGCGCCGATCCTGCCAGAGCGACCGCGGTAGGTCAAACCTGAGGCGACGTGACTCTCGCTCCGCGCGCGTCGAGCGCTAGCGCCCCTGGAACTTGGGCGGGCGCTTGTCCTTGAAGGCCTGGACGCCTTCCTTGTGGTCGGCGGTCTGACGGACCAGCCCCATGTGGGAGGAGACGAGGTCGAGGTGCGTGCGCAGATCGAGCCGCATGGACTGGTAGACGAGTCGCTTGATCATCCTGATGGGGATCTGCGGCCCGTCGGCGATCTGATGGGCGAGCGCGTACGTCTCCTCGGCGAGCTTGTCCGCGGGCACCACGCGGTTGACGATGCCGAGCTCGAGGGCCTTGGGCGCCTCGATGAAGTCCGCCGTCCACAGGAGCTCGAGGGCCTTGGCGGTGCCCGTGAGCCGGGGGAGGAAATAGGTATCGCCGTCGCCGGGCACGAGCCCCACTCGCACGTAGCCCGTGGAGAAGCGCGCGGTATCGGCGGCGATGCGGAGATCGCACATCACCGACATGCCCATGCCCGCTCCCACCGCCACCCCGTTGATCATGGCGATGACAGGCTTGTCCATCTGCTCCAGGGTCTTGGGCACGCGGTGGATGCCTTCCCAGAGCTGGTTCTTGTTGTCCAGCGCGGTGGGATCGCCCTGGCCCATGCGGCCGACGTCGCCGCCCGCGCAGAAGGCCTTGCCCGCGCCGGTGACGATCACCACGTTCACGTCGGGATCGCGCTGGGCCTCCCCGAGGGCCCAGACCCAGCGGTCCAGCATCGGCCCCGTGAAGGCATTCATCTTGTCCGGCCGGTTCAGCGTGAGCGTGGCGACCTTGTCCTTGATCTCGTAGAGCAGCTCGTCGGTGTCCGGTGCCATGTCTCTCCTCAGGGGGCGACGGTGGTCGCGGCAAATTTGCGGTTGCGATGTTCGCCCGAGGTGACGGGCGGGTGCTTGGCGGGATTCCCGGGACCCTGGCAGCTCGGGAGGCACTCGATCAGCGCATCGTAGTTGGGCTGGTGGAAGAAGGCGAGCGAGAGTCGCCCCGTGCCGAGCGTCGCGTCGCGCGGCGGATTCACCACCCGGTGCAGCGTGGAGATCCACCGGTCGTTGGTCCAGTGCATCATGAGGTCGCCGATGTTCACGACGAAGGCGTCGGAAACCGCGCCAACGTCCAGCCACCGTCCCTGGCGCGTCCTGACCTGGAGCCCGCCCGGGGCGTCCTCGATCTTGAGGATGGTCATGGTGCCGTAGTCGGTGTGCTCACCCGCCCGGAGCTGGCCCGGGAGCGGGGCATCGCGCTGATCGGGATAGTGAATGGCCCGGACGCGGCTCGCGTGCTTGTCGATCTTGTCCGCGAAGAAATTCTCGGGCACGTCGAGGGCGACCGCGAACACGCGCATGAGGTCGGCGGCCAGGCGCTCCATCTGACGGTAGTACGCGCGCCAGATCCGCGGCAGCTCGGCCGGGCGCTCGGGCCAGACGTTCGGGACGAAATGCGGCGCGCCCTCGCGCCCGCGGAAATAGGGCGTGTCCGGAACGTCCATGGGCCCCTCGTAGAGCCCCTCCTTGACGTCGGCGGGCGCGGCCTTGCCCAGCCCGTAGGACAGCGCCTCCTCGCCCTGCGCCCCGTAGCCGCGGCTCCTGTCCTCGCCCCGCGCCCTCATCTTCTCCGGGAGCGGCAGCTCGAAGAAGCGCCTGGAGACGTCGTACATGTCGGCCACGAGGTCCACCGGGACACCGTGGCCGCGCACGATGAGAAAGCCCAGCTCCTCGCAGGCGCGATTGACCTCGGCCGCGACCCGGCGTCTCTCTTCGGGCGCCTCCGCGAGAAAGGGCGCGACGTCGATGACGGGAACTTCGCGGAGCGTCATCAGTCCTTGGGAAGGCCGAGGACGCGCTCGCCCAGAATGTTGCGCAGGATCTCCGAGGTGCCGGCGCGGATCCCGCTGCCGCGGGCAAGGAGCGTGTAGAACTCCCACTGCCCGTGGTCGGGCGCGAGCGGGCTCGGCTCGGCGATCTGCGAGTACGGGCCGAGCATCTCGCTCGCCACGTCGGCCAGCTCCTGGTCGACCTGGCTCCAGAAGAGCTTGGAGGTCGAGCCCTCGGGCCCCGGGTGGCCACCCTGGAGGATCCTGGTCAGGCTCCGATAGCCGTTGAGCTGGAGGCACCGCTCGGCGACCTGCAGCCCCGCGATCTTCTGGCGCAGCACGGGATCCTTGGAGGCGGGCCGGCCCTGCTTCATCGTGCGCTTGGAGAGCGCGACGAGCCGCTCGAGGGCGGTGCGCAGGCTGATGTGGCGGATCATGGTCAGGACGTCGCGCTCGTGGGCCAGGGTCGTGATCGCCACCCCCCAGCCCTCGTTGACCTTGCCCACCACGTTGGCGGCGGGCACGCGGACGTTCTCGAGGAAGACCTCGTTGAACTCGGCCTCGCCCGTGATCTGGCGGAGGGGCCGGATGGTGATGCCCGGGGTCTTCATGTCCACGAGGATGAAGGTGATGCCCTTGTGCTTGGCGGCGTTCGGATCCGTCCGAACCAGGAAGAAGCCCCAGTCGGCCACGTGCGCCATGCTCGTCCACACCTTCTGACCGTTGAGCACGTACGCATCGCCGTCGAGGGCGGCGCGCGTCTGGAGATTGGCGAGGTCGCTGCCCGCGTTGGGCTCCGAGAAGCCCTGGCACCAGAGCTCGTCGGCGTTCAGGATCTTGCCGAGGTGCCGGGCCTGCTGCGCCGGCGTGCCGTGGCTCATCAAGGTGGGGCCGAGCATGGAGATGCCGCCGCGATTCACGGGCTGGGGCGCCTCCGCGCGGGACATCTCTTCGTAGAGGATGATCTGCTCCATGATCGAGGTGCCGCGCCCGCCGTACTCCGCCGGCCAGTCGATGCCGACGTAGCCTGCCTTGTGGAGGACACGCTGCCATTCACGCAGCCGGTCGACCTCCCCGCGGTCGGCCCGCGACGCGGCGAAGGCGCGGCCCTTGAGGTCGGCGGGGACGTTCTCGGCGAGCCAGGCGCGGGCCTCCGCGCGAAAGCGCTGCTGCTCGGGGGTGAAGTCGAAGTCCATGGCGGTCTCCCGGCGAGCCGGCGTCTAGATGACGCCCGAATCAGGCTTGGCAGTGACGCCGTTGATCTTCCACTGGCCGTTCTGCAAGACCAGCTCGTAGAGCGCCTCGATGCTCCTGCCGTTCGATCCGCGGATCTTGAGCGTCAGGTACACGAGCCCGTTCGGGGCCAGAACGGAGCCCACGATGGAGGCCGAAGCGGAGCGGGCGATCTCCGGATATCCGCCCTTGACCATGAGCTCGAAGGTCTCGCGATCGAATTGCTCCGTGATCTCCGCGGAGGCGAACGTGTAGGCGGCGTCGAAGTCGCCTCGGCGGAACGCCTCCAGCTGCTTGATCGCCGGCTCCATGGCTTCCTTGGGCGCGGGCTTGACCTGCTGCGCGAGCGCGGGAGCGGCGAGCACGAGCAACGCGAGGAGAATGGAGGCGCCGAAGGCTTTCAATGCATCACCGAGCCGCCGTCGACGTTCAGCGCCTGGCCCGTGATGTTGCGCGCTTCGTCGGAGGCGAGGAAGGTCGCGGCCCAGCCGATGTCCTCCGGCGTCTGCTCGCGCTTGAGCGGGATGATGTCGGCGATGCGCTTGTCGAAGACCTGGCGGGCGGTCATGCCCTTGAAGACGGGATTGGTGTCGGCCAGGTACTGGGCCAGGTTCTCCCAGAAGGCCGTCCACAGCACCCCCGGGCATATGGCGTTGACGGTGATGCCGTGTACCGCCAGCTCCTTGGCGAGCACCCGCGTGAAGGTGATCACCCCGCCCTTGGCCACGGAGTACGGCGGCATGGTCGGGGCGGCCAGCGGCCCGGCGATCGACGCGATGTTGATGATGCGCCCCGCCTTCCGCTCGATGAAGTAGGGGGCGATCTCCTTGCACGTCAAGAAGACGGATTTGAGATTGACCGCGTAGGTCTTGTCCCAGTCCTCTTCCGTGTTGTTGGTGAACGGCATGCCGGGAGACGACGCCATGCCGGCGTTGTTCACGAGGATGTCGATCCGGCCCAGCTCCTTCTTGACGCCGTCGAGCGAGGCCTTGACATCGGCGGCCTTGGTCACGTCGCAGCGCATGGCCACCGCTTTCCGCCCCAGCTTCTCGACCTCCTTGACCACGGCGTGCGCGTTGCCGTCCTGGATGTCGGGGATGGCGATGTCGGCGCCTTCCCTGGCCATGCAGAGAGCGATCCCACGACCAATGCCGGCGCCCCCGCCCGTCACCACCGCCACCTTGCCCTGAAGCCTCATCGCGTCGTCTCTCTCTCCTCTATCCCTCTCCCCTCAGGGGAGAGGGCAGGGTGAGGGGTGAAGCTCATGAACCTGATAGCGCTCCAGCATCGAGCGATCCACCTCGAGGCCGCACCCCGGCCGCCGAGGGACCTCGATGATATCACCGGCTCGCTTGAGGGGTCAGGCCGCCTGTGCGGCGAGGTGGGCGGTCAGATGCCGGCGGCCCGCCCGAGCAGGCCTCCCGCCTCGCGGAGTCGCTGTCGCGCTTGCGCCGGGCTCACATTCTGCCGCGCCATCACGATGGCGACCTTGGCGCGGCCCGCTGCTTCGCCGAGAAGGCTCGCCGCCCGCGCCGGGCCAACGCTGCCGAGGTCGCTCACGAGACGGATGGCCCGGGCCAGGAGCTTCGCCGAACGCGGCTGCAGATCCACCATGCGATTGCCGTGGACCTTGCCGAGCCGCGCGAAGGCGGCGGTGGTCAGCGTATTGAGGGTCAGCTTGGTCGCGGTCCCCGCCTTGAGACGGGTCGAGCCCGCGAGGACCTCGGGTCCGACGCGGAGCGGGATGACGATGCGGGCGGCGCTCCGCGCGACGCTGGGATTGCACGTGACCAGCACGGTGAGCGCGCCGCGCCTCCTGGCCTCGGCGAGGCCGGCGCGCACGAAGGGCGTGACGCCGCTGGCCGCGATGCCGACCACGGCGTCCCGGGCCCGCGCGCGGGCTCGCACGGCGCGCGCGCCGGCGCCCGCGTCGTCCTCGGCCCCCTCCACCGATCTGAAGACAGCCCGCCGGCCTCCCGCCATCACCGCCTGGACCTGAGAGGGACGTGTATTAAAGGTAGGGGGGCACTCCGCGGCTTCGAGCACGCCGAGACGACCGCTCGTGCCCGCCCCCAGGAAGATGAGCCGGCCGCCGGCCCGGAGCCGCTCGGTTATCTCCGTGACGGCCTTGCCGATGGCCGGCGCCGCGCGACCGACCGCGCGCACCGCATCTTGGTCCACGCGGTTCATCAGCCGGGCGATGGCGGTGACACTCAGCCTGTCGAGCCGCGCGCTCCGGGGATTGCTGCGCTCCGTGGGCAGGCTGCCGTAGCGAATCCTCGCCATGGTCTCGAACCCTACCCTACTATAGGGGCGATGACCGCCGTCCTCTCGGGTCTGGACGTCCTGCTCGGGCGCCTCCGGACCCTTCTCGGCGGGCAATCAGTGGGTCTGCTCTGCCATCCCGCCTCCGTCACCGCCGATCTGACCCCCGCCGCCGAGGCATTGATGCGCGTCAAGGACGTGAACCTCCGGCGCCTCTTCGCTCCCGAGCACGGCATCACGGGGGCCGCGCAGGACCTGGTGCTCGTCGGCCACGAGAAGGATCCGCTGACGGGCCTGCCCGTCATGAGCCTCTACGGCCGGCGGCTCGATCCCGATCTCCGCGTCCTCGAGGGACTCGACGCGCTCATCGTGGATCTCCAGGACGTGGGCGCGCGCTACTACACCTACAACTGGACCATGGCCCTCGCCATGAAGGCCGCCGCTCGCGCGAATCTTCCCGTCATCGTGCTGGACCGACCGAATCCGCTCGGCGGGGAGCGACTCGAAGGCAACTGGCCCGAGGCGGGCTGGAGCTCCTTCGTCGGGCTCTACCCTCTCCCCATCCGCCACGGCATGACCATGGGCGAGCTGGCCGGATATCTGAACGACAGACACGAGCTCGGCTGCGATCTCACCGTCGTGCCCATGCTCGGCTGGAGGCGGGGCATGGCGTGGGAGGACACGGGGCTTCCCTGGGTGGCCCCTTCCCCGAACATGCCGACGCCGGACACCGCGCGCGTCTATCCCGGCGGCTGCCTCGTCGAGGGCACCAATCTCTCGGAGGGACGAGGCACCACGCGCCCCTTCGAGTGGATCGGCGCGCCGTACCTGGATGGGCCACGGCTCGCGCGGGCGCTCGAGCGTCGCGGGCTCCCCGGCGTGCGCTTCCGCCCCGTGGGATTCGAGCCGGCGTTCCACAAGTGGAAATCGCAGCGCTGCGGAGGCGTCCAGATCCACGTCACCGATGCCGCGCGCTTCAAGCCCTTCGCAGCCTATCTCGCCCTCATCGCCGAGGCTCGCCGGCAGGCGCCGCGCCATTTTCGCTGGCGCAGGCCGCCGTACGAGTTCGAGCGCGTTCGCCTTCCCATGGACCTGCTCTGCGGCGGCCCCGGGATACGTCGCGCCATCGAGCGCGGCGTGTCTCTCGCGCGCCTCGAGACGTCCTGGCGCCCGGATCTCGCGCGGTTCGCCCGCGCGCGCCGGCCCTACCTGCTCTACTCATGACCCTCGAGGCGCTGGTGGGACGGCGGCTCGTGTTCGGCCTGCCGGGGCCTGACCTGACGGACGAGGACGTCCGTCTCTTCCGGCAGACCCAGGCGGGCGGGCTCATTCTCTATCGCCGGAACTTCGAGACGCCGGAGCGCCTCGCGCGTCTCGTCGACGGCCTCGAGGCCGCACTGGGGCGACGGCTCCTCGTGGCCACGGATCACGAGGGTGGGCGCATCATCATGCTCGGCCGCGGCGTGACCATCTTTCCCGACGGCCTCGCCGCGGGGACGGCGGGAGAGCCGACCTACGCGCATCGCCAGGGCCTCTTCGAGGGGCGCGAGCTGCGTCGCCTCGGCGTGGATCTCAACTTCGCTCCGGTGCTCGACGTGCTCACGGAGCGCTACAGCCCGAATATCGGCATCCGCTCCTACGGCAAGGATCCCGAGCTGGTCTCGCGCCTGGGCGCCGCGCGGATCCAGGGGATGCAGGCGGCGGGGATCTCGGCCTGCGCCAAGCACTTCCCCGGCAAGGGCCATGCGCCTGTCGACGCGCATCTGGGCTTGCCCGTGATCGACTCGGACTGGAGCGAGATGCACGCGATGCATCTGCCTCCCTTCCTCGCCGCCATGGAAGCCGGGGTCGACGCGATCATGACCTCGCATCCGCTCTATCCCCGCCTCGATCCTGCTCCGCGCATGCCGGCGACCTTCTCCCGGCTCATCGTCGAGGAATATCTGCGCGGTGAGGTCGGCTACCGGGGGGTCATCGTGTCGGACGACCTCGAGATGGGGGCCATCGGCGAGCTGTGTCCCATCGGCGAGGCGACCGTCCGGACCGCGGCGGCCGGGCACGATCTTCTCCTCGTCTGCCATACCCCCGAGCGCCAGTACGAGGCTCATCGCGCCCTGCTCGAGGCCTACCAGGCATCGCGGCTGCCGCTTCGCGGCCTCGAGCAGAGCGCCGCGCGGATCGACGCTCTCGCGGCCAAGCGCGTCGCCCGCTACGACGGCGGCCCCGCGCGCGCCGAGCGCGACGGCGAGCCGCTCGCCAAGGCTCTGGCCACGCGCGCCGCGACCTGCGTCGCCCCCATCACGCCCGCCTATCGGCGGGCGCTCAATGGCCGCGTGCTCGTGATCTTCCCCCGTCTCTCGGAGCTGGCGGCCCGGATCACGGTCGAAGACGTCATGCAGGACGAGGCGCGCTTCGTGCGCGAGGCCCTGGCGCCTTACGGAGTCGAGCCTGACGTGGAGATCGTGGCGGTCGAGCCCGACCCGTCCGAGGTAAACCGGGTAGCGGCCGCGGCCCGAGCGGCCGACGCGACCGTCTTCTTCCTCTACGACGCGCATCTCTACCCCTCGAATCGCGCCCTGCTCAACGCGATCCAGGACGCCGCGCCCGCTCTGGGCGTGGTGCTCATGCGCGATCCGTGGGACGCGGAGTGGCTCCGCCCTGGGGTGGCGGGGATGACGGCCTATGGCTGGCGTCGTTGCCAGCTCGAGGCCGCCCTCGCTCGCCTCCTCGCCCCCACGTAAGCGGAACTGGACCGTTCCGGAGGGACACGCATGGGATCCATCGTGATTGCCGAGCGCACGATCCAGTACCGGGCCGTCGCTGGCCCCGCCGCGCGCGGCCAGCGGGTGCTCTACGTGCACGGCACCGGGTGCAATTCCGAGGTGTGGATGCCCCACATGCAGGCCATCGCCGACGCTCACGCGCCTGTGGCCATCGATCTGCCCGGCCATGGGGGATCGCCCGGCCGCGGCTTTCGAGGGATCGCCGACTACGCGTACTTCGTGGTCGAGCTCGCCCGGACCCTGGGATGGGATCGCTTCGTGATGGTCGGCCACTCCATGGGAGGCGCGATAGCTCTTCTGACCGCTCTCCATCATCCGGAGCTGCTCGACGGCCTCGTGCTCATCGACACGGGGGCGCGGCTGCGCGTGAGCCCCGCCCTGCTCCGCGGCTCCCGAGAAGCGGCCACCGCCGCCCTCACGCCCGTGGCGGATCGCTCGTGGGCCTACGCGGGAAGCACGCCCCAGTCGGTGGTCGACGCGGTCCAGAAGCTGACCGCCCCCACCGATCCGTGGGTCACCTACGGAGACTGGATCGCGGACGACACCTTCGACGTCATGAGCCGCGTCAAGGACATCCGCGTGCCCACCCTCATCGTGTGCGGAGCGGAGGACCGGCTCACACCCGTGAAGTACCACGAGTTCCTCACCGCGCAGATCTCCGGCTCCCGGCTGACCATCATCGAGGGGGCAGGCCACTGGGTGTTCTGGGAACAGCCCGAGACCTTCACGCAGACCGTCCGCGGCTTCCTCGACAGCCTTCCGCCGTCCTCGGCTCGGGCCGCGCGCTCGAAGCCGTAACTCGCTACGAGGCGACCTGCCGCCGGTCTGGTCGCATCCGTTTCAGCTCCTGGCTGACGAGCTGGAAGAGGTTCGTCGAGGTCCAGTACAGCACCATGCCGGCCGGGAACGTGTAGAAGAGCAGGAAGAACAGCAGGGTCATCACCATCAGATTCCTGCGTTGCTTCCGGACGAGGGGCGGCGTGAGGACGGGCGAGCGGAACCGCAGAAGCGTCGCCAGCGAAACGCCGCTCATCAGGAAGGGCACCAGGTTCAGATGGCACCCGAAGAAAGGCACGCAGCCCGGCAGCCGGAGGAGCTCGTCCGGCCTCGACAGATCCTGGATCCAGAGGAACGACACTCGATAGAGATCGAAATCCTCCGCCAGCATGTCGAACACGGCGATGAACACGGGAAGCTGGATCAGGAAGCCGAGGAGACTCTTCAGCGTGTACAGGGGGTGCACGCCCGCTTCACGGTACAAGGCAAGGGTGCGACGGGCGCGCTCTTCGCCTTTGTGGGCCACGTTGATGGCGTCGATGCCGGGCTGGAGCCGCGCCTGAACGGCGTTGACCTGCGTCTGCAGACGATC
>QHSC01000363.1 GCA_003220345.1 Candidatus Rokuibacteriota bacterium | reverse complement strand
GCATCTCCTCGCTCTCCAAGGCCTGCATCATCGGACCCGCCACCCACCCCGGCGCGGACGTCGACTATACGTTTGCGCAGGTGGAGATCGGCAAGGCCCACGTTGACTACACGGGCAATTGCGGCAACTGCTCCTCGGCGGTGGGGCCCTTCGCCATCGAGGAGCGCATCGTCGACGCGGTCGACGGGGAAACGCTCGTTCGCATCCACAACACGAATACGAAGAAGATCATCGTGGCTCGCGTGCCCGTGGTCGCCGGCCAGCCGGCCGTCCACGGGAACTTCGAGCTCCCCGGCGTGGCCGGCACCGGCGCGCGCATCCCGCTCGATTTCCTCGAGCCCGGCGGCGCGGGCACGGGGCGCCTGCTGCCGACGGGCAAGCCGCGAGACGTGGTCGAAGGTCTGGAAGCCTCACTGGTCGACGCCTCCATTCCCATGGTCTTCCTCCGCGCCCGCGACCTCGGGCTCACCGGCACCGAGATGCCCCAGGCCGTGGACGCCGACAAGGCGCTCGGCGCGCGGCTCGAGAAGATCCGCGTCGCCGCCTCCCACCTCATGGGTATTCCCGGGAGCGCCGCGACGCCCAAGATCGCCATGGTGACGGCGCCGGCGGAGTACACCGCCCTCGACGGCACCCGCGTCGGGCGCGAGGCCGCCGATGTGGTCGCGCGCGCCATCTCCATGGGGAACTGTCATCGCGCCTTCCCGCTCACCTCCTCCATGTGCCTCGCCGTGGCCGCTCGCGTCGAAGGCACGCTGGTCCACGAGTGCTCGACGGCCAAGCCCGGCGCCGACGTCCGCCTCGGCCATCCCTCGGGCGTGCTGCCCCTCGACGCCGCCGTCATCAGCCAGGGTGGCGAATACGTCGCCGAGCGCGTCACCGTCTACCGCACCGCGCGCCGTCTGATGGAAGGCTGGGTCCGCATCCCCTGATGCACCGGCGCGCCTTCCTCGGCCTCACGGCCGTGGTTGTCCTCGCCCTCGTCGTCGCCGGCGTCTCCCGCCATGCGTCTGGGCAATCGCGTGAATCCATGCCCCGCGTCGGCATGCTCACGCCCGCCCCGTCGGCGACAGCGAAACCCGCCTGGGATGCGTTCCGCGAGGCGATGAAGGAGCTCGGCTATGTCGAGGGGAAGAGCGTCGCCTACGAGTACCGGTCGGCGGAAGGGCAGCCCGAGCGCCTTCCCGAGCTGGCGGCCGAGCTGACAAAGCTTCCGGTGAAGGTCATGGTGGTCGCGAACACGCCCGGCAACCTCGCGGCCAAGAAAGCCACGACGACCATCCCCATCGTCATGGTGGCGGTCGGAGATCCCGTGCGGGTGGGGCTCGTCTCCAACCTCGGCAGGCCGGGCGGGAACATCACGGGGTTCACCAATCTCAGCGGCCAGATCGCCGCGAAGCGGCTCCAGCTTCTCAAAGAGACGATCCCAACCGCCACCCGCATCGGGATGATCGGCAACCCCGCCGACCCCAACGCCCTGGTCCAGATCCAGGACGCCGAGGCCGCCGCCCGCAAGCTCAAAGTCCAGCTCCGTCTCTTCACGATCAAGGAGGCCGCCCAGCTCGAGCCCGCCTTCGAGGCGGCACGGAGCTGGCGAGCGCAGGCCCTGCTGCGCCTGAACGACCCGCTCCAGGTTTCCCTTCGGGCGCGCACGATCGAGCTGGCCGCCAAGACCCGCGTCCCAATGATGTATTCGTCCCGGGCCGACGCCGAAGCAGGCGGGCTCATCGGCTACGGCGTCGATCCCCTCGAGAGCTACCGGCGTGCCGCCTCCTACGTGGATAAGATCCTCAAGGGCACCAAGCCCGGCGACCTCCCCGTCCAGCAGCCCACCAAGCTGGAGCTTGCCGTCAACCTGAAGACCGCTGCGGCCCTGAACGTCAAGATCCCCCAGACCGTTCTCGTCCAGGCCGATCAGGTGATCGAATGACCACGCGCCGGGTGTTCCTCGGCACGCTGGCCGGCGGCCTTCTCGCAGCGGTGCCCGTCGCCGAAGCTCAGCAATCGGGAAAGACCCCTCGGATCGGCTTCGTGGAAGCGGGAGCTCCGTCCGCGAACCAGCACTTTCTCGACGCCTTCAAGCGCGGGCTGCGCGAGCTGGGCTACGTCGAGGGCCAGAACGTCGCCGTCGAGGAGCGCTGGGCGGAGGGACAGAACGACCGGTTCCCTGCTCTCGTGGCCGAGCTGCTCCGCCTCAAGATCGACCTGCTGCTCATGGCGTCGACATCCGGCGCGCTCGAGGCAAAGGCGGCGACCACGACCATCCCCATCATCTTCGTGGGCGCCGCAGATCCGGTGGGAAACAGGCTCGTGGCCAGCATGGGACGACCGGGCGGGAACATCACGGGATTCTCTCAGGGGGACGACGTCGGTTTCGGCGGAAAGAGGCTGGCCCTCCTCAAGGAGGCCGTGCCGAAGCTCGCTCAGGTCGCCGTCCTCTGGAATCCCACCGCGCGCGGCCTGGAGAACCGACTCAAGGAACTCTACCTGCCGGCCGCGACGCTCAAGGTGACGCTCAAGGCGTTCGAGGTCCGCGAGGCGAGCCAGCTGGACGCGGTGTTCGCGGCCATCGCGCGGGCCCGCGTGGATGGGCTCACGGTGTTGACGGATCCCCCGACGCTGCGCCATCGCGCCGCGGTCGTGAGCCTGGCCGCAAAGCACCGGCTGCCCGCGGTGTACGGGTTCGGGGAGTTCGTGCGCGCGGGCGGCTTCATGGTGGACGGGGCGAACATACCCGACCTGTTCTACCGCGCGGCGGCATACGCGGACAGGATCCTGAAGGGCGCCCGGCCCGCGGATCTCCCTGTCGAAGAGCCCACGAAGTTCGAGCTGGTCATCAACCTCAAGGCGGCCAGGGCGCTCGGCCTGACGATCCCGCCGTCGCTGCTCGCGCGCGCCGACGAGGTGATTCAGTGACCACGCGCCGGGCATTCCTCGGCACGCTCGCCGGCAGCCTTCTCGCCGCGCCCCTCGCCGCCGCTGCACAGCCGGCGGGGAAGGTCTACCGGATCGGTTATCTGACCGCTGGTTCGGTCACAGCTAACCCGCGCGTTCTCGAGGCGTTCCGCCAAGGGCTGCGCGAGCTCGGGTGGGTCGAGGGCCAGAAC
>QHSC01000017.1:522-13497 GCA_003220345.1 Candidatus Rokuibacteriota bacterium | reverse complement strand
GCTGGGGCTCATCACCGACTACGTCAACTGGCTGGGCCATCCCCGGCTCGCCATGGCCGCCGTCATCGTCGCCTACGTGTGGCGGACCACACCCTTCAACATCCTGCTCTACCACGCGGCCATCCAGGGCATCCCCGCCCAGATCTACGAGGCGGCAGCGGTGGACGGCGCCTCCAGCTGGCAAAGTCTCTGGCGGCTGACCCTGCCCATCCTCAGGCCGGTCATCGCGGTCACACTCATCCTCCGCACCACCTTCAGCTTCATGGTCTTCGACGAGATCCTCGCCATCACTCAGGGCGGGCCCGGCAACGACACCTGGGTGGCCGCCTGGTACACATACCGGATGGCTTTTCAGCCGCCTTTCAATATCGGCCTGGGCGCCGCCTCCGCGTGGGTCCTGGCCGTGATCGTGGGCATCGCCGCCATCGCCTACGTCAAGCTCGTCTACCGTCGGGTCGACTATGCGTGAAACCGCCGTGATCACGCACGCACGGCGAACATGATGCGCCTGTCGTGGCCGCGCCGCGCCTTCTTGTGGGTAGCCAACCTGTGCGCCATCGCGTTTCTCCTGCTCCCCTTCGTCCCCGTGGTGCTGGGGAGCCTTCAATCCGAAAGGAGCATGCAGAAGAATGTTCATGCGCTCCTGCCCGAAGAATACACGCTGGCCAACTTCCGCCTCATCCTCTCCGGGGGACGGAGCAAGGGACCGATCTTCGAGCAGGTGACGTACCTGCCCAAGTCGGTGGAGCGATTCCCCGCCGCCTTTCTCAACAGCCTGCTCGTGGGCCTCGCCGTGACCCTCGTCACCCTGGCCGCCGCGAGCCTCTCGGCCTATGCGCTGGCCCGGCTCCGGCTCCGCTGGACCCAGGCGCTCTTCCAGGTGAGCGTGGTCTGCCGGATGGTGCCGCTCATCGTGCTGATGGTGCCGCTTTACGTGCTGTTTCGCCGCTACGGCCTGCTCAACTCGCTGAGCGGCATCGTCGTGGCCGAGTTCGGGTTACTCCTCCCCTACGCGGTCCTCATCCTCGTGCCTTACTTCTCGGGCTTGCCGTCGGACCTCGAAGATGCCGCCCGCGTCGACGGGTGCACCCGCTGGCAGGCCTTCCTGCGCATCGTCTTACCGCTGTCCGCGCCTGGTCTGGCTGCCTGCGGCGTCATCCTCTTCATCATCTCCTGGCACGAGCTGCTCATTCCCCTCATCCTCGTGTCGCGTCCGGAGTTCATGACGGTGCCGGTGATCCTGGCCGGACTGGTCTCCGACTACTTCGTGTTCTTCACGCTGATGATGGCCATCTGTCTGCTCGGCTTGCTGCCAACGCTGTTTCTCGTGCTGGCGCTCCAGAAATATGTGGTGCGCGGGCTCGTGACCGGGGCCCTCAAAGGCTAGCCCCTTGCCCATACGCTTCGGCGTGATCGGCTATGGGCTCTGGGGTCGGCATCATGCTGCCGCCATCGCCAAGGCTCCCGGCGCAGACCTGGCCGCCATCGCCTGCGCGAGCGAAGAGACGGCGGCGGCCGCGCATCGAGATTTTCCCGGAGTGGGCGTCGACATCGGCTACGAGAGCCTT
This sequence comes from Candidatus Rokuibacteriota bacterium, assembly GCA_003220345.1. Lineage (GTDB taxonomy): Bacteria > Methylomirabilota > Methylomirabilia > Rokubacteriales > CSP1-6 > AR37. Next base: position 11,929 of record QHSC01000017.1, on the reverse strand, counting down.
CTCGGCCGGCGCGAGATCGACGCCGTCGCGATCGTGGTTCCCAACCATCTCCACGCGGAGATCGGTGTCGCCGCCCTCGCCGCGGGCAAGGACGTGCTGCTCGAGAAGCCGATGGCAACCACCATCGAGGACTGCGATCGGCTGCTGAACACCGCCCGAAGCCACGGCCGTCTCCTGACCATTGGCCACGAGCTGCGCCTCTCGGCGCAGTACGGTAAGATCAAGGCGTTGATCGACGCCGGCGAGATCGGCACGCCGGCCTATGCCGCCTTCTCGCTGTTTCGCTTTCCTTTCCGCCCGGGCTCGGGCGCCTGGCGGTACGATGCCCGCCGCGTCGGGTCCTGGATTCTCGAGGAGCCGGTGCACTTCTTCGACTTCGTCATGTGGTACTTCGAGATCCTCGGCGACCCGCTCTCCGTGCAGGCTTTCGGGGCGGCGCGGTCGGGCAGCGCAGGCATGTCGGAGAACTTCACGGCCGTCCTCCGCTTTCCCGGCCAGGCTCATGCCACCATCACCGAGACACTGGCCGGGTTCGAATACCACCAGCTCCTCCACGTAGTCGGCCGTGAGGGATCGATCCGCTCGTGGTGGTCCGGCACCCTGGACCGCACACTGCATCCGACCTTCGAGCTGCGCATTGCCCGCAAGGGTCAGGGGCACGTCGACACCGTGCCCGTCGAGCGCTCGGGCGAGCTCGTGGAGCTGGAGGAGCAGGCCCGTCAGGTCGTCACTGCCTTCGCGGAGCGCCGGGTCCTCGTCTCGGGCGCGGAAGCAAGAAAGCGCATCGTGGTGTGTCTGGCCGCCGAGCAATCGCTTCGCGAGGCCCGAGAGATTCCCCTCCGCTTCTGAGGGGTCAGGTCTCACATTCCTACATTGGCGACAGCGTGAGGTCCTGGGTCGTGTCCGGGCCGAATGTAGGAATGTGAGACCTGACCCCCTCAGAGCTGGCCGAAGAAGGTCAGGTACTCCGCGCGAAGCACCCGCTCGAGGAGGAGCAGCAGGATCACCCCCGGAGCCATCAGCACGAGCGCCGTCACCGAGGCGATCTGCATCTCGTAGCCCTGGCTCGCCGTGTACATGTACACGGGCAGCGTGGTCACGAAGGGCGCGCCCACCAGCAGCGTGCCCGTGAACTCGTCGAGCGAGTAGAGGAAGACGAGGAGCGCGCTCGCCACGATGCCGGGCACGGCGAGGGGGAGCGACACCGTCACGAAGGCCCGCGTCGCCGACGCGCCCAGGTTGTGCGCAGCTTCCTCGAGGGCGGGATCCATGGCCCGGAACACCGCGGCCATGGTCCACACGGCGAAGACGAGGCCGCCCACCAGATGCACGAGCACGACGCCCGTGATGGTGCCCGCGAGTCCCCAGCGATAGAACTCGCGCGTCGCCGCGGCGAAGACGGGAAGCTGAGGGAAGGCCTGGGGCAGGAGAAACGCGAGGAGCACCAGGGTGCGCCCGGGGAAGCGAAGCCGCGCCAGGGCATAGCCGAGAGGGACCGCGCAGAGGAGCGCGGCCACCGTCACCACGGCCGCGATGCCGAGGCCCGTCTTGAGGGGATCGAGGAAGTCGGCCGTGAGCATCCTCGACCAGTAGCGGAAGCCCAGGCGCTGCGGCCACGCGGCGGGATACGTCCAGCGCTCGGCGAGCGACCAGACGACCAGGCTCAGGAGCGGCCCCACGATGACGCAGGCTGCTAAGGCGAGGGCCGCGATGCGCGCGGTCAGCCCGCCGAGACCGCGCCTAGCGGGTGATCCGCCTGACATAGACGAGCGCCGCGCCCATGGCGAGGACGTAGGAGACGACGCCCAGCGCCGAGGCCGTCTCGAAGTCGCCGTGCTGGCCGAAGCGGTAGTAGACGTCGATCATCAGCATCTGCGCTCCGCTCCCCCGCCCGAGCATGAGCGGGATCGAGAACGAGGCGAGCATGGAGGAGAAGATGAGCACGGCGCTCACGGCCAGGGCGGGGGCGGCCATGGGCACGAGGATGTCGCGCGTCACGCGTCCGGTGCCGCTCCCGAGCTGGCGCGCCGCCTCGAGGTAGCTCTCGTCGACGCCGCGGAAGGCTCCCAGCATCAGGAGCGCGGCGAGCCCCAGGTGCTTCCAGGCCAGGGCCACCGCGATGCCGAGCCAGGAGGCCGCGAAGCCCGGAACATACGGGCTCCACACCACGCGGAGGGCATGGCCCACGACCACGAAGGGCACGAAGAGGGGGACCTTGAGGAGGAACTCCACGGGGCCGAAGGCCCGCGCGCGCAGCCAGCCGCAGAGGGGAATGACGACGACAAAGGTCAGAGCGGAGCCGGCCGCGGCCACGCCCACCGTGTAGAGGACGTCGCGCGCGTAGAGCCGCCACACGCGCTCGTAGTTGGCGAGGGTCCAGTGCCCGTCCCGCGAGAGGCTGGCCACGAGCGAGACGCCCACCGGCCACAGGAACACGACTCCCAGGATGGCCAGGGGCGGCGCGCAGGCGAGGGCCCAGCCCAGACGCTCGCGCAGCGTTATCGGACAAGCTCCTCGTAGGCGAGCGTGATCATGTCGTGATAGTCCTTGAGCGGCATCTGGCGCGAATAGCGCGCGAGATCCTGGGCGGACACGCCCTTGAAGAGCAGCTCGCGGGTCTTGGCATTGATGAGGGGCAGCACCCGGTCGGGATCGACGCCCGGGTACCAGCCGAAGCGCTCGACGATGGCGCGGGCCTGGACCTCGGGGTTGGCGATGTAGTCGATGTAGCGCGCGGCCACGTCACGGCTGGCCGCCTCCCGCGGCACCACCAGGTACAGCGGATAGATGGGCAGGCCGGGCGCGGGCAGCGACGGCGTCACCGCCTGATCCATGCGCCCCTCGTTCTTCCAGGCCACGAGCTGATCGATCCACACCACGCCCATCCAGATCTCGCCGCGGTTGAGCGCATCGAGGGTGCCCGCGTTGCCGTTGGTGATCACGGCGCCCTTGTTGAAGTCGCGCAGGGCGGTGATCGCCTCGCGGATGGCGCCGTCCTTGCCCTTGTCGACTGGACCCTGGGTGAGCTGCTGATACAGCCCCGTCTTCCAGTACACCCAGCCCATCGTGAAGCCGACGCCGGAGACGCCACCCTTGATGCCGTTGTAGCCGAAGCGGCCCGGGTTGGCCTTGACCCACGCGGCCAGCTCGTCGAAGGTCTTGGGCGGCGCGGCGACCTTCGAAGGGTGATAGGCGATGGCGATCTGGTTGTGGAACATGGGCACGACGTAGCCGTCCACGTTGACGCCAAAGGCTTCCTTGACCTCGGCGCCCTTGACGAGCGCGGCGTTCTTCATCTGGGGCACGAAGCGATGGAGCAGTCCCTCCTTCACCATCTGCGAGGCCACCGTCATGCTCACGAGGGCCACGTCGAGATCCCAGGGCTTCCGTCCCGTGTCGGCCTGAGCCTTGATCTTGGTATAGATGGCGCGGCTGGCGGGCTCGCCCGTGCCCGTGCCGACCACGTTGAGGTCGACGGCGGGCTCCATGGCCTTGAAGCCGGGACCGAGCAGGGTCTTGTGGACCTCGACGACGTTGACGTCGGCCCCGATGGCGACGTTGAGCCGCGTTTGCGCGGCGGCGGGCGCGGCCAGGGCGAGGGCGGCGGCGAGGACAACCGTGATTCTGACCAGCATGGGTTGGCTCCTTTCAGGGATGTTCGGAACGCGGGAAGACTCTCAGCCGGCCGGCGGGAATCTTGACCTCGACGGCGCCGGGCTTCGCGGGCGCCGGGCCGTCGACCAGCAAGACCGCATCGCCCACCCGCACGTAGTGGCGATAGTGCGCGCCCAGGAAGAGGCTCTCCTCGAGGATGCCCTTGAGAGTGGCGGCGGCCCCGTGCTCGGGCACGGCGTCAAGCGTGAGATCGGCCGAGCGCGCGATCACGAGCACGGGCCCCGTGAGCGGCCCGGAATACGCCAAGACCTGATCGCCCACGCGCAGGCGCCCGGGCTCGGCCACGGCGTCGAGCCGGTTGGACACGCCGAGGAAGTCCGCGGCGAAGGCGCTCGCCGGCTCGAGATAGATCTCCTCCGGCGCGCCCTCCTGCACGACCTCGCCTGCGTTCATCAAGACCACGCGGTCGGCGATGGCGAGGGCCTCCTCCTGATCGTGTGTGACGTAGATCATGGTGGTGCCGATCCGGCGCTGGAGCCGGCGGATTTCCACGCGCAGCCGCTGGCGGACCTTGGCGTCGAGATTGGAGAGCGGCTCGTCGAGGAGCAGCACGCGCGGCTCCACCACGAGAGCGCGCGCGAGAGCCACGCGCTGCTGCTGGCCGCCCGAGAGCGCGGCGGGCTTCCGCTGCGCGATTCCCGCGGCGTCGCCGATCTCCACGAGGTCGAGGGTGGCCATGACCTTGCTCAGGACGTCCGGCCACGGGAGGCGCTTGCGCCGGAGACCGTACGCGACGTTGTCGAAGACGCTCATGTGGGGCCACAGGGCGTAGTTCTGGAACACCATGGCCGTCCCGCGCGCCTGGGGCGGCAGCGCGGTGACGTCGTCGCGGCCAAAGAGAATGCGCCCCCCGTCGACGGCGACGAAGCCCGCGATGGATCGGAGGAGCGTGGTCTTCCCGCAGCCGGACGGGCCCAGGATGGCGGTGAGCTTGCCCGCGCCGAGCTCGAGCGACACTCCGCGGAGCGCCTCCACCTGGCCAAAGCGCTTCGCGACCGCCTCGATGCCGACGGGGATCACGCGACGGACCCTAGCACGCGCCTTCGACGCCCGCTAGGAGAGCCAGGTACGGGCGCCGCGCGCGGTCTTCGCCGCCCGGATCGCGCGCGCTACCGCGTCCTCCGGCGTCTTCGCCCGGATGATCGGCACGCGCCGACCTTCGGGCTGGCGCAATCGCCACGTGCCGAGGCCGACGACGGGCTTGCCCAGCTTGATGGCGAGGGCGATCTCGGACAGGGTGCCGTACATGCCACCGACGGCGATCAGGGCATCGCACGAGCGCACCAGGATCACGTTGCGCGCCTGGTCCATTCCCGTGACGATGGGCACCGTCACCCAGCGGTTGGCGTCCCGACGGCTGAAGCCGGGCAAGATGCCGACCACGAGGCCGCCGGCCTCGGCCGCCCCGCGCGAGGCCGCTTCCATCACGCCCCCGCGCCCACCGGAGAGAAGCCGCCCGCCGGCCCGCGCGATGGCCGCGCCCACGCGCCGGGCAAGGGCCGCCGCGCGCGGGGAGCACACACCTTCTCCGATGACGCCGATATGGATCTTCGAGGCGCGCGCGCGGTTGACGGCGGCCGGCATCAAGAGCGGCCGCGGCTACGACGGAGGCGAGGTCTCCGCATCGGGAGACGAAGAGAGAGGGCCGAAGTTCTCCATCACCGCCGCGCGGGCCCGCGCGGCGTCGACGTTGTTTGCGCGCTGGCAGGGCGTGGTCTCCTCGAGAACACGCTCGGGGTCCTGCCAGAGGCGGAATTTCTTGAACCGGTCCTCGAACTCCAGACCCAGGGCGCGGCCGAACACCGTCAGGTAGTGCTCGATCGTGATGGGGCGCTCGGCCTCGAAGACGCACATGTAGCGCTGGCAGCCGTGATAGATCGTGGCGAGCGTGTCGGCTCCGGCCGCGCGGGCCCGATCGACCTCGTCGCGCGCCATGTCGTTCCACACGCCGAGACCAAGCTGCTCCTGGACGGCCGGCGCGCAGCTCCGTCCGAAGCGCGGATCGGGCTCGACCTCGACATAGCGAAGCCCCGGCACCGCCTCGAGGAGCTGGCGCCCCGCGAGCCCTTCGCGTCGCCGCGCCTCGCTCACATTGTGGTAGTGGAGGGCGACGGTGGCGTCCAGCTTCTGGGTGATCTGGATCTCCGGCAGCTTCGAGACGAGGAACTCCGCGGCATGGCTCACCTTGTACGGAAGCTTGGCGTGCCTGACCTCGTCGTAGAAGTAGATGCAAGACGGGCACCACATCACGACCTCTTCGGGCTGGTAGCGCTCGAAGAGCTTGAGCGTGTTGTCCGCCATGCCTCCCGAAGCGGCCGTGTCGCCGTGCTGGTGATGCACGATGCCGCAGCAATACGTCGGCCCTCCCACGGCAAGATAGTCGAGCCCCAGGCCATCGAAGATCGCGCTGATGGTGCGGATCATGTGCGAGGTGCGGAAGACATTGCAGCCGAGATAGAGCAGGATCTGGTGCCGCTCGCCCTCGCGCGGGGGCGCGGCGGTGCGCCACTTCGCCTCCCCGGGCATGGTGGTGATGTCCCGCAGGACGTCGATCTCGTCGAAGAAGCGCTTGTAGTCGTATGCCATGGAGCCCTCGCTCTCCCGGAGCATGCTAGGGCCCGGAGCGAGGGAAGTCAATCGAACCGCCCCCTCACTATCTCAGCCCTCGCCTCGCGGCTTCGCCGCTCAGCTCGAACCGCGGCCCTCTCCCCCGATGGGGAAGAGGGATCCGTGGACGGCGCGCGCGTCCTATGGGCGCGGAGTGATGATGAAGCGGAAGCGGGTCTCGGGACGGTTGTAGCGAGCAAAGGCCTCCTGGATCTCCTGGCCGGTGAACCGCTCGTACTGGGCGGGAGCGTCCAGCAGGTCGTCGAGGGTGAGCCCGCGATAGTCGAGCGTGGCCAGTCGACTCCGCCAGAAGTCCGGCGTCTTGAACACCTCGTCGAGAAGGGTCGCCGTCTGCTTCTTGGCCACGGTGAGCTCCTCGGGCGTCGGCCCCTCCCTGGCGAACTCGCCGTACATCGTGTCCACCGCCGCCGCCAGCTCCTGCGCCTTGGCAGGCTCCGTGGGAGCGGTTGCGGAGAAGAAGCCGAATCCCGGATACACGGTGGCGGGGTCGGACGAGGCTCCGATGCTGTACACGAGCTGCCTTTCCTCCCGGATGGTCTTGGTCATGCGCGTGGTGAGGATGCGCGCCGCCATGTTGAGGAGCCGCGTGTCGCGCACGTCGCGGAGGTCGGCCCCGAAGAAGCCGCTCATGACCGCGGCCTGGGGCGTCAGCACGACCACCGACTCGGCGATGCTGATCGCGCGGGCTGGGCGCGCGATCGTCCGGAGGCTCGCGAGCGTCTTGTCGCCGATCCGCGGGCGCGCGGGCAGCGCGCCGAGATAGCGCGTGACGAGCCGGGTGGCCGCCTCGCGCTCGATGTCGCCGACCACGGCGACCTCGACGGGAGCATCCGTGATGAGCCGCCGGAGCCAGGCCTGGGCGGCGGGCACGGTGAGGGCGCGGACCTGCTCGGCCGTCAGCGACTTCGTGCGCGTCTCCACGGGGGGATAGATGGCAGCCGCGCTCGTGTCCATGAGCACCTGCATGGGCCGCGTCTTCCGCTGAACGATACGCTGGAGCTCGGCGTCCCTCCATTGCTCGAGGGCCGGCTCCTCGATGACGGGGTCGGTGAGCAGGAGGTAGGCGAGCTGGAGCCCGCGCTCGAGCTCGGCGGGATCGCCGGACACGGTCAGCCCCACGATGTCCCCGCCCATCCCGCTCCGCACGCGCACCTTGGCGCCCGTCATGAGGTCGCGGATCTGGGTGCTCGTCAGCCGGCTCGTGGCGGGCCGGCCCCAGGCGCGCAGGGCGGCCTCGGTGATCCCGCGATCCGCCGGCGTCTCCTGGATCTGCCCTCCGGCCAGCGTGATCTCGATGCTCGCCTCGTTCTTGCGCTGATCCATGCGGCGATGGTGCACGCGGACGCCGTTGTCGAGCCACATGGAGGTCACGCCGCTCGCGGCATGCGACACGCTCTCCACCACGGCGCCCCCCTTGGGCAGCGCGGAGAGCAGCGTGGTCGCCCGCGCGACGTCGGCGGGCTTGCCCGGCTTGACGGAGAGGGCGGCGCGGCCGAGGGTCAGGAACTCGGCCTCGCTCGGCACCTCGTCGGTTGCGGGCAGCTCCGCGATGAAGATGCCATTCTTCGGATCGAAGGCGGCCGTGAAGGTATCCGAGACCTCACGGGCCGTGATGCCGGGAAGCAGGCGCTGGAACAGGGCGAGCCTCTGAGCCGCGGACATCGTCCGGCTCCCGCGGGTGACATCGCCGTTGAGCTGGCGCAGCACTTCGCGCGCGGGCCGCGTCACCTCCCGCTGCACGGCCTCCTCGGCATCCGCGGTGAGCGCGGTGCGCGCGTCCTGCACCTCGCGCTCGGTGAAGCCGTGAAGCCGGGCGCGCTGGAGGGCGGTGCCGATGTCTTTCAGCATGGCTCGCCACGTTCCGGGCCGGCCGGCCGCCTCCACGGTGATCATGCGCATGGTCCCCGGCCACTCGCCGATCGACGCATCCGCCGAGAGATAGGAGGCCCGGCCCGTGGCCAGCTCCGCGCTCAGCCGGCGGCCGAACACCCAGGTGCCGATCTGCTCGACCATCTCGCGCCGCCTCTCCGCCACCGTGGTCACGGGACCGCGCGGCGCCTCGAGCCGTGTGAACGAGACCTCGGAGCGCGTCAGCTCGGGGTCGGTGGCCACGATGGCCCGCTGCTTCGTGGAGGGCTTGATGCCGACGGCGCGGGGCGTCGGGCGGGGCACCGTGAGGCCGCCGCCAAAATGCCGCGCGATGACATCGGCGACCATGGCCGGATCCGTGTCACCCACCACCATCACCGTCATGTTGCTGGGGACGTACCAGCGCGAGTAGTAGTCCTGGAATTCGTCGCGCATCATCGACTTGATGGTCGGCTCGATGCCGATGGGGAGGCGCCGGCCCAGCGCCGACTCGGGGGCCAGCTTCTCGAAGATCTGGTCCTGCACGCGCTGCTGGGCGCTCGAGCGGGCGCGCTTCTCCTCGAGGATGATCTGACGCTCGCTGTCGATCTCGGCGGTCTGCAGGCTCAGGCGCATGGCAACGTCCGACATGAACAGCATCCCCTTGTCGAGAACGTCCCGCCCCCCGCCGGGCAGGGCGAGCTGATACGTGGTCTGGTCGAAGCTCGTGAAAGCGTTCTGATCGCGCCCGAAGGCGAGCCCGAGCGACTGGAAGAAGGGAATGACGGTGCCCGCCGGGAAATTGGCGCTGCCGTTGAAGGCCATGTGCTCGAGATAGTGGGCGAGGCCCTGGGTGGCGTCGGTCTCGTTGAGCGAGCCGGAGGAGACGTGGAGCCAGATGCTCACGCGGCCCTCGGGGTTCCGGTGCTTCCGGATGATGTAGCTGAGCCCATTGGGCAGGGTGCCCGTCACGAGGGCAGGATCGGTGGGCAGCTTCTCCTCGGCGAGCGCCGCGGCGCGCGCCGGGAGGCCGGGCATGAGGAGGAGCCCCATCATCAACAGGACGAGAGATGCTCGCATGCCGCCTCCTGAAAAAAGGGGTGAGGCCAACCAGTGGGCTAGATCCTGATTAGCATGAAGCGCGCCAGGTCCGCATCACTTCAATCATCGCGATCTAGGCCGTGGTTCCCCATAGTGCCTTCCACGGATGACAGCCTCATGAAAACCGCATGAGAACCGTCACATGTGACACGGTGGGGGCATTGACACGGCGCCGTCGATGCGCGAGACAGGAGCGCAAGGAGGACCCCGCAATGTCGATCACCTACAGTGAGGCCTTCACCCTGAACGTCATCGCAGGCTTGCTGGTCACCCTGCTCGCCGCTGCCCTGGCGATTGGGCTCACGGTCTGGTGGACCCGGGAGGAAGATCGGGCCCACGGCGGGCCACCGCCTCCGGCAGTTCGCAAGCTCGCGGTCGCCGCCTTCGGCCTCTTCGCCATCGGGATCCTCTGGCAGCTCTTCGGGTACTTGCGGCTGGAGCGCGTCGGCTGGTAGACCTACCCCAGGTAGACGGGGCTCGTCCAAGCCTGGGCGCCGTCTTCCTGCGTCACCCTGATCCAGTAGGCGTGCGCGCCCGGCGGCGGTGCCTCGCGATGCTCGAGATTGAGCTCGCGCGTGAGGTCTTGCGCGGGCAACCGACGCATGAAGGCGCGCAGATCGACACCGCCCGCCGGAAAGGTCCGCGTGGCGCCGTCGGCGAGATGGGCGAGAGGCACGTCGAGGTCGATGACAGGGGTGCGGAAGCGCAGCACGGCTTCGGGCGGGGCGTCAAGCGTGAGATCGACGCCGTCGTCGTCTCCGGTGGTGTTGGAGATCCACTGCACACGGCGCTCGCCCACGAGGCGGATGCCCTTTTCCGGATTCTCCATGGCGAACACCACGGCATCAACGACGCGTCCCGTTGACAGCTCGAGCGAGCCGTCCCAGGTCGTGAGCCGGTCGCGCCCGCGCACGCGCGAGCCCGCCCAGGCCACGCGATAGCGATTCGAGCCGGCGAACGATCCGGCGGTGTACGGCGTGATCGTCCGCACGAGGGTGAGCCCGCGGAAGATGTCGATGCGCTCGATGGGGCCCGTGCCCACCGCGCGCCCGCTCACGACCACCTCGCCGCTCAGGGGTCCTTCCGCGCCCATGGGCATACCGTTCACGGTCAGCTCGACGTGGATGCGCTGGGCGGCGGTGACGCCGTAGCAGCGCCGCGCGCAAATCGCCTCGAAGACGGACTCGCGCGTCAGCGAATCCGCGAGCACGCAGGTGAGCCCCCCATAGGCCCCGAAGGTCGACGCGCCGGGATGGCTCGCGCCCGGGCGGCCCTTGTGGCCGTCGGAGTTGCTGACCACACCTACCTTGTAGCCCTTCGCGAGGGCATCGTGGAGCAGCCACTCGAAGCGCCCCCAGTCCGAGTAGATCTCGACCACGGGCTCGAGCCGGGCATCGTGGAAGCCGACGATGTCGGCGTAGCGGCCGCCGATGTGGGGCACGAGGAGCACGTCCTCGCGCCCGCGGAACTGCTCGAAGAGCTCGGTGACGGGGAAGCAGTCGGTGGCGGCGTCCGCCATGTCGTCCACCTCGGCGTGCGACGAGCGATGCAGCGAGGCGATGTCGCCGCGATACATCACGTTGCGATCGCCCCCGCCCGGCGTCATGCCCGACCACTCGTAGCCGACGAAGATCACGCAGCGTCCGTCCTCGTGGTAGCGCTCGATCTCGCCCTTGAGCCGCCGCCATTCCTCTTCGGTCACCTGGAAGTCGTTCGCCTGGTGCGACATCATGTCGAGCAGCGCCACGTCGCGGCCGAAGGCGAAGTACTCGTCGATCGTCCCGGTGCCCACGGTGGCGCGCGTCTGGCCGTGGAGATCGCCCCACCACGTCTTGCTCTCTCCCGGCCCGAGAGCGCGGACGAGGTTCGACTCCACGCGCGCGTCGCCATGCCGCGCGCCGACTCGCGCCTCATCTCCGGCCGTCGCAAGCCTGAGGCCCCTGAGCCGTGCCACGGCCACGTCGCCGCTCTTGAAGGCGACCGAGGCGGGCAGCCCGGCCAGGGCGCCGCCCACGGCGTCGAGCCGCACCTCGCCGTCGAAGCGCTCGCAGGGATTGCCCCACACGTCTTCCGCCTTGAGGAGGGCATCGAAGGACGCGCCCGGCCGCACCGTGGTCGGGGCGAGAGCGACCAGTCGATGGAAGGCGCCGCCCAC
>QHSC01000017.1:0-486 GCA_003220345.1 Candidatus Rokuibacteriota bacterium | reverse complement strand
GAAAGGTCTGGGCCCGCGAGCCGGGACCACCGCCGCTCCGGTCGCCCACCGTGATGTGGATGCGGTCTCCGGGGTAGAGCGAGCCATCGGCCACGGAGGCGACCAGGCACTTGAACCAGGGCCGCACCTGGCCGCGTGGCTCGAAGGCGAGGCTCGCCACCGCCGTCTCGCACTTCGTCTCCAGGCGGACCGTGGTGTACTCAGCCCCCTTGGGATCGGTGAACTGCGGCTTGCCCCAGTCGGAGGCGAAGCGCGAGGCGATCTTGAGCCGCGCGCGCTCGTCATAGCCGTAGGCGCCGACCTCGTAGGTCAAGGTCCAGGTGCCCCAGGCCCCGGCGACCACGGGCGTGTCCGGCGTGATCCACGCGCGACCGATGAACCGCGGATCGGTGTTGATGGGCATCAGCTACTCGCGCTCGATGGGCAGCATGGCGATGGTGATCCTAGCACACGAGAATCGGCCCCTCACCCACTCAGCCCTCGCCT
>QHSC01000224.1 GCA_003220345.1 Candidatus Rokuibacteriota bacterium | reverse complement strand
GTGACCTGCCGCTCGGGGCCAAGGTGGTCAAGTCCTCCATGGGCATGGAGGCAGAGGAGAGCATGCGAAACGAGTTTACGGCGGTAGTGGAACGCGACAAGCGCTGGTATGTCGCTTACTGTCCGGAGATTCCCGGCGCCAATGGACAGGGCCGCACGAAGTCGGCGGCACTGAAGAGCCTGACGGCAGCCATCGCCCTGATTCTCGAGGATAGACGCAAGGCTCTTTGATCATTTGGTTCGACGAATTTATCCGTCAGTTTCGTTCCGTGAAGAGCGAACAGGGTCATCGGGGACGACGATCTTCACCGCGGGGTCACTCGCGAGGGGCATCAGAGACTTCGCAGAAGTCTATCGTACTCAGCGTGTGTACCAATCCAGAACCAGATGATAAGCTCTCCCTCGATGACCGCGAGAGCACGATAGCCGAGCCCAACACGGGCAGAATAGATTGGCCGGGCAGTGTGGACTTGCCTGAACTGCAAGCTTGGATGACGAGGATTGTCGCGGAAGCGTCTGTACGCCTCACGCACGCGCCGCCGGACCTGGTCCGGCAGATTGGCATACGCGCTACGGAAGCGCTCGGTGGTCCTCGACGTCAAAGGGCATCGGGGTCGAGCGCTCTGGTTCGACCTGCGCGATGCTCGCCGAGCGCCTCGTCTGCGAGATGTGCCAAGGCCTCCTGCGACTGACCGAGAGCAGCATCCCAACACTCGTCGCTGGCCAACTCTTCAAGGATGGCGGCAGCGAGCTCGTCCTGCTCCAGTTTCGGGAGACGGCCGGCGATCTCGAAGGCCTTCCGCAGTGCATCACTCATCTCTGCTCCCATGTCGGAAAGAGTATCACGCAGGATCGCATACGTCGTGGACCAGGCAGCCCGCGGGAGGGGGGGCCGTCAGGGCGAAGCGTAGGGGGACTCAATCTGAAGGTCAATGTCCACAGTTACGGACACTCATCACGCTTGCGGCTGAACATCGGGACAGTGACTCCACGGCCGTCTGGATGAACGTACCTGGCGTGGCGGCCGCTCTGCCGGCGGTACACAAACCCTGCCCCTTCGAGTTTTCGAACGAACGTTCCGTTCGACGGCGGATACGCCTCTCTATCTGGCGGCCATTGCCGGCCCGTGCGGACTCGGGCTGCGCAGCAGCAGTGACGTCGGGATCGTGAGGCCGAGGGCTTTTGCCGTCTTGGCGTCATAGCTCACACGGACTGGAGCCGCGGGTCGAGCAGATCGCGCAGCCAGTCGCCCACGAAGTTGATCCCGAGCACGGTGAGCATGATCGCCGCGCCCGGGAAGGTCGTGAGCCACCACGCCACGGTGATGTAGGCCCGCCCGTCGTTCAGCATGCCTCCCCAGCTCGGTGTGGGCGGCTGCACGCCCAGGCCCAGGAAGGACAGCGACGACTCGAGGAGGATCATCTGGGCGACCCCGAACGTGCCCACCACGATGATGGGTGAGATGACGTTCGGGAGCATGTGCCGGAACAGGATCCGGAAGCTTCCTCCGCCCAGGCCCCTCGCCGCCTCGATGAATTCCTTCTCGCGAAGGCTCAGCGCCTGCCCGCGGGCGAGTCTGGCGTAGACCACCCATCCTCCGACGGCCAGGATGAGAATGACGTTTCGGGGGCTCGGCCCGAGGACGCCCGCGATGGTGATGGCGAGGAGAATGAACGGAAAGGCCAGCTGGACATCGGCAATCCGCATGGTGATGTCGTCGAGGCGCCCAGTGAAGTAGCCGGCGAGCAGTCCCAGGCCCACGCCGACGGGAAGCGAGAGCACCACCGAGAGGAGTCCGATGAGGAGCGAGATGCGCGAGCCGTGGATGACGCGCGACAGGATGTCGCGGCCGAGCTGATCGGTTCCGAGCAGGTGCTCCGCTCCTCCGCCGGCCAGCCATGCCGGGGGCAGGAGCCGTCGCGCGACGTCCTGATCGAGCGGATCGTGGGGGGCGAGGATGGGCGCGGACAGCGCCACAACCACGTTCAGGAGGACGATGGCCAGGCCGATGACTCCCGCGCGCTTGCGCACGAGCGCGGAGACGAAGCGGCGTCGCCGGGATCGAGGAACGGGGCGAGGGGCATCGGCGAGCGCGTGCGCCACGGCTACGTGTACCGGATCCGCGGGTCGAGCCATCCGTACAGGAGGTCGACGAGCAGGTTCGACAGGACGAAGACGAGCGCGGTCACGAGGACGGTGGCCTGCACCAGCGGATAGTCGCGCTGGAAGATGGCGGTGACGGCGAGCCGGCCGATGCCCGGCCACGCGAAGATGGTCTCCGTGATGACCGCTCCGCCCAGGAGCGTCCCCAGCTCGAGCCCGATGATGGTGACCACCGGGATGAGGGTGTTGCGCAGCGCATGCTTGATGATCACGCGCCGGTCGGGAAGGCCTTTCGCCTGGGCGGTGCGGATGTAGTCCTGGCCGATCACGTCGAGCATGCCCGCGCGGACGAGGCGCGTCACCCGCGCCGTCGAATAGAGGCCGAGCGTCAGCGCGGGCAGGATGAGGTGGTCGAGTCCGCCCCGGCCCGAGGTGGGGAGCAGCTCGAGCCGCACGGAGAAGATCAGGATGAGCATGATGCCGAGCCAGAAAACGGGCATCGACTGGCCGAAGAGCGCGCCCAGCATGGTCAGGTTGTCGTAAGCCGTGTCGCGACGCACGGCGGAGATGACGCCGGCAGGAATGGCCACGAGCAGCGAGACGAACAGGGCGGCCAGGGCCAGCTCCGCGGTGGCGGGCAGGCGCTCCAGCACGAGGGGCAGGGCGGGCTGACGATAGCGCAGGGAGCGCCCGAGGTCGCCGTGGAGGGCGCGCCTCACGAACTCCGCGTACTGCACGTAAATGGGGCGGTCGAATCCCTCCTCCCGGGCGAAGCGCGCACGATCCGCGTCGGTGGCTTCGGCGGAGAGCAGGAGGAATGTCGGG
>QHSC01000223.1 GCA_003220345.1 Candidatus Rokuibacteriota bacterium | reverse complement strand
CTGGCGGCCGCTCCTATGGCGAGCGCAACAGCCCGACCAACTTCACTTTCAACCACATCGGCCACTTCGCCGCGGCCGGTCACAACGTCGCTAAGGCGCTGTTCCTCGGCGGCGTGACCCGGCGCTTCCCCGATCTGCGCTTCGCGTTCCTCGAGGGCGGCGTCGGCTGGGGCTGCCAGCTGTTCTGTGACCTGATCGAGCATTGGGAGCGGCGCGGCGCCAAGGGCATGGCGAACATGGACCCGACCAAGCTCAATCGCCCGCTGCTGCGCGAGCTGGTCGACAAGTACGGCTACGCCGATATCGCCGCCGAGCTCGACAAGCGCGACGGCTGGCCGCTCGAAGAGGACTTCCTCACCGGCGGGATGCCGCCCGACGACTACATTCGCTGCAACATCACCCAGAAGCAGGACTGGATCGACCTCTACGCGACGCCGTACTACTTCGGCTGCGAGGCCGACGATCGGATGAACGCGGTGGCGTTCGGCAAGATGATGCCGCTGGGCGCGCGGATCAACGCGATCTACAGCTCCGACATCGGGCATTTCGACGTCGTCGACATGCGCGACCCGCTGCCCGAGGCGTTCGAGCTGGTCGAGGACGGCCACATCACCGAAAGCGATTTCCACGACTTCGTCTTCGGCAATGCCGTGCGGCTGTGGGGCACGCAGAACCCGCGCTTCTTCGAGGGCACGGCGGTGGCCAAGGAAGCCGCGGCGTTGATGAAGCGCGGCGCCCCGAGTCTGCGCGACGCGGCGAGATAGCCTGGAACGCGGGCATCTCGGTTGTCTTGTGGGGCGAATCTTCCTCATAACCCAAAGCTATCTGGTTCAAATCCAGCCCCTGCAACCACCGAGGTCCCCTTCTCGCCGGCTCCGCGAGGCTTCGGTTGGATGTCCCTCACTCCGGCAGGAGCTTCTTCAGTTCGTCGCGTGACTTCTGGCGGCCTTCAAGCTCCAGGTTGAACCGGCCGATCTCCTCCTGGAGGCGGGCCGCGATGCCGCGGTCACGCTCGTCGAGCGGCCTGTTTGCCGGCAAGTGGTTGCGGGCCCTCGCAACGAAGCTAGTTCAATCACCTTCGACATCAAGCCGTTAGAGTCAGGCCTTCGAACTCGAGCTCGAACGCACTCGCATCGTGATGGCCGGGGGTGTGCACCGCACTCACGGCGTCGATCCGCCTTGGATGTGACGGCGCCCGCCTACGCCGGCAGGCTGAACCCCTGGCGCGCCAGCAGCTTCCAGTCGCCGTCCTGTTTCTGCCAGACCTGCAGCACGCCGATCCGGGTGGTCGTCGCCTTGCCGTCGAGCTCGGACTCGGAGAGCCAGATGTGGCGTGCGATGGCCGCATTGCCGGCCACGGCCACCTTGAGCTCCGGGAAGGCCAGCGACTTGACCACGGCCTTGCGCGTCATCACTCCGTTGATGAATTGCTCCTTGGTCTCGACCCGTCCACCGGAGTGACCGTAGCTGAGCTGGGCCGACGTGACCTGCTCGAGCTTGGCCTTGTCGGCTTCTTGAGTGGCCTTGCGGAGGATGTCGATCCTCCCGATCACGGCGGCTTCGTCGCCTGCGTCTGCCCTCGCCGCTCCACTGCCGAGCACTAGCGCGGAAGCCCCGAACGCAAACACGCTCCCGGCCAGCACGTCACGACGCGATACGTCCATGAGCCCTCTCCTCAGTGAGACGACGCGGTGAAGCCAGCGCACTCCATCGCTCCCCGGCGCCCATTGCACCGGCCGACTGAGTGGGATGCTAGTCGGCCCACAGCCCCGCGTCAACCGCTGTGTCGCCGGGCGCGGCAGCGGGGGCGAGGCTTCGGACGAGAGGGACGTGCTACGATGCGCCATCCCACGATCGAGGAGGGCGTCCACATGAAGCTCGGAGTGGTGTTTCCGCAGACGGAGATCGGCTCGGATCCCGCCGTCGTCCGGGACTATGCGCAGGCCGCCGAGAGCGCGGGCTACGATCATCTGCTCGTCTTCGACCACGTGCTGGGCGGCACCCTCGAGCGCTTCGACACGCTCGGCCGTCGGCCGCCGTATACCGACGAGAGCCCCTTCCACGAGGTGTTCGTCCTGTTCGGGTTCCTGGGCGCCTGCACCCAGAAGCTCGAGCTGGTGACCGGCATCGTGATCCTGCCCCAGCGCCAGACCGCGCTGGTGGCCAAGCAGGCCGCGGCGGTGGACGTGCTGACTCGCGGGCGCTTGCGCCTCGGCGTGGGCATCGGCTGGAACCACGTCGAGTACGAGGCCCTCAACGAGGATTTCCACACGCGGGGCCGCCGCGTCAGCGAGCAGATCGCCGTCATGCGGAAGCTCTGGACCGAGCCCGTGGTCACGTTCAAGGGCTCGTACCATCACCTCGACCGCGCCGGCATCAATCCGCTGCCCGTCCAGCGCCCCATCCCGGTGTGGATGGGCGGCATGGCGGAGCCCGTGCTCAAGCGGGTGGCGCAGATCTCCGACGGCTGGTTCCCCCAGTTCCAGCCCGGCGACGAGGCGAACCACACGCTCGATCGCGTGCGCGCGTACATGGAGGAGGCGCGGCGACCGCTCTCTGCCGTGGGCATCGAGGGCCGCTTCACCTATGGGATCGGTGGCCCCGCCGAGTGGACCAAGCGCGCGAGGGAGTGGCGCGCTCTGGGCGCCACGCACCTGTCGGTGAACACGATGGGCTCCGGCCTGTCTCCGCGCGCCCACATCGACGCGATCCTGAAGATGAAGCCTGCGCTCGACGAGGCGTGAGACACGCCTTGACGGTCAGGACGTCGCGGCCGATCGGAGGATGTCGCAGCCGCTCGCGCTTCAGGCCGGCGGACTGAGTTCCCCCTGGCCGCCGATCAGGACGAGGCTCTCGACTCATACTTGGGTTGAGGGCCTCGCACCTGTTCGACAGGTACGTCCTCCCAGCGTGGCGGGGCGGCGCCTTACGATGGCAGACTGGAGGGCCACCGGGAGGAACACATGGGCAAGGGTCGGCAGGTGAAGTGCTCACAGGGCTACTGCAAGCTCAAGGGGTCGTATCCCAGTCTCGTACGAGCGAAGGAGGCCATCGGGGACCACAAAGCGGAGACACAGATGCGCAGCCTAGGAGCCCATCAGGCGGTGATCGTGCAGGAAACCCCGCGAGGTACGCGGTCGCCTACCGGCGGTCG
>QHSC01000222.1 GCA_003220345.1 Candidatus Rokuibacteriota bacterium | reverse complement strand
TCTTCGAGCCAAGCTTCAGCAGCGGGTTGTTCTTGATCTTGCCCGTCACTTCCCCGAGGTCGGTCACGACTTTCTTGGTCTGATCCTCGATAGCGGAGAACTTTTCGACCACCTTCGGTAGCTGGTCCATGACGGATGCCAGGCCGCTTTTTTCGAACGGAATTTCCGGGATCGCACCCTCGGGCGTGGCGGCCACAAGACTCTGCGCGTTCGGGGTTCCGCCATTCAGCTCGATGAAGACGACACCGGTAATGCCCTTGAGCTTGAGGGTGGCCTTGGTATCGGTCTTGACCGGCGCCTCCTTGCGCAGCTTGACGTCGACCTGCACCAGACGCGGGTCATTCGGATCGATCACCATCGCCTTGACCATCCCGACATCCACCCCGCGGAACTTGACCGGATCGCCGAGCGCCAGCCCGCTGACCGATTCGGCGAAATGGATTCGATAGGTCACGTCGTCGCGGCGGCCGGTGTTCGCCAGCCAAACGAAGAAGAGTGCCGCCGCCAGCGAGAAGCCGATGATGAACAGTCCCTCGAGAAAATAGTGCCTATCCGTTTCCATGGTTATGTTTCCTTGCGGACATCGCGCCTTGCGCCCGGGGCCCATGAAGAAAGTCGTGGATCCACGGCTGATCGGATCGCATGAGCTTGTCCAGCGTGCCAACCGTGATTTTCTTGTCCACGAGGACGGCGAGGCGGCTGCAGACGGTAAAGAGCGTCGTGAGGTCGTGGGTGACGATGACGACCGTGATGCCGAGGCTCCGATTCAATTGCGCGATGAGCGCATCGATGCCACCCGCGGTGAGCGGATCGAGATCGGAGGTGGGCTCGTCGAGAAAGAGAATCCGCGGATCCAGCGCGAGCGCCCTGGCAAATGCGGCGCGTTTCACCATGCCGCCGGAAAGCTCGGCAGGAAGCTTGACGCCGGCGTCGGCCGGGAGGCCGGCGAGGGCGAGCTTCATCGCCGTCAGTCTCTCCTGCTCTTCCGGCGGCAGGTCGGTATGCTCCCGCATCGGCAGCATGACGTTCTGGGCCACGGAGAGCGAGGAGAACAGGGCACCCTGCTGGAACAGGACGCCGAAGAGCGATGCCTTTTCCGCCGGCCCAAGCGCATCGACCGGCTTGTCGCCGACGAGAACTTCGCCGCTGTCCGGCCGGTGCAGGCCGGCGAGCGTTTTGAGCAGGACCGACTTGCCCGACCCCGAGCCGCCGGCGATGCCGAGGACCTCGCCGCGAAGAACGTCGAGGCTGATCCCGTCGTGCACCTTCTGTGTGCCGAACCGGTTCACGACGTCGCGCGCGGACACGATTGGCTTGAGATGCCGTTGCGTGGCCGGCTTCATAGGCCCAGCTTCTCGAACAGGATGGAGAACAGCGCATCCAGCACGATCACGACAAAGATCGTCTTGACCACCGCGCGGGTGGTCTCGCGGCCGACGCTGTCAGCCGAGCCCCTGACCCTGAGGCCGTGCATGCACCCGATGACCGCGATGAGGAAGCCAAAAACCGGCGCCTTGAAGAGTCCGACGAAGAGGTCGCTTGCGTCCAGGGCGTGATGAACGCGGTCCACATACTGCACGGGCGACACACCGAGCTGCACCTGGGAAATCACCGCGCCGCCGACCAGTCCCATGACATCGGAGAAGAAGGTGAGCAGCGGCAGCGTGATGACCAGGCCAATCACGCGAGGGACCACAAGCAACGCCATCGGGTTCATGCCCATGACGTTGAGCGCGTCGATCTCGTCGCGGGCCTTCATGACGCCGATCTCCGCGGCAAACGCGGAGCCCGAGCGACCGGCGACCATGATGGCGGTGATCAGCACGCCCATTTCACGCAGCATCGACACGGCGACCAGATTGATCGTGAAGTCTTCGCCGCCATAGGGGCGCAGCTGGGCCACACCCTGGTAGCCGATGACGATGCTGATCATGACCGCCATCAGGCCGATGATCGGCAACGCGTTGACGCCGGTTTCCTCGATCTGCCGGGAGATCGCGGGGAGTCTCAAAGAACGCGGGTGAATCAGCACATTGCCGACAGCGCTCGCTGCGCGACCGATGAAGGTGATGACATCGCCCGTGTCATGCCACGCCTCATCCGCCCCTCTGCCCAGGCCGATGATGAATTGGCGCCACCGAGGAACGGATTTCGGTTTCGGAAGGGGTTTGAGCTCCAGGCCGCAGACAAGATCGAGCAACGCCTTGTGCTCGGCCCGGACGCCGGTGAACGCCACGCCTTTGTCGCCGAGCCCGCACAAGAACAGCGCGCCCGGCGTATCGAGGCCGCTGAGGTTGGCGAGATCGAGCGCGCCCTTCTTGCGCTGTTTCAGCGCCTGCCTGAGCGACCTCTGGGCTTCCGGCAGCGTGTGGATGTCGAGCACGCCTTCGAGCGCCAGGCGGTCGCCTTCACCGCTGACGGCAAACGTCGACGCGACCTGTCCAGTCGGCGGCGTAGATCTTCCCACGCGCATAGACAGGGCAAAGGATGTGCCACCTATGAGAAGCGAGCCAAATCCGCACGCTTGCGGTCCGAGGCGCGGATGCGGACCCTGGAGCCTAGGGAAAAGAACTCCCGGTAGGAACTACCCGGAGCTATCAGGTCGCTAGCGCCACTCGTCGACCGATACGGTCTTCTGGTAGTTGCACCCCAAGATGCGCCAGTATCCATTGGTCTCGCCGCCCACGACCACGACGTGGATGTCCTCACGCCGGAACATCGGGATCAGCTCGTCGGGGGCAGCCTTGAGCTTGGAGGCCCACGGCTCCTCGCCGAACGTCGCGCGCGGGTAGATGTAGTTCTGGATGAGCTGGTAGTCCCAGTACTCGCGCGCCGGCATCCTGGCCGCGTCGTAGAGCCAGTCGATCAGCGCGTCCTTCTTCGCGAACCCGCCGCGGTCGACGAACCGCGCGGCGATGGGATCCAGCAGGAGAGTCGGCGGCCCGTGCGGGTCCATGCCGCGGAGCAGGTTGCCCACGTGTAGGCGCCAGTGCGTCTCGCGGAGCCCGAGCGTGAAGGCCGTCGAGCGGCAGCCGCTGAACACGCTGACGGCGCTGTCGGTCGGCTGGAAGCCGTGCTGGACGTGGAAGGGCTCCCAGGGACTCCGCTCCTCGTTCTCGGCGAAGGTGAGGCTGTTGTAGGCGTAGCTGTTGCCCTGGTTGCCCATGTAGCTCTGCCCGGGCACCGAGCCGCCCTGCCCGTTCTGCGAAAGCAGGCCGTAGGCGCGCCCGATCGTGGCATTGGCGTGGTTGTAGGGGCTG
>QHSC01000221.1:1725-5401 GCA_003220345.1 Candidatus Rokuibacteriota bacterium | reverse complement strand
CACGATCACCCACATGAGGGCCACCGCAACCAGGAAGATCACGAGGACATAGTAGTAATACCGGTGCGCCAGGAAAGTCATCTTGTCCTGCCCGGCGCCGATGGACATGCCGAGCAGGGTGGGCGTGGGCACCCGCAGGCCGTCGCTCCCGCCCGTCACCCAGAAGAACTTGAACGCGAGGCTCCAGAGCACCTGGGAGAGGGCGAGCGTGAGGATGCTGAAATAGATCCGGGTATAGCGTACGCATACGAAACCGAAGAGCGCCGTCACCAGCGCCGAGGCAAGGATACCGGCCAGGAGGAACAGCTCCATCGAGGTGATCCCCAGGTACTTGACGACGAAGGCCACGGCATAGGCGCCCATGCCGAAGTAAGCGGAGTGCCCGAATGAGAGCAGACCCGTGTAGGGCCGCGATGAGTAGACGTCGACCTGCGGCGGGCACGGGGCTCATGCGCGACCGAAGAGCCCGGCGGGTCGGATGAGCAACACCGCAGTCGCCATCAGATAGAGCACCGCCAGCTCGACCTCCGGGAACAAGGTTATGCCGAGCTCGCGGACCACACCCACCAGCAGCGCTCCGATCAGCGCGCCCTCCAGGCTCCCGAGCCCGCCGATGACCACCACGACGAACGCCAGGATCAGGGCGTCCACTCCCATGCCGAGCACGGCGCCCTGCTGCGGGACGACGATGGCCCCGCCCAGACCGGCCATGAAGCAGCCCAGCGTGAAGGCCTGGACATAGACGCGGTTGACGTTGACCCCCATGGCCTGGGCCATGCGCATGTTTTGCGAGGTGGCCCGCAGGACGACGCCGAACTGGGTGCGGTAGATGAAGGCCCAGAGACCCGCGGCGGCGAGACCACCGACGACGATGACAGCCAGATTGTAGGCCGGGTAGATGGACTCGCCGATGTTGAGGCTCCCCATGCCCTCGTAGAGCGAGCTGACGGTCAGCGGGTACGGACCCCAGATCAGGCGCACGAGGTCCTCGAGGATCAGCTGCAGCCCGAACGTGATCAGCAGCTGGTACTCCTCGGGGCGCTTGTAGAGCGGCCGCAACAGGGTCGGCTCGAGCACGGCGCCCAGCGCGGCCGCGGCCAAGGGCCCGGCGAGCAGCACGAGATAGAGGAGAGGGGTCGGCGCGGGGCCGCCCACGAGACGCCCCACCGTCCAGGCGGCCACGAAGGCCCCGAAGGCGAAGAGGTTGCCGTGGGCCAGATTGACGATCCGCATGACGCCGTAGATGAGGCTGAGCCCGCCCGCGATGAGGAAGAGCACGGCCGCGTAGAGCAGCGAATTGAGGACGTGGATCAGGAGCGTGTCCATGACCCGATACGATGCCTCAACTCAGGGAGCGGCATCAACCCGAAACTGCGCCACCGCCACCTCGGGGTTGACCCAGTTCTCGCGCAGGGCGAGGGCCACGAGGGCGGTGTACGCCCCCGGCTTGAGCCGGCCCTTGAGATTGACCACGAGCCGGGCGCCATCCCGCTCACGCGACAGGCCGGCGTCGGCCACCGCGCCGTCGGCGCCGACGATGACGTAGCGGCAGACGGGCACGTCGGCAGGGTTCTCGTCAGAGACCGGCTTGCCCAGCGGCTCTCTCACGACGCGGTAGTCGCGCAGGAAGCTCTCGACGCGCTCGATCTCGGGAAAGATTTCGAGGCGATCGCCGCGCGCGGCGAGCCGGGCGACGAAAGCCCGGTGCGGGATCGAGAACCGGTCGTAGGTACCAACCCCGTTCGGGTTGGTGATGTCTCGGAACACCTGCAGGATCACCTCGCGCTCCGACCATTTTTCGAGCGAGTACGAGCCGCTCGTGACCAGGAAGTGTCCGCGCCGGGCGTAGAAGTTCTTGAGTGCGGTCCACCGGGTCTGCGCCTCGTCCGCCGTGACGAGCTGCTTGAGAGCGGGCGGGATCCACGCCTGGGCGGCGAAGCCGCCGACCAGCGCGGCGAGGCCTTCCTTCGTCTTCGCGTCGCGCGCCAGATCGAGCCACGGCACGCCACGCCGCTTCGCTTCGCCCGGCGAGAAGGCTGCGAGGCCACGCTTGGCGGCCTCGTCCATCAATGCCAGCACGTGCCAGGGCACCGGGCTCCAGGGCGGCGCGAGCGCGGCCAGCCGCTCGGGCTCCAGGCCCCCGGTGTTGAGGTAGACCTCGATGACCGGAACGACGTAGGTGAAGGTGACGTCGCTGTATCGATTCACTTCGGTGTCGACCTTGAGCACCCGGAACCCGGCCAGCCCTTCGCGGATCTGGGCCGTCGCGGCTTCCAGCGCGGGATCCACGCTCCCGCCGCCCCCCTTCGCGCCCCAGCGGTAGGCGAAGCTGTAGGCGTAGACGGCATCGGCCGGCGTCATCCGCGTGCTGTCGTGAAAGGCGGAGGCCACGAGGCGGAACGTGACCCGGACCCGAGCGATCCTGCCCTTGCCGACCTCGCGCAGGAGGCCGGTCCCGGGCTCGGGGATGAGCGCGTCCGAGGGGATCTCCACCTCCGAGGTCGGCGGCCGCGTGACCGTGGCGATCCGCACGCGGTTGGGCACCCAGCCCGCGCCGTACGGCGAGGGCAGCAGCGCCGGGTCGCCGAGCGCGGCCCACAGCAGCCGGCCCGCAGGGTCGGAGAAGCCCGCTATGGGATTCCACGCCGCGGCGGCCTTGGTCGCGATCCCGAGCCTCAGCCAGCCGTTCCACGGGAAGTCCTTGAGCTTGACAGTGCGGAGGAAGATGGCGGAGTTGAATCCGGTCTGCGAGTCCCAGCTGATGTTCTCCACGCCCTGGGAGAACTCCGCGTTGAAGTACTCGCGGCGGACCGTGTAGCCCAAGACCACCCGCTCGCAGCCCGCCGTCAGTCGCGAGACGAGCTGGCGCTCGAGCTCGATCCGAGTGGTGGGGCTGTCGTAGGCGCCGGCGACGAGCCGACGGTAGAGCGCGTCCACGGCCTGGCGGCCCGCGGTGTCGCTCGGGGCGCGGGTGTCGAGCAGGTAGGCGTGAAACCAACCATCCTTGAGCCACGGAGGGCCGAGCCAGCCGCCCAGGCTCAGGCCATGAGCGGCTAGGAGGCCTTCTGCGTCGATTTCCTCGACGGTGGCGTCCCAGTCCTTGGCGCTCCTGGCCGGCGCCTTCACGAGCCGCTCGGCCAGCGGACCCTTGGTCTGGACCCGCAGCGCCACGCCCGATCCACCCGGTGCGGCGGCGTAGGCCTGCCGCGCGGACTGAGCCAGGTCGAAGTGCTCGAGGTAGTCCATGTCGTAGGGCGTGACGGGGTACGGATGAGGCACGTAGAGGCCCGGAGCTGCGCCGAGACTCTTGGCGGTGCGGCGCGCGGCCTCGCAGCGGCTCTCGCGGCTGGCCGCGACCGGGGAGGCCGGATTGAAGGTCATGACCAGATAGCCGCCCAGCGACTCGACGGGCTTGACATCGCCCGGCGCGCGGCCACCCGCGAAGGGGTCGGCGCCGACATAAGCATGGATCTTGGCGCTCTTGAGCTGCGCCGCCGCCGCCGAGGGCGGCAGCGTTTCGAGCCGGATCTCTTGCGGGTAGTAGCCGGGATAGAACGGCAGCTCGTGTCCGGCCCCGGCGGGAACGGCCCAGAGCAGGCAGAAGAAGACAAGGACGAGCCTGCGCCCGACGGGCGCATCTCGATGAGACCGCGGACATCTCATAAACGTGAGAAAG
>QHSC01000221.1:0-1660 GCA_003220345.1 Candidatus Rokuibacteriota bacterium | reverse complement strand
TGGGATCGAGGATCTGGAACGGGTAGTCTGGCGAGTTCATGCTGAACCCGGTCATGGCATCCTTGTAGCCTTGGTGGTTGTCCGGCCGGATATGGATGTAACCCGCCGGCCCGGAGATGGACGCCCCTTCCAAGAGGCTGATGAGAGCCTCGTCGTCGGGCCACCCACCCATCAGCTTGTTGGCCTTCTCGATCGTCTGCTTGAGGAGCATGAGCGTCGTGTACGCGCCTTCCGCCTGGAAGTTCGGGTACTCCTTCCACCGATCGAAGTACTTCTTCACGAACGACGAGTTCAGCGTCCAGCGATCCTGCGGCGGGTAGTTGAAATAGTAGTTGGAGTGGACACCCGCGATGGCGCCTTCCGGGTGGTCCTTGCCGATGGCGTGTGGGGCCACGCCGAAGGCGATGGTGCTCGTGAACTTCATCTTCTTGAACATGTCGTAACGCAGGGCCTGCTTGTACATGGCCACGTAGTCGCCGCCCCATACCGAGGAGACCAGCAGGTCCGGCTTGGCCGCGATGGCCTTGGTGATGTGGGACGTGAAGTCCGTGCTGAACAGCTTGGGCCAGCCTTCGGAGACGACCTGGGCGCCCGGAACCATCTTCTTCATCACGATGTTGAAGTGCGCGAAGGCGTTGCGCCCGTACGTGTAGTCGGGATGGATGTGGGCGATCCGGCGGGTCTTGGGCCAGGTCATGGCGGTCGCGACGGCCGCCGTCACGCCGTCGGCCGACTGCATGTTCGTGATGCGGAAGATGTAATGCGGGTTGGGCACGACCTTGTCGAAGAGGAAGTCCGTGCAGCCGTCCACGAAGATCGTGAGCAGCTTGAGCGACTCGGCCTCGGGCCCGAGGGCCGGCGTGGTGCCGCTCGAGATGACCCCCGTGAAGACGTCGACCTTCTCCGAGAGCTTCATCCGACGCATTTCCTTCACGCAGGCGTCGGTGCCCGCCGCCTCGTCGGCCTTGATGGTCTCGATCTTGCGCTTGCCGAGCAGACCGCCCTGCGCGTTGATCTCGTCGGCTGCCAGCATGTGGCCCTTGTAGGAGGGCTCGCCGAGCACCGCTCCTGGCCCGGAGAAGAAGGTCATGTGGCCGACCTTGAACGGGGTATCGGGGATGTTGCCCTTCGGCTGCGCTTCGGCTCTGCCGATCAGGGTCGGGCCTCCGACCAGCGGCGCGGCGGCCGCGGTCGCCGCTGCGCCGACCGTCACGCCGAGCCGGCTCAGGAAATCACGACGGGATACTTCTGCGGCCATATGGAGTCCCTCCTTCATTGGGTGGACAGTTTCGAGGCCAGGGTAGAGCAAGGCAATCGGGCCACGCTCGGCGCCAAGCGGCAACTTCAGGGAAGAGGGCCTCGCGCCCTGGGCCGGCCTCCCCCTATAATCGGACCGGCAGGGTGAACGGCATATGCGGGCGATCGGGCTGGTGCTTCGAGGTATAGGGGCGGCCGTGAGGTCACGGCCCTGGCTCTTCTGCACGGTCGCGCTGGGCGTCCTCGCCCTCGACCTCCTGGTACCGCCGCTCGTCCTCACTGTCGCCCGCAAGCCGGTCACCGCCTTCACCATCAACCCCTTGCTGCCCACTCTGCCCGGCTACCTGGTGTCCGGGCCTGGGTCGCTCGGGGAGCGCCTCGCCAAGGCCTGGGGCCTGGCCCT
>QHSC01000220.1 GCA_003220345.1 Candidatus Rokuibacteriota bacterium | reverse complement strand
AAGCTTCTGCGCGTCGGCCCAGGTCGAGGCGTCCCACAGGCTCGACCGGAGGAAGGCCTTCGGGCAGTGGAGGTAGGCCTCCTCGACCTCGACGCCGATCCCCACCTTGGGCAGCTTGCCGTGCATGGCCGCGCGCGAGAGGATCTCCTCGTCGCGGACGATGGCGGCGCGCCCATT
Source organism: Candidatus Rokuibacteriota bacterium (assembly GCA_003220345.1). GTDB lineage: Bacteria > Methylomirabilota > Methylomirabilia > Rokubacteriales > CSP1-6 > AR37. The sequence goes on along the minus strand of QHSC01000220.1, from coordinate 3,090 downwards.
GACGCGGAGCGTGTCCCCGCGCCCGGGCACGAGGAAGATCAGCCCCACGTGCGGATTCTCGATGATGTTGCCGAGCCCGTCGATGCGATTGTTCCCCGGGCGGTCCGGGATCACGAGGTGCGTCTCGTCCAGCACCAGCACGAAGCCGGGCTTGTCGCCCTTGGGCGACACGTCACACTGCCCGGCGGCGTTCGAGGTCGCGAGCAGGAGGAACGGCGCGGCGGCGATGAAGGCGCGCGAGTGCTCGTCGAGGGCCGCCTTGCATTTGAGCACGGCGCGCTCGTTGGGCTCTCCGAAGAGGGCTCGCAGCTCCTGCTTTGAACTCACGACGTCCTTGAACATGGCCCCACCTCCTGACGCGAGGATAGCACGCCTCACACGACGGCGGACAGTCCGCCGTCGAAGTTGATGGCGGTGCCCGTGATGTACGCCGCGCGCTCGGAGACGAGGAAGGCCACGAGGTCGCCGAACTCCTCGGCCTCCCCCACCCGCCCGACGGGCACCCGCTTGGCGATGTCCTTGTAGAACGCGTCCAGGTCGCCCTTGGCGCGCCGCTCCCACTGGGCGCTCTTGACGAGGCCGACGCAGATCGTGTTGACGAGGATCCGATCGGGCGCGTACTCATTGGCGAGGGACTTGGTCAGGTTGATGCCCGCCGCCCGCGACACGCTGGTGGGTAGCCCCCGGGCCGCCGGCGCCTTCGCCCCCAGGTTGGTGATGTTGATGATGCGCCCGCCCCCGCGCTTCTTCATGTGCGGGATGCAGAGCCGGCAGCAGCGGATGGCCGAGAACAGCTTGAGCTCGAGGTCGTCCCGCCACGCCGCGTCGTCCACCGCCTCGAAGGAGGCGGCGGCCGAGGTGCCGGCGTTGTTGACGAGGATGTCCACGCCGCCCCACTCGCGGGCCACCTCGCCGATGAACGCTTCGATCTGATCGGCCCTGGTCACGTCCACGGAGCGCGCGAGCACCTGCCCGCCCGCCTTGCGAATACCCGCGGCCGCGCGCTCGAGCACCTCGGGCCGGCGCGCGCAGATCGCCACGTGCGCGCCCTCCGCGGCCAGCCGCTCGGCCGTGGCTCGCCCGAGTCCTTCGCTGCCCCCCGTGACGACGGCAACTTTGCCTTTCAGTCCAAGATCGAGCATCGGAACCTCCTCCTCGTGGGGTGGACGCAAGCTGCCCGCCCGTCCCCGGGGACCGGCGGACGCCGATCCGGCCCGCGGCGGGCCCGGCGCGCCGCGCTATCTTACACGTTCTGTTTTGCTTGGTGGGGAGTGAGGGCAGGCGCTATCCTGATCGAGTCCAGCTCATCGAGGGAGAATCATGACATTGCGCCCGAGCTTCGGCATCTTCCCCAAGCTCCTCCTGACCATGCTCGTGGTGACGCTGACCCCGCTCGGCGCCATCTGGTATCTCGACTACCGCGCGGAGTCCGAGAGTCTTTCGCGACAGATCGAGCAGCGTCTGGGTAGCCAGGCCGACGCCATCGTCGGCTATGTCGACGCCTGGGTCGAGATGCACCTGCGCATGCTGCGGCAGAACGCGGCCCTCGAGGACATGTCATCGATGGACGGCAAGCGGCAGAAGCCCCTCCTCCGCGCCATCGCCACCGAGTACAAGTGGATCTACCTCGGCTTCACCATCGCCCCCGACGGCAACAACGTCGGACGCAATGACGAGGAGCCGCTTCGCTTCTACGGCGACCGTGGCTACTTCAAGCAGGCCATCGACGGACGGCAGATGGGCCAAGAGGTCGTGATCAGTCGCACGACGGGGCAGGCCGCCGTCATCTTTTCCGTGCCCGTGTGGAGGCTCGAGCAGGTGGTGGGTGTCCTCGCCGTGGGAACGAGCATCGCGGACGTCACGAGCACCATCACCAACGTCAAGATCGGGCAGACGGGCTTCGTCTTCCTGGTGGACGATCAGGGCAAGGTCATCGCCCATCCCACCGTGCGTGACAGCCTGAAGAGCCATCCGGCCATCGTGGCCCTGGGGGGCGAGTCCAGGAAGCAGGTCGTGTTCACCGATCCCGCCACGGGCAAGCAGGCCATCGCGCTGGCGGAGAAGACCAAGTACGGCTGGACCATGGTCGCCCAGCAGGACTTCGACGAGGCCTACCGGCCCCTGCGACAGGCAAATCGCCACGCCCTCATCCTCCTCGGCGTCACCGTCGTCTTCGTGATCCTCGTCTCGTATGCCCTGGCCGTCGGCTTCACCCGCCCCATCCGGCGGCTGACGCAGATCGCCGACGGGATCAGCCGTGGCAACCTCGGCGCCAATATCGCCGAGGCCCAGCGCTCGGATGAGATCGGCAGCCTCGCCCGGGCCATCGAGCGTCTCCGCGCGAGCGTCAAGCTGGCCGTCGATCGGCTCGGCACGCGGTAAGCGGCGGGGTGTTCCATGAGCCCAGAGCCCGCGCCCGTCCCCTACCGTCAGATCGTCACTGAGCTGGCCGGGCTCTGCCGCGCGCGGCGGACAGGCACGCTCTTCATCGCCACCACGGACAATCAGTCGGCGCGGATCGGGCTCAGGGAAGGCGAGATCTCCTCCCTCGCGTTCCGGAACCAGCGCGGGCTCGAGGCCCTCATCAACCTGCGCAAGATCGTGGCGGGGCGCATCAACTTCACCGACGCCGTGATGGACCGGGGACCCCGGGGCGACCTGCCCATGACCGTCGATCTCCTGGCCATGCTGGGCACCGAGGATCCCCCCGCCGTCGTGCCGCCCCCTCCCGAGCCCGCGCCGTCGCCTTCCCCGGGCCCGGCGTCGCCGCCTCCGGCTTCCTCGGCCGACGCGCAGCTGACGAGAGTGCAGGCGGTGATCGAGGCGGAGCTGACCGAGTATCTCGGGCCGATGGCGGCGGTGATCTGCCGCGAGCACATCGCGCGCGCGGCGGCGGCGAGCCCTCCGCACGACGTGCGGCAGATCGTGGAGGCGCTGGCCCGCGAGATCGGCGATCGCTCCAAGGAGGAGCGGTTCCGCCAGCAGGTCCTCGCGAGACTGCGCGAGCGTTAACCGCGGGTCAGGGGCTTGTAGCGGAGACGGTGCGGCTGCTCGGCGGCGGCACCCAGTCGCTTCTTGCGGTCGGCTTCG
>QHSC01000002.1 GCA_003220345.1 Candidatus Rokuibacteriota bacterium | reverse complement strand
GTGACCGCGCTCCAGATCCTCACGGTCTTTCTCAACGCGGGCGTGCTCGTGGCCATCGCCGCTCTCGCGGGCTCCCTGGCCGAGCGCTACTACCTCGCCCAGCGGAACCTCGAGTCCCAGCGCCGAGACTTCTCCGACCTTCAGGCCTTCCGCGACCTCATCTTCCAGTCCGTGGGCTCGGGGCTCATCGCCGTCAACCCCGAGGGACGGATCACCGCCTTCAACCGCGCGGCCGAGTCGATCACGGGCGTGCCCGAGCGGGAGGCTCTCGGCCAGCCGTGGGAGGCCCTCTTCGGCCGGGAAGTGGATCTCGCGGAGGTGCGGACAAGCGTGGCGAGCCCGTCCGCCCAGTCGCCTCGCTACGAGATCCGCGTGCGCCGCCACGACGGCCAGGAGGTGCCCGTGGGCATCTCGTTCTGGTCGCTCCGCTCCGGGGGTGGAGAGGCGGTCGGCCTGATCGGCGTCTGCCAGGATCTCTCGTCGATCAAGCGCATGGAGCTGCACGTCCGTCAGGCGGACCGGCTCGCCACCATCGGACGGCTGTCCGCCAACATCGCCCACGAGATCCGCAACCCCCTCGCCTCGCTCTCGGGGGCCATCGAGGCCCTCGTCAAGGAGCTGCCCCAGGATCCGACGCGGGACCGGCTGGTGGAGATCGTGTTACGGGAGTCGGAGCGTCTGAACCGGATCATCCGGGATTTTCTCGAGTATGCCCGGCCCGCGCCCATGGCCAGGCACGAGGTCAACCTCGCCGATCTCCTCGAGGAGGTCGTGCTCCTCGTCGAGCACCGCTCCGTGCCCGTCCCCCTCAAGGTCATCCGCGAGTACGGCGAGAGCCTCCCCGCCCGCGTGGATTCCCAGCAGCTCCGCCAGGCCATCTGGAATCTCTGCATCAACGCCGTGCAGGCCATGCCCGACGGCGGCGAGCTCCGCGTGGGGGCTCGCTTTCTGCCCGGCGAGGGTTCCCGGCGCCTCCAGCTCTGGGTCGGCGACACGGGTCACGGCATCGCCGACACCGATCTCCCCCACATCTTCGAGCCGTTCTTCTCCACCAAGGCCGAGGGCAGCGGCATCGGCCTCGCCCTCGTCTATCGCGTGGCCCAGGACCACGGGGGCCACGTCGAGGTGCGAAGCGCGCCCAGCGCGGGCGCGACCTTCACCCTAACGCTTCCGTCCACGGACGGCGCGGTGTAGCATCGATCCACCATGGCCAAGGCCCGCGTGCTCGTGGTCGATGATGAGAAGAGTATGCGGGACCTTCTCTCCATCACCCTCGAGAAGGAAGGCTATGACGTCCTCACCGCCGCGGGCGGCGAGGCCGCCATCGAGGCCCTCCGTCGCGACGCCACGGACGCCGTCATCACCGACCTGCGCATGCCCAAGGTGGACGGGCTGCAGGTGCTGCGCGCGGCCAAGGAGATCTCCCCGGACGTGGCCGTGATCGTCATCACCGCCGTCGCCTCCACGGAGACGGCGGTCGAGGCGATGAAGCTGGGCGCCTACGACTACATCACCAAGCCGTTCAAGCTGGACGAAGTCAGCCTCATCGTCCGCAACGCCCTCGAGCGCAAGCGGCTGCGCGACGAGAACCTCTACCTGCGAAAGCAGCTGGAGACGCAGCACCGCTTCGAGAACATCATCGGCAAGAGCGGACGCATCCTCGAGGTCTTCGACACCATTCGCAAGATCTCCGACAGCCCTTCCACGGCCATGATCACGGGGGAGAGCGGGACGGGCAAGGAGCTGGTGGCGCGGGCCATCCACTTCAACAGCCTGCGCCGCGACAAGCCCTTCGTGTCGGTCAACTGCGGGGCCATCCCCGAGGGGCTGATGGAGTCCGAGCTCTTCGGGCACGTCCGGGGTGCTTTCACGGGCGCGGTGTCGAACAAGATCGGCCTCTTCTCGGCGGGAGAAGGGGGCACCCTTTTCCTCGATGAGATCACCGAGATCCCGCCTCTCCTCCAGGTCAAGCTTCTCCGGGCGATCCAGACCCGCGAGATCCGGCGGGTGGGCGACACCAAGGACATGAAGACCGACGTCCGGCTCATCGCGGCCTCGAACCGCAACCTTGAGGACGCCGTCAAGGACGGTATCCTCCGAGAGGATCTGTACTACCGCCTCAACGTCATCCCCATCCAGCTGCCTCCTCTCCGGGAGCGCCGCGAGGACATCCCGCTCCTCGTCGCGCACTTCCTGCAGAAGTTCGGCAAGGACCTCGGCAAGGAGGCGCGCGGCGTCGCTCCGGAGGCCATGATCGTCCTCGAGCGATACCACTGGCCCGGGAATATCCGCGAGCTCGAGAACGTGCTGGAGAGGGCCATCGTGCTGGGGGCGGGGGACGTGCTGGGCATCGAGTCGCTGCCGGAGACACTCCGGCGCGAGCGTCCGGTCAAGGGCATGGAGGCGGTGGACCTGCCCGAGGACGGGCTCGATCTGGAGGCCACCCTCGACACCATCGAGCGCGGATATCTGCAGCGGGCCCTCGATCGTACCGGGGGTGTGCAGACGAAGGCGGCCGAGCTGCTCAAGATGACGTTTCGCCAGTTCCGCTACAAGCTCCAGAAGCACAGCCTGGTCCGTAAGGGATCGGGAGGAGATGTCTGACAGACTTTGACCGCCCGAGTTACAGGACGTGTCAAGCTCGCCGGGCGCACGTGTGGG
>QHSC01000016.1 GCA_003220345.1 Candidatus Rokuibacteriota bacterium | reverse complement strand
TTAGCGAGCGACGCCTTGCCCGGTACTTGGACAGGGCGCCGGTTTGACGGCGAGGGCAGTTCTCACTATGCTTCCCCCGCTGGTCACCCAGAGTTCAAAGGAATCTCTACAGATGATGAACATGATGCTCGCAGTCTTGTCACTCGGCCAGCGCACGGTTTGCTGGCTCGAAAACAAAATCTCCACCGAATGGATAGTTGACCGTGCCCTGACCTAGTCACCGGCGGACCTGGCCACGCCGGGAGGAGGTCGACCATGAGAGAGCGGGGCTCGGGCTCCCTGTTCCGAGTGAAGTATCGCGACAAGAAGACCCAGCAGATCAAGATCTGCGCGACGTGGACGATGAAGCTGTGGGTGGGCGGCAAGCCGCTGAAGCGGTCGGCGGGGACCACATCCCGGGCCGTCGCGAACAAACGGTTGGAGCAGTGGAAGGCGGCCCTCCGTCAGGGCACATACGTGCCGGATGCGGACCAGACACGCTTCGATGACCTGGCCGCCCTTCTCTTGGACGAATACCGAGCGAATGGCCGGAAGTCACTCGATCGCGTCGAGGACGCGGTCGACCACCTCAGAGCATTCTTCATGGGATGCCGCGCGCAGGCGATCTCGACGGAGCGCATCCTCGCCTACATCCGGCGCCGGCAGGAGCAGGAGGCCGCGAACGCCACCATCAACCGAGAGCTGGCCGCGCTCAAGCGGATGTTTCGGCTTGGTGAGAAAGTGGGGAGGGTTGTCCGTCGGCCGTACATCGACATGCTGCAGGAGCGCAATGCCCGGACCGGCTTCTTTGAGCGAAAAGAATTTGACGCCGTGCTCGCCCACCTTCCCGATGACCTCACGGCCGTGTTCGAGGTCGCGTATATCACCGGCTGGCGCGTGAAGTCTGAGATCCTGGCCCGGCACTGGTCCCACGTTGACTTCCGCAGTGGCTGGCTTCGTCTCGAGCCCGGCGAGACTAAGAATGACGAGGGGCGCCAGTTTCCGCTCACGGCGGACCTACGGGCGGCCTTGGAGCGCCAACGCGCGCGCACGCTCGTGGGCGAGCAGGCGACGGGCGCGATCATCTCGTGGATGTTCCACCGCGCGGGAAAGCCCATCAAGTCCTTCCGGCGAGCCTGGGTCACCGCCTGCAGAAAGGCCGGGGTACCCGACCGCATTCCCCACGATTTCCGCCGGACTGCCGTCCGGAACCTCGAGCGCGCCGGCGTGCCCCGGTCCACCGCCATGAAGATGGTTGGGCACAAGACGGAGAGCATCTACCGGCGCTACGCGATCGTGGACGAGGCCATGCTCAAGGAAGGCGCGGTGAAGCTGCAGACCCTCCACGACACCCAGCAGGGCGCGACGTCGAATGTGATTCCACTGGTGGACGCGACGAGATCGCGGCGCGTCAGGTCGAGTACCGGTCGAGTCACGCGCACGACGCGAGGCAAGATCGGACGTGGCGTACGAGGTAAAGCGTCGACGTCAGAAGGGAAAATCATGGTGGGCAGGGACGGGATTGAACCGCCGACACCAGGATTTTCAGTCCTGTGCTCTACCAACTGAGCTACCTGCCCACCACGAAGTAGCGAGGATAGCAGAAGGGACGCGGGGTGTCTACGAGTCGGGCCCCCTACGTCGTCGCCCCCTCACCCTGCCCTCTCCCCAGAGGGGAGAGGGATGCACTACTTGTCGGGGAGGTCGGCGCCCGTGTCGGACTCGAAGACGATCTGGTCGTCCTCGTCGACGGTGAAGGATTCGTGGAGGACGAAGGGCACGTCGTGCTGGACGAGGAAGCGGGTCAGGCGCGCGACGGCCACGGGATGGGAATCCAGGTGGAAGGACAGGGCGAGGTCACCGATCTCGTCGACGGCGAAGAAGGCCCAGTCACCCACGACGAGGGCGTCCAGGTCGTCCTGGAAGGTGACCCCGCCCTCGAATTCCTCCGAGCCCTGGGCCAGGTCCTGGATCTCCTGGAGCTTGGCGCGGCGGTCGGCCTCGCTTAGTGGCATCGGACCTCGCCCCCTGATCTACTCAGCCCTCGCCTCTCGGCTGTGCCGCTCAGCTCGAACTGCGGCCCTCTCCCCCGATGGGGGAGAGGGAAGAGATCACATGCCTTGGAAGGCGCCGTCGGCGGCCATGTCGGCGAAGGCCTTCTCGTAGCTCTTGAGCGAGCGGACGATGTCCTCGTCGGAGTGCACGGCGGAGATCCAGCCGTGCTGGCTCGCGCAGTCCACGCCGTTGTTCAGTAGGGCGCAGCGCAGGAGCTGGTAGAGATCGCCGCGCCGCGGGCGGTCGAAGCCGGCCAGCCCGGGGCGTCCCTCGAAGGACACGTGGAAGATCGACGACTCGCCGAAGCACGTGCCGGGCACGCCTCCGCGCTTCATGAGGTCCGAGAGCCCCGTGCGCAGCTCGTCGCAGGCCTTGTTGGCGCGCGCGTGCAGGCCGCCGTCGGCCACCAGCTCCAGCGTGGCCACGGCCGCCGCCGCGCACACGGGGTTCGAGTTGAACGTGCCGTTCTGCGCCACGCGCTCGCTCCGGTCCCACGTCTTGTCGCCGCGATGGGCCATCATGGCCATGAGCGACTTCTTGCCGACCACGGCGGCGCCGGGAAGCCCGCCCGCTACGATCTTGGCCAGGGTGGTCATGTCCGGCGTCACGCCGAAGTACTGCTGCGCGCCGCCCGGGGAATAGCGGAAGCCCGTGATCACCTCGTCGAAGATCAGCACGACCTGGTTCCGCTCCGTCAACGCGCGCAGCTCCTGGAGGTAGCCCGGAATGGTCGGCGTCGTTCCCGACTGGCCGCCCGCGGGCTCGAGGATGACCGCGGCGACATCGCCACGCTCGAGCAGCCCTTCCACCGCCTTGATGTCGTTGGGCGGGCACAGCAGGAGCTGATCGAGCACGGGCGAGGGCACACCCGAGGACATGGGCACGTCGAAGGGCGGGTTGACCGCGGCGACCACGCCGTCGTGCCAGCCGTGGAAGTGGCCGTGGAACTTCACGACCTTCGGCCGCCCCGTGTAGGCGCGCGCGATGCGCATGGCCAGATGCGTCGCTTCGGTACCCGACATGGTGAAGCGCACCATCTCCGCCGAGGGAATGAGCTTGCAGACCAGCTCGGCCCAGCGCACTTCCAGCTCGTGCGAGGCACCCAGATGCGTGCCGCGGGGCGCCTGCTCCTGGATGGCCTTGACCACGGCGGGATGGCAGTGCCCGAGAAAGAGGGCCCCGTGCCCCATCCAGTAGTCGATGTACTCGTGGCCGTCCACGTCCCACTTGTGCGAGCCCAGCGCGCGGTCGATGTAGACCGGGAAGGGCGACAGATGCCGCCCGTCGTGCGTGATACCGCCGGGAATGACCTTTTGCGCGCGCGCGGCCAGGGCCGCCGATTTCGGATGCAGGGCGCGGTAGGTGTCGACAACGCTGGACGACTTGGCCGGCTGGCTCATCGGGACTTTCCTCCGTGGGGATGCATGTCGGCTATCAGGCGAAGTAACTCTACCATGCTCGCGTGCGCCGCTAAAGGCATGGCATCCACCGTCGCCTCGGGCTTCCGCGTGACGCCGTCCACGGCTCCGGCATCCACGCAGGCCTGCACCATCCGCCGCTCGTCTTCTGCGGAATGAAGGAGCTGGCGCCGCACGAGGCGCGAGAGTTCGGCCACGATGCCATAGGCGCCCCAGTTCGACGTGCCGGCCACCACCAGGTGCGTGGCGGACACCACGGTGGCCGCCTTCGCGAGGCGGGGCGCCGCGCGGAGCAGCCGCGCGCGCACCGCGCCCATGCCGATCTCGTTGCCCCCATCGCCCACGCCCACGGTGACCACGCGCCGGGGCGCTTCCAGAAAGAGCGCGTCGAGCGGAGCGTTCCATTCAGCCACCGATTCCCCGCGCATGCTCAGATAGTCGCCCGTGCGCGTGCGCCCGGGCCGCTCGATGCTGACCATGTGCGTGGGCGCGTACTCGTCCAGGAAACGGCGCGCGCTCAGGGCGGCCTCGCCTCGCGCGGGAAAGATCTGGATCTCCTTGGGCTCGTCCAGGGCGGCCAGGGCCGCCTGAAGCGGCGGCAGCGACGCCGCATCCGTGATGTAGGTGACCGTCGCGCCGAGCGAGCGAAGCGCGCGGCCCAGCACCGCGGTGCCGGGCGGCCCATCGGTCTCCGGCAGGCCCGGGCCCACGCAGAAGCCCGTGGTGAGGACGACACGCTTGGCCCGCGCGAGCGCCTTGGCCGCGCGCGTGGCGCCGCCTTCGACAAAGAAGCTCGTGATCCCTCGACCGCGCGGGTCGAGGGCCAACAGGTGATCGACCATCCGGCTAGGGCCGCGGTCTGGTTCCGGAAGGCGGCTGGGGCGTGGGCGCGGAGGGCGCTCCGGGGGCGGGCTTGGGCGCGGCGGCCGCCGGCGGCTGGCCGGGCTGGCCCGCCGGGCCACCCTTGAAAGCGCTGGGCGGGATCGCCTGCGGCAAGGTGAAGCTCATGTTCTCCGCGTTGACGCCCTGCGGGTCGAAGATCACGACCAGGCCCTCTTCGTAGAAGAAGGTCGGCCGGCCTCCGCTCTCGCCGGCGGCGGAGGGAATGCCCCAGCCGTCCATGATGGCCTGAATCGGAAAGATGAGGGGGCGCGGCTCGAGCCGGAAGACCCGCACCACGTTCGGCTTGAAGCCGTCCTTGGCGAGCCAGCCCACCTCGACCACCAGCCTGATCATTCCCGCCGGCGCCCGGGAGCCCTCGTAGGTCAAGGTCGTGATGTCGTAGTTCTCGAGCTTTGTCTTGCTTTCCTTCGCGGGCGCCCCGTAGCGCTCGCGCACCTGCTCGAGCGTCGTCACCCCGGGGGTGATGCCGCCCCACTCGCTGGCCTGCGCCGTCCCGGCCAGGCCAAGCGCCACGACCCCTGCCAGCATCGTCAGCACGATCTTGCGCATGCGCCTAATATCCCATAGCCGCGCCGTCTCCGCGCGCATCCGCGCCGCCGCGCAGCGTGCCGTCCTTGAGCGTCACGGCATGCGCATGACCGGCCTGCGTGAACCAGTTGGAGACGGGCAGGATGTTGTGGCCCCGCCGCACGAGCGCTTCGCGCACCTCGGGAGACACCCGGCTCTCCAGCCTGACCCCGTCGGGCGCGTCGGTGGCCGCGATCTTGCCGTACATGAAGCGCGGACGCTCGATGGCCTCCTGGATCTCCATGCCGAAATCGAGCGCATTGGTCAGGATCTGCGTGTGGAACATCGCCTGGCCGTCGCCGCCCATGTTGGACAGCCCCATCACCGGCGCGCCATCGCGAGTGACAACGCAGGCGATCAGGGTGTGAAAGGGTCGCTTGCGCGGCGCGAAGCAGTTGGGATGGTCGGGATTGGTGTTGAAGTAGGCGCCGCGATTCTGGAGCACCACGCCGGTGCCCGGCGGGACCACTCCCGAGCCGAAGCCCCGGTAGAGGCTCTGGATCACCGAGAGGATGTTCCCCCGCCCGTCGGCGACGACGAAGCCGGTGGTGTCCCCATCGAGCTCGCCCCACGCGTGCATCTTGGCCTTGTCGGGATCGAACTCGGCCCGCCGGTTCGCCGCATAGTCCTTGGCGAGCATGGCCCCGACGGGAACGCGCGCATGCTCGGGGTCGGCCACCCAGCGGTCGCGGTCGGCATAGGCGAGCTTGGTCATCTCCAGGAGCAGGTGGAGATGCTCGACCGACTGCGGCGTGTGGGACGCCACGTCGAAGCCCTCGAGGAGGTTGAGGGAGAGGAGCGTGGCAATGCCCTGGGTGGGCGGCGGCGTCTCGTAGACGGTGTAGCCCCGATAGGTCGTGGAGATGGGCTCGCCCCACTCGCCGGCATGAGAGGCGAGATCGTCGGGAACGAGAAAGCCGTCCTCCTCCAGGCGCTTGGCGATGGCCGCGCCGACGCGGCCGCGGTAGAAGAGATCGGGCTCAGCGCCCAGCTCGCGCAGCGTGCGCGCGAGATCGGGCTGGCGGAAGAGGTCGCCCGTCTTTGGAAAGACCCCGCCGGGGACGAAGATGCGCTTCCACTCGGGATCGTCGAAGAGCGGGAAGCGCATCTGGATGGCCTGGCAGACGATATCGGTGATGGGGAAGCCGTCGCCGGCATAGTGGACGGCCGGCTCGAGCAAGGTCTTCAGGGGCCGCGTGCCGAAGCGCTCCAGCAGCATCGACCAGGCGCGGGTCGCGCCCGGCACCGACACCGTGCCGGGGCCGACCTGCGGCATGGCCGTCCAGCCACGACGCTTGAGCTCGTCGAGACCTGCGCGCGAGCCCGAGCGCCCCGCGCCATTGAGGAAGTGCACGCGTCCGGTCGCCGCCTCGTGATACAGGCAGAAGAGGTCGCCCCCCACGCCGCAGAAATTGGGCTGGGTGACGGCGAGCACGCCGTTGGTGGCGATGGCCGCGTCGACGACATTGCCGCCCGCCCTGAGCGTCTCGACCCCCGCCAGCGAGGCCAGCGGATGACACGAAGCGACCATGGCCTCGCGCCCCATGGGCGCCTGACGATGCGCGTAGCCAATCTGGATGCTTGCGCGCGCGGGCGCCCCTCCGTCGCGGCCTGGACTCATGCGTGGGGTTCTCCCTGGAAGATGCGGGTGATCTCGTCTTGCGGGAAGCTCGGCATGGGCTTGGCGTGGCCGCCCGCGGTGAGGACCACGCCGTCCTCGGGCCGCGTGACGCGGCCGATGGCCGTGCACTCGATGCCGGCGGCGCGAGAGGCGGCAATCACTGTTTCGGCCTCGCCCGGGCTCACGGTGAGCAGGAGCGCGCCCGAGGCAATGGTGCCGAGTGGATCGAGGCCGAACGCTTCGCAGAGACGGCGGCCCTCGGCGAGGACGGGCACGCGCTCGCGGTCCACGCGAAGCCCGACGCCTGCGGCCTGGGCCAGCTCCCAGCAGGCGGTGGCCAGCCCGCCCTCGGTGGGATCGTGCATGGCATGCACGCGCGCGGCGGCGCACGCGGCGCGCGCCTCCGGCACCACGCTGATCCCCGGCCGCCGCAGGAACTCGCGGGCGCGTGCCACCACGTCGGCGGGCACCCCGCGCCGGATGGCGTCTTCCCCGCGCTCGCGCGCGATGATGGAGGCGCCCTCGAGGGGCACGCCCTTGGTCACCAGCACGGTGTCGCCGACATAGGCGCCGCCCGTCGTCACGAGCTTGTCCTTGGCCACTTCCCCGAGCATGGTGCCGGACACGATGGTGCGAGGCAGACCGGCCGTGACCTCCGTGTGGCCGCCCACGAGGGACACGCCCACGGACTGGCAGGCCAGGGACACCTCGGCGAAGAGCTGCTCCACCTCCGCCTCGCGGCTCTTGCCCTCGGGCAGGAGCACGGTGCAGAGGAACCACCGGGGCGTGGCGCCCCGCACCGCGAGGTCGTTGGCGTTGACGTGCAACGCGTACCAGCCCATCTCATCGGTGGCGAAGGTGATGGGATCGGTGGTGGCCACGAGATAGCGATCACCCATGTCGAGCACCGCCGCGTCCTCGCCGACCTGCGGGCCGACGATGACGCGCGGATCGGCGTCGACGTACTTGCCGAAGAGTCGCTGGAGGAGCTCGGCGGGGAGCTTGCCCACGGGAAGCAGCGGCATAACCCACGTAGTATAGAAGCCGCGGCAGACGAGGGTCAACTTCGGGGAAGGGGTATCATACCGCCTCGTGGCGAGCCCGCTTCTCGAGTGCGTCCCGAACGTGAGCGAAGGGCGGGAGCCGCGCGTGATCGAGGCCATCGCGGAGGCCGTCCGCGCGGTTCCGGAGGCGAGGCTCGCGGACATGCACAGCGATCCCGATCACCACCGCGCGGTGTTCAGCGTGATCGGGCCCCCGCAAGCCGTCGAGGGGGCCGCCCTTGCCCTCGCGGAGGCCGTGTTCGCGCGGGTGGACATGCGGGAGCATCACGGCATGCATCCGCGGCTGGGCGCGCTCGATGTCCTCCCCTTCGTGCCGCTGCGCGATCTGACCATGGACGACGCCGTGGCCGTGGCGCGGCGAGTGGGCGCTTCGGTGGCGAGGGCGTACGCGTTGCCCGTGTACCTCTACGGCGCGGCGGCCGCGCGCCCGGAGCGCCGCCTGGCTCGCGACATCCGCCGAGGGGAATACGAGAGCCTCGCCGCGCGGCTGGCCGATCCGGCCTGGCAGCCCGACGCGGGCCCCGCCACCTTCGTCGCGCGCCTCGGCGCCGTCATGGTCGGCGCGCGCGAGGTGCTCGTCGCCTATAACGTCTGGCTCGACTCACAGGACCTCGACGCGGCCCGGGCCATCGCGCGCGCCGTGCGCGAGTCCTCGGGCGGCCTGCCCGCCGTGCAGGCTCTCGGCGTGCCGCTCGCCCGTCGCGGCCTCGTCCAGGTCTCGATGAACCTCGTCGACTATCGACGCACGGGCATCGCGGGCGCCTACGATGCCGTTGCAGCTGAAGCGCGACGGCGCGGCATCGGCATCACGCGCGGGGAGCTGGTGGGCCTCGCCCCGCGCGCGGCCCTCGAGGGCCGCGCACCCGAGAGCGTGGGCCTAACCGGTCTTTCCGATAGCAATTACCTCGAGACCTACCTGTGAGCCACGGGCCTGTGAGCCACGGGAAAATTTCTCTCGATATGCGGAATCCCTCCTGCGCACCGCGCCATCGAAACGGGACAAGGAGGCAAAGTTCATGACAGCCCTGATCACGATGTCGCTGCTCTCGCTGCTGTTCCTGGGCCCTCTCGTCTGGCGTCTGTGGCGGGACCGTCTCGAGTCCCGCGCCCTCGAGCTCCAGGCGGAGATCCAGGCCGCGATCAACGCGAGCCTGGGCGGAGAGTCCATGATCGCGGTCCGCGTCAACGCGGGCTCTCGCGAGCAATCGGGCACGGTGGAGCTTTTCGTGCCGGCGGGGTGGGAGGACATGCTCGATCCCGTCTGGCGCGTGGTGCTGCCCCTGATGCCGGCCGGCTACACCCTCGTGTTCCGTCCGAGCCCGACCTCGGTGCGCCGCGCTGCGCCCGCGAGGCGCGCCGCGTAGCCTTGCGCCGCCACCCCCTCAGATCTACTCAGCCCTCACCTCGTCGCCAAAAGCGGGCGTCTCGGCTCGAACTGCTGCCCTCTCCCCCAGTGGGGGAGAGGGATCTGGATAGTTAATGGCGCATTTGATCGTGGCGATCGCGGGGATCCTCCTGATCCTCGCGATCGTCTGGGACGCCTTCGAAGCGCTCGTCCTCCCCCGCACCGCCACTCGCACCCTTCGACCGACGCGGCTCTTCTATCAGACCACGTGGCCCGCCTGGGTCGCCGTGGCGTGCTTCCTCGCCCGCGGGCGACGGCGCGAGAGCTTTCTCGCCATCTTCGGTCCCCTCTCTATCCTGATCCTGATGGCCTGCTGGGCGACGGCGCTCGTCTTCGGCTTCGCCATGATCCAGTGGGGACTGGGATCGCGATTCAACGCGCCCACCGGCAACTCCGGCTTCTGGACCGATCTCTACCTGAGCGGGACCACGCTCTTCACGCTGGGCATCGGCGATGTCACTCCCATCGGGCCCCTCGCGCGCGCGCTCACGGTCGTCGAGGCGGGCGTGGGCTTCGGCTTCCTCGCCCTCGTGATGGGCTACCTTCCCGTGCTCTACCAGGGCTTCTCGCGCCGCGAGGTCAACATCTCTCTCCTCGACGCACGCGCGGGCTCGCCGCCCAGCGCGGGCGAGCTCCTGCGCCGCCACGGTCACGACATGCCGGAGCTCGAGACCCTGCTGCGCGACTGGGAGCGCTGGTCCGCCGAGCTCATGGAGAGCCATCTCTCCTACCCCGTCCTCATGTTCTTCCGCTCGCAGCACGAGCATCAATCGTGGCTGGGCGCGCTCACGGCCGTGCTCGACGCCAGCGCGCTCGTCATGGTGGGGGTGGAGGGCGCGCCGGGCCGGCAGGCGCAGCTCACGTTCGCTATGGCGCGCCACGCGGTGGTGGATCTGGCCATGGTGACGGGCGCGCGGCCGTCGGCACCTGACCCGGATCGGCTCGCTCCGGAGGACTTTCACTCGCTGAGAGCGAGCCTGGCTCAGGACGGGGTCGTATTAAAGGATGGGGCGGTGGCCGAGCGGACGCTGGCCTCCCTGCGCGCCATGTACGAGCCCTACGTGACGGCGCTGGCGCAACGTCTGCGACTTTCCCTGCCCGCCTGGCGCGCCGCGGACCACGAGCTCGACGACTGGCGGACGAGCGCCTGGGACACGAGCGGCGAGCTCCCGCGCTTCAAGCTGGACGACGACCACCTCTAGACTCCCCGCGCTCTACCAGCTCGCAAGGCTCGTCGACCGTCTCGATCTCCGACCATCGCGCGCCGCCATAGCGGAGCCGGCGCCACAGTCGGTACCCGATGAGCGTGGCGGCCGCGAGCGCGACGCACCCGAGAAAGAGCCAGCGGCGACGGTCCGTGGTGAAGAACACCACCGCCCGCTCCCCGATCACGCAACCCACGAGCGCCCACAACGTGGTGTAGACGACGGTGCCGAGGGTGTCGAGCGCCAGATAGCGTCGGTAGGTGACGTGCCCGCATCCCGCGCACGCCGAGGCAAAGATCCGAACACTCGTGGAGAAGCGGCTCAAGAGAAGGGCGGCCGCTCCGAAGCGCCGGAAGTATTCCAGCGTCCTTTCGACGCAGCGAGCGGATCCGAGCGTGACCTTGCAATACAGACTGAGCATCCGTGGGCCGGCCAGCCGACCCGCCGTGTAGGGGACGTGATCGCCGAGGACAGCGCCAATGGTCGCCACGATGATCAGGCGCACGACATCCGCATCCGTGGCAAGAAATGCCGGGGTCAGGATCAGGATCACGCGGCCGGGAAAGGGAATGCCGGCCGCTTCGATCAATGACGACCAGAAGACGACGCTGAAAGGGTGATTCGCGAGGAAATTGAGATGCG